>JBBRGN010000283.1:0-6207 GCA_038240665.1 Chitinophagales bacterium | reverse complement strand
GACTAGTTCTTTTTGGTATTTGCCATTCCCAGTGCTACCTCTTACATCTTGGGCTTGGCGACGCCACAACGCTGGTTGTTGTTTGTAGGCATCGGCATTTCCATTTATGGCCTGATCTATTTTTTGATCCACGACGTATACATCCACCAGCGCTTCAAATGGTTCCGGCAGTTGGATACTTGGTACTCCCGCGCCATCTTGCGGGCGCACGGCGCGCACCATTCCAGCAATGAAAAAGAACACGGCGAGTCGTTTGGCCTGTTGATCGTCAACCCTAAGTACTTTCGGAAACGCAGTACTTGGAACTGATGAGGAAATGATAAATGGTGAATAAGTGAGCTATTGACGGGAACAACGGAGCAGGTGAGCGAGGTAGTTTTTTTTATTCGTTGTGAAGCGTCCAGCAATTTGTATATCTTTGGAGCTCATCAAAAAATAGACTTTTGCTCAAACTCAAGTCGCTCGATACGCTAGGCAAAGCCTTTAGCTCGGAGATGCCGCATGCAGATTCGCTTGCCAAGTATTTGGACAAGCTTATTCCGGTGGTAAAGCCCTGGGGAGAAGATTTAAAAGAAGGCGTTTTCATCAGCCGCTCTTGGTTGGAATTTAGCGATGACGATGACTTCCACGATGTAGTATTGCATTTTTTTCAAAAAGAGGGCGAATACCTTCGCTCTGTCAATGGTAACGTAACGGCAGGCACTTGGCGATTGATAGAATCCTCCAATAAGCTCCTCCTTGAGCACGATGAAAACGAGCTCTACGACTTAGCATTTAGCGACAAAAACTTCTTTGTCCTTAAAAAACATGGGGATCAAGTCCGGCTCGGTCAACCCAAATATTTTGTGATGGTAAACGAGCCACTTGGCCGTAAACTAGAATGGCGTGACGCCATGGAACTGATGTACAATACTTACCGATCGAACAATTCTTTTTATTTTACTTTGGCAGCGATTGTGCTGGTGATTATTGCGATTGTATTGATTTATTCGTTGGGGTAGGCGGAAATTTAGGTTGGCTTTTTGAAGGTAATTTTTTTTTACTCCTGACCTTCGAGTAGCCCTGTACATTTAGTTACCAGGGGTCAAAAAAAAGAGCGTACAAATCTCCCATCTGCACGCTCTTTTTTCAAGAACTAAAGATTACAACTTTCCCCGCTTCATCTTATCCAGCGTCGCTTGATAATCTTCCTTTTGTTGAGGTTCTGATTTATTCAAGGCCTCCGTTTCAATTTTAATGGCCTCCTTTTTTTTGCCCAAACGGAACAGCAAGTTGGCATAAGTATCCAAGTAAGAAGCATCGCGGTTTAGCTCCAGAGAACGCGCCGACCAAGCCAGCGCTTTGCTCCAATCTGCTTTGTCTTTCATGGTTTCCACATAACTCCAGGCAAGGTTGTTCAGGGTCATGGCCGTTGAATTGGTGACGCTTTTTTTCATCATCGGTTCCATCACTTTAAAATCAGCGGAGGTGGTATCGACCTCTTCTCCCGCATTTTTTAAAATAGCTTGGTATTGTTCTTGGTCTTTTTTAGCCAGATCGGCTTTGTTGAGCTTCATAAGATTTTCCGACAATTGCTCGGTCATTTTTCGGGCAGCGTTCAAATCACCGGTTGCTTTGGCAAATTGTAGTTCGTAATTGACGATCTGGTCGGTGGCTTCGGCACCATCGGTTTTTTTTGTGGCTTGAATGAGTGTGTCCAACAGAGCACGGTCTTTGGTTTCTAAAGCCTGTTGCATGGCCGCGTTTTTCAAAGCCCAGAGGCCGTAACCTGCTTTGTTGACCACTTCTTCGGAGTAAGTGTCGGTATGCTGCACGACATTGGCCAATAGATCAAAACCTGGTCCTTCCAGTTTCTCTAGGTTTTCAACAACCAAAGTCACCACAGGTTCGGTAGCTTTTTCGGTAGGCGAAAGCAAGCCTAGGTATTCATTGAGTTGCTGGGTGTTGTTTTTGCCCTCAATTTTGAGTTGCGACACATAGCCAAACATGAAATCTTGGTCGCCTTTTTTAGCCGCATAGTTTTCGGTAAACCAGGAGAGGGGTTTCATGTTGGCTTTTTTTAGTACGGCTTTTTTGGCATTTTTGAGTAGTTCATCCGGTTGAATGTAACCAACTACCCGGTGTACCAAATCGCCGTTGCCATTGATGAAGAGCATACTGGGATAGGCATCGACTTCATATTTTGCAGCGATCTCCATGCCTTCGCCTTTTTCAGCATCAAGTTTATAGGCTACGAATTGAGCGTTGAACGTATTGCCTACCTCGGCATCCGAAAAGGTGTTCCGATCCAGCATTTTACAGGGGCCGCACCAGGTGGTGTACACGTCCATAAAGATGAGTTTATTTTCGGCTTTGGCTTTGTCGAGAATGGATTGGAACTCACCTTTTTGAAAAGCAATACCACTTGTGCTTTCTTGGGCATTGAGCTGGATTAATGCAGTCATCAAAAATAGGAAAATTAGGAAACGGTTCATTGAAGCGTTTTATAGGGTTAAGAAATGCAAAGATGATTTTGAGTATAACGCCAGTCTGAAAATTAAAATTGGATGACTGGGGTTCATTTCAAGAACAAGGTGGATAGGATTTGTGTTCCTTGCGCGCTGGTTTTGCGCTTAAAAATTCCTTATATTTGAAAAAAAACAATCAAGGGATCCTGCTTTCTTGCCGACTCAGCCACTATCTAAAAAAAGTAAGCGTAAAATTCCTGCCTATCTCGTTCGAGAAACGATTGACGGGATTGATTTCTATTATCCGGGATTCCGTCAAGTGTTGAATAAGCAAAAAAAGTTGGAAGAAATTATGGGCGAAAGCGGATTACAATATTTTCTCAAACTCTATTTATATGATCTGCTTAAGGCTGGTTTAGATGAACAAAAATACCGCGTGGGCAGTGGCGAACTTGGATTCCATGCGGGATTGGGCAACAACCTGGGACTTGATGTGGTGGTTTTTGATCGATCTATTCTCACTCCGGATAAAATAACCCTGCGTTATGTAACAATAGCGCCTAAAGTAGTCATTGAGATTGATGCAAACGTGGAATTACCTAACCGGCAATCGGATCTTTTTCAGGAATACGTGATTCGCAAAGTAGAAAATTTGTTTCAGCATGGTATTGAACGGGTGATCTCGTTTTTTACCCTGAGTAAAAAAGTGGTTATAGCAACCCCTCTTCACGCTTGGCAAATCGACGATTGGAATAAAGAGGTACAATTGTTTGAGTCGGTTATGGTCAATATAGCCGCTTATATCGCAAGTGAGGTCTTTGAATTGGAATAATGATGCCTATTTTCAAGTGTGTTTTTTAATAAACGCGGTATCTTTTAACTCTTTTTAGCGGTTACAATCGCCAAAAGTTATTTTTTCTCTTTAAAGATAGCGGATGCTGTATTCCTGATTATTTGCAATTGCCACTTAATGTGTATATTATAAAAAATAAATATACTATTCAAAGCAATATTGTCATGAATGACCAACTAATGGATCAGACGCTAACTCTCAGCGGTTTAGCAAGCAAAAAAGCGTAAGTCGAAAAGGCACTAAAGCTGTACGTTCAACTACTTTAGCAAGCTGTAATTTAGGATGTGCGGGGAAAATTAAAATGGGAAGGCAATCTAGACCAAATGCGCATTGATCCATGACAATTAGGAATGATTCAACCAAAAGACACCAATTTAGTCGGTCTTTTTTGCCGCTATACTGCCAATTTTTTTCGTTTGAAAAGTGGGCTTCAAGCAGAATACCTTATTATCGGCTCATTCCCTAGATTTGACACAAATAACCCCACAAAAAAAGGCGCGCAAAAATCAATCTGCACGCCTTTTTTATAGCTTATCTAGTAGTAACTATTTCTTAAACGCTTCCAATGCTTTTTTCATCGTTTCGCCGATGGTAGCTGGCGAACTCACCACGTGGATGCCACATTCTGCCATGATTTTCATCTTAGCTTCAGCGGTGTCATCAGCTCCGCCGATGATGGCGCCCGCGTGACCCATTTTGCGGCCTTTAGGCGCAGTTTGTCCGGCGATAAAGCCTACCACAGGTTTGGTGCCAAATTCTTTGATGTAATGGGCTGCTTCGGCTTCCATACCACCACCGATCTCGCCGATCATGATGATGCCTTCCGTTTCGGGGTCGTTCATCAGCAATTCGACCGCTTCTTTGGTAGAAGTACCTACGATGGGGTCGCCACCGATACCAATACAGGTTGATTGTCCCATTCCTGCTTTGGTTACTTGATCCACAGCTTCATAAGTCAAGGTGCCTGAGCGCGATACGATGCCGATGTGGCCTTTGCGGTGGATAAAACCAGGCATGATGCCGCATTTGGCTTCGCCAGGAGTCATTACACCCGGACAGTTAGGCCCGATCAAGCGACAATCATAGTCGTTGATGTAGGCTTTAACTTTAACCATATCTTGGACTGGAATACCTTCGGTGATGCAAATGATCACTTTGATTCCAGCGTCGGCAGCTTCCATGATGGCGTCGGCAGCAAATGCTGGTGGTACAAAAATAACCGATACATCAGCGCCAGCTTGTTGAACTGCTTGGGCTACGGTGTCAAAAACCGGACGGTCAAGGTGGGTTTCGCCGCCTTTACCAGGCGTAACACCGCCAACCAATTGGGTACCATATTCAATCATTTGCTCAGCGTGGAAAGTACCTTCCTTACCCGTAAAGCCTTGTACGATGACTTTGGAATCCTTATTGACGAGAACAGACATAGGGCATTTGTGTTTAGCCGCGAATGGGTTGATGGTGGAAAATTATTTTTCTTCTTCAATGATAAAGACGTCTTCGCCTTCCTCTTTCATGAAGTACCGTTCTCGGCCATATTGTTCGCCGTTTTTTTCCAGGTTTTTGCGCTCGCGCTCGGCTTCTTGGATTTTTTTGGAATAGTACGCTTTGTCTTTTTGCAGTTTGTCCAGGGTGTGCTGGAGTCGCCACTGGGTAATGACATCGTGTTTGTCAATAAAAATCATCCAAAAGAAAAAAACCGCCATTACAAAAATGTATCGGTTGCGCAACGGTGCTGGAACGTAGCTGAACAATGCTTGAAAGAGGTTATTCATCGTGCCAAAGATTATTTTGGCGTAAGTTAAAGATTTTTGCGTTGAAAATGCCGACCTACTTGCTAAAAATAGGTCGGCGGTATTCCTTATTTACGCTTTAGGATGCTTCTACCTGGGTAGATAGCCGCCTCATCGAGTTCTTCTTCGATGCGAAGCAATTGATTGTATTTTGCGATCCGGTCGGTACGAGACATCGATCCTGTCTTGATTTGGCCGGTGTTCAACGCCACCGCTAGATCTGCGATGGTGGTGTCTTCTGTTTCGCCTGAGCGGTGGCTCATTACCGAAGTATAAGCGGCACGGTGCGCCATTTCAACAGCTTGAATGGTTTCAGTCAACGTTCCAATTTGGTTTACTTTCACCAAGATCGAGTTGGCTGCACCTTTTTCGATCCCTTCGCGCAAACGCTTGGTATTGGTTACGAAGAAGTCGTCGCCAACGATTTGGATCTTGCTGCCCAATTCTTTGGTCATGCCAATCCAATTGTCCCAGTCGTCTTCGGCCAAACCGTCTTCGATGCTAAAGATAGGATATTTGTTGACCCATTCTTTCCAGTAGCCGATCATCTCCGCGCCGGTCAATTTGTCGCCGGTTGATTTTTTGAAGTGGTAAACTTTTTCTTCTTCGTTGTAAAACTCGGAAGCAGCAGCGTCCATAGCGATCATTACATCTTCACCGGGGCGGTAACCCGCAACTTCGATGGCTTTCAAGATGGTCTCGATGGCCTCTTGGTTGGATTTGATGTTGGGAGCAAAACCGCCTTCATCGCCTACGTTGGTAGAGTACCCGCCTTTTTTCAACACGCTTTTTAGGTGGTGAAAAATTTCAGCTCCCATTCGAATGGCTTCGTAAAAAGTAGGCGCACCTACGGGCATGATCATGAACTCCTGGAAATCGATGCTGTTATCGGCATGCGAACCACCATTGATGATGTTCATCATGGGTACGGGCAAAGTAGCGGCATTAACGCCGCCGATATAGCGGTAAAGTGGTTGTTCGCAAGCGTCAGCAGCAGCCTTAGCTACGGCAAGAGAAACCCCAAGGATGGCATTAGCGCCCAACTTAGACTTGTTCTCCGTACCATCAAGCTCCAACAACAATTTATCGATGTATACCTGATCAGTAACTTCGA
>JBBRGN010000282.1:0-6236 GCA_038240665.1 Chitinophagales bacterium | reverse complement strand
GCGACTTATCACCAGTAACCGTAACTTCTGCAAGGTTTTTTGCGGATGGGCCAAGCTTAACGTTGCCCAAATCCATTTTTTGCTCTTTGTCGATACGGATGTTATCCAAATATTTGGTATTAAATCCCAAAAAAGAAAGTTCCATTTTGTAGACCCCATTGGCAACACCTTGTAACGAGAATTTACCTTTTTCATCCGTAGCAGTACCGTCCATCAACTGATTATCGGTTTTGCGGTACAAAACAATATTTGCAAATTCAACTGGCTTGCCAGACAACGAATCGACGATGACGCCGGATAATTTTGATCCTCCGGTAGCAGCATTGGCAGTATTAACTCCGGGAATTGCTGGAGCTGGACGTTGTCCATTTGGATTTGCTCCGGGAGGACGTTGTCCGTTAGGGTTGGCGTTGGGATTCGCGCCTGGTGGGCGTTGACCAGTGGTTGGGGTACCGCTAACTGGTGGTTTTGGTCTTTCTCCTTGAGGATTCTGAGCGGACAAACCCATGGTAAAGAAAAAAAGGAGTAGAAAAAAGAATAGATTCTTCATAATAAATAGATGCAGGTAATGGTGAATGTAAATCAATCCGTTTTAGTCGTTGTAATATAACAAGTCACAAAAGAACAGTGAAAATCGCAGAGAGTTTGGAGAAATAGACGATCCGGCATTTTTTCAAGGTGATTAGGTTGATTTAGAGTACATATTGCATCTGTACCCTTGGATGAATTAAAAAGATCCTATTTAATCGTAGATATTACCCCAATCACCTCAAAAACAAGGGGAATAGTAGAAAACAAGCTGTAGTGCCTCTTTATGGATCTAAAAAGACTGTACTTTTGATCGAGTTTTAAAAGGGTTTTCAAAAAGGCAACCAGATTACAAAATCTCAGCCAAAATGTAACTTATACCACTTCCATGAAAAAATTTGTGCAACGACACCGGATTTTTTTTATTCATTTTAGCTTTTGGTGCGTTTATTTTTCTTTCTTTTTTTATCAGATTTCTGCACGGCATGATCGAAATGTAGACCTAAGCGACAGCTTTATCAATGCTGTTTTCCAGGTGGTATTTATGGTAACCGTTAGTTATATCAACTATTTTTACTTCCTGCCGCGTTTTTTGGCTCATCAAAAATTTGGAAGATACTTATTGGAATTTTCGATTCCCTTCGCACTCGTCACCACAATCTTTATACACCTTAAGCGCTATTTGATAGATGGATATACCCATCAGGAGAACTATTTTTACAGCCAGCGCTACATTGTTCAGGTGAGTTTGGGGGCATTGTTTATCGTGATTTTTGTCGGCATGCTCAAATTCGCGGAAGATTGGTTTGAGTTGGAGGCCAAAAAGAAAGCGCTAGAAAACGAGAAACTAAGTGCTGAGCTCCGTTTTCTCAAAGCCCAGATCAATCCACACTTTCTGTTTAATACCCTCAACAACCTCTATTATTTGGCATTCACCCAATCGCCTAACACCACGGAAGTCATCGCCAAATTATCGCAGATGATGCGGTACATGATTTATGAATCTAACCATGCAAAGGTAAAGCTCAGTCGAGAAATTGAGTACATGGAGAACTACATTAGTCTGGAAAAACTCCGGCTTAACAACGAGATCCCCATCCGACTTGAGGTCAGCGGCAATCCCGATCAGGTGATGATTGTACCCTTGATCCTCATTACTTTTTTGGAAAACGCCTTTAAACACGGTGTCAACAATAATTTTAAAGATGCCTGGATTCGGGTTCGCATTGAATTGGTTGGCGATAATTGTACTTTTTGGGTGGAAAACAGTAAAATACCTAGACTAGCTACGGAGGCTGGCGAAAAATCGGGGATTGGTTTGCAAAATGTTCAACGTCGATTGGAATTGAGTTACCCAGGTCACTACGAAATGGATGTTCACAACGAACCGGATCATTATCGGGTACAACTAAAATTGCAACTGGGATGAAAATAACCTGTATGATCGTGGATGATGAGCCTCTGGCGCGGAGTTTGTTGACACAGTATGTAGCCAAAATTCCTTCGTTGGAGTTGTTGCAAGCTTGCTCAAATCCTTTGGAAGCGCTGGACTATTTACGCGAAACGCAAGTTGATCTTTTGCTACTGGACGTACAAATGCCGGATTTGACCGGAATCAATCTCTTAAAAATCATTCCTAAAAAACCCATGGTTATCCTTACTACTGCTTATTCTGAATATGCACTTGAAGGCTATGATTTGGACATAGTGGATTACCTCCTCAAACCCATCACATTGGAGCGGTTTTTAAAAGCCATCGAAAAGGTTATACAACGTTTGACCGGCACTCAAAATACGCCTCTTTCAGCAGAACCTGCCGCTCCCGAAAGAATACAACTGCAAACCGAAGCTACCCAACCTTATCTTTTTGTTAAAGATGGTTCAAAATTAGTCAAAGTAAAATTACAGGATATTCTCTATGTGGAAGGGCTTAAAGATTACGTTGCCATCCATACGCCCACCAAAAAGGTGGTAACCTTGCAACGCATCAAGTCACTCGAAGCCCAGTTGCCTGAAAATCAATTTGTACGCATTCACAATTCCTACATCGTAGCCCTGGAATGGATAGATGCCATTTTTAAGGAGAAAGTACAAATTGGCGCTACCCTTTTGCCGATCAGCGATACCTACCGTAAAACTTTTAAGGCATTTATCGATAAAAACAATCCGCTGCTGGAAAGTTAAGTTGTCACTGCTACCCCAAAGCTATTGTACAATTTTTGGCCTTTTATAAAACACAAAACCATTTTTTCGGCCAATTTCTTTGAATTGTGGCAAACTTTCCATCTCCTCCGTTCGGTCGATTTTGGTGATCACGTACACGTCTTTGTCGATGGGTCCGTTGAACAACCATTCCTGTTTCCAACTTTCTGGATTGACTACCCGCGGTTTTCGGGTATAATAAAGATGGACGTAAGATTTGTAACCAGAAGTCATCACGTAGCAATCTTCGCCTACCCGCTGTTCGCAAAATTCAATGGCTGCCCGTTGGGAATAACCCTCTATGCGCTTGATAAAAGCAATTAAAGTCAACAACACAAAGATCCCGGAGCCAATGAAAAGGGTTCGAAATCCTATCCAAGCATTCGTTTTAAATTGGGGCAAACTAAAGAGGAGTAACGCCAACAAAAACAGTCCTGGTATGATCTCAAAACCCGTCCAGTGAACAGCAGCATCCAAATTCGCTACCGCAAAAGGATCATTGAACAAGGGCTTGAGCAAGGCTATATTTTGAGCCAAAAAAGGCAAACTAATCGTAGCCAAAAGATACAATCCGCCTACACTCCACAGTCCAATTTTCAACCAGCGGTTGAAACTTATTTTTCCTTCTACGATCAGGTAGATCACCACTGCGGCTAAGTAGGTCAGCGGAAAATAACACATCGAAGAATAGTGTACGATTTTGGATTTGACGATGGTAAAAAGGATCAATACGACCCAAAACAGGTATTTCATCCAGCGCCGAAAATCAGCTTGGTAACGCTGCTCCGGTTCGGGTAATTTCCAAAACGCGCGGATGGCAAAAATAGAAGCTGGGAAACATCCAACCAGTAACACCGCAAAATGGTACCCGGGGAATCCACTGTGTCCAGCATCAGGCGTGCTGAACAGGCGGTATTGATAACTATTGAACTCTAAGATGAACCCGGGCCCGTTTTTCCAGGCTTCTACACCATACCACGATAATGTGATCAGGGAGGCAGCCATGCTAAAAAACAAAAATTGAGGAACGTTAATGTAAAACCGGAAACGTTGGTAAATCCAGTATACTCCCAGCGTAAGACCAGCAATCAGATAAGCCACCGGCCCTTTGGTAATGATCCCCATCCCAATTAAAAAGCCGCCTATGAAAAGGTAAGTCCACTTGCTCCACTTGAGCTCTAATCCAAAATCATCTTTTTTCCAGTAAAACAAGATTACGCCATACAAACCACTGAAAATGAAAAAATTGAACCATGGGTCAATGATACTTGACTTGAAATATAAGAAAGGTAAAACCGATCCAAAATAAGTAAGTGCCCAAATTAAACCAAACTTGTGATTGTACAACTTCCTCCCAATCAAGTAGATAACGACTAGTGTAAGAATACCACAAATGGCATTGGGAAAGCGAGCTGCATAATCCCCTACCCCAAAAAGTGCCATGGCGCTGGATTGCAACCAAAAAAACAAGGGTGGTTTTTCCCAAAAAGGTTCGAAATTGATGTACACCCGGCCATAGTCGCCGGTAAGCAACATCTCTCGACTGATCTCAGCAAAGTTGACTTCATCCCAATCAAAAAGATGGACTCCTCCTAAAAAAGGCAAGTAAAAAAGGGCAGCCAATAACGCCAATCCCAGCGAAGTTCTAGTTGCTTGATTCATACACCATATTCACCAGCCGTTTCCTAAAAGGCAATCGGCTATTTTTACGAACATTCAAAAAAAATCCAAACGTGCCCGTCCCTAAAATAGATTGACCTAAAAAGTCAATTATCAATGAGCAAATTACCCAAAAAAAGGTTTCAGTTATTTACCCCACTTACCCAACTGATTCAGCAATGCTCGAAAATCTTTGGGCGGCGCACACTCAAAGGTCAGGCGTTCGCCGGTAGTCGGGTGATCCAGGGTAAGGCGGGCAGCGTGCAGGGTCAGGCGCTCCATGATGGGGCGCTCCATCTCGCGTTTGCTTTTGTTGTAATTCTGCTTTACTTCCGAAAGAAAAAAGACATCGCGTTTTCCATACAAAGGATCCACCATTAAGGGATGTCCGATCGAGGCAAAATGGACGCGAATCTGGTGGGTACGGCCTGATTTAATGTTGGCGTCTACCAGGGAAAAAGCTTTAAAAGTATCCACCACTCGATACAGCGTAAGGGCAACTTTTCCTTGACTAGAGGCGATCATTTTTCCTGGAATACTGGGATGGGGAGCAATACCTTTGTCGATTTCTCCTTCCGGTGGCAATGGTCGACCTTCCACCAACACCGAGTAAATTTTATCCACTGTACGGCTACTAAACTGCTCATTGAGGTGTCGATGGGCATTTTCATTGCGGGCAAAACAAAGGATTCCACTGGTTTCGCGATCCAAGCGGTGTACAACCCAAACGGGGCCCAAAAGATCGGAAAGCAGGCCCGAAAGGTTTTCTTTTTCTGGCACAAAACGATCGGGTATCGTCAATAAACCCGAGGGTTTGTTGACGATAACAAAATCGGCATCTTCGTAAATAAGCTCTATGGCTGGTGTTTTCATGATCAGTCTTCAAGTTCAGCAAAACGGCGGCGTCCTTTGCCGTAATAAGCCATTACAACGCTGCCCGCGTAACGGCCACGGTTGTTTTCAAGCGGCGAAATACGCATTTTTTCTACTAGTTCGTTGTATTTTTCTCTTTTTTGACCCGTTTTTTTCCACTGTCCAAAAAAGCTCCAATGCGCCCTAACAATAGCGCCTACATGATCGATTCTACCTTGTGATAAAAAAAGAGCGCCCGCCATACCGTCTAAAATTAAACGAGCTGGTATCAACCAAGACAATCGAGCAGCTGATTCATTTTTCATCAGCGTAATCAAGGTATTGCGAAAATTGAGAAAGGTTTTTCGCGGCGTGTTGTAAGCCAATGTTCCTCCTCCTACATGGTATACTTTGGATAGCGGACGGGCAATGATTTTATAACCAGCGCGCTTCAAGCGCCAACAAAGGTCAATTTCTTCGGCATGGGCAAAATAATCACCGTCAAAACCACCGATGCCGTGGAAAAGGTCGGATCGAACAAATAACGCTGCACCAGTTGCCCAAAAAATTTCTTGAGTGGCATCGTATTGCCCTTCATCGGTCTCGGTAACTGCAAATACGCGGCCCCTGCAAAAAGGGTATCCTAAATTATCCAGCCAACCGCCAGCCCCACCAGCGTATTCAAATTGACTTTTATCCCCGTGCGACAATATTTTGGGTTGGGCAGCAGCAATGGATTTGTCGGCCTCCATTAATTGAACTATGGGTTCTATCCAGCCAGGCGTAACCTCAATGTCAGAATTGAGCAACACATAATAATCGGCGTTTAGCACCTGTTTTAAAGCTTGATTGTATCCTTCCGCAAAACCATGATTTTCTGCCAGTTCGATCGTCCGCAATTGCGGGTAGTGCTCCTCCATAAACTCCAGCGAGTCGTCGGTTGATGCATTATCGGCAATTACGATTTCCAGATTAGGATAGGTAGAAGCCAATAA
>JBBRGN010000281.1:0-6262 GCA_038240665.1 Chitinophagales bacterium | reverse complement strand
GGGACAGTTATTGCCCGTTTTCATGAGCTACATCATTAGCTTTTTATTGGTCGGCATTTATTGGGGCAATCACCACAATTTGATCCAAGCCGCCAAAAAAGTCAATTCCGCCATTCTTCTTTCCAATCTACATTTGCTATTTTGGTTGTCACTGTTGCCTTTTGCCACTGCCTGGATGGGCGAAAACAAGTTTCAGGTGAATACCACCACCTTGTATGCTGCTGTTTTGATTTGCTGCGGCTTTTCTTATTGGATATTGCAACGCAGTATTTTGAAAAGTTTGGCGCCGGATGATCCCTTTCACAAAGCGGTAAGTAAGCAGAAATTTAAAATGCTAACTTCTATGTTGTCAACTTTTATAGCGATCCCGATGGCTTATGTCAACCCCTATCTCGCTGGTTTTTTATTCATTCTCCAATCTGCCATTTGGGTTGTTCCAGATAAAAATATAGAACGAACGATTTCAAATCAGCAGGACAAGGATTGATTTTGTACAAAAAATATTTGTTTATTTTTTTTAAAACATTTTGTTTTTAAAGCATTTGTTTTTATCTTGCCATAGATATGGACTATGTAAGTCTAACGTCGAAACAACTCTAACCTAAAACCTAAAACACCATGACCCAAATTCACTGTTATTTGTCTTTTGATGGCAATTGCCGGGAGGCAATGACATTTTACCAATCCTGCTTGGGCGGGACACTCTATTTACAGACTATCGGTGAATCGCCAATGGCGGAGCGCCTACCCGCCGAAATGAGGGACAACATCATCCATTCTTCTCTCATCAATGATAATCTAGTCGTTCTTGGTTCCGATATGGCCGCCAACACCGGGATTGTTTTTGGAACCTCGGTTTCCCTAATGATCAATTGCAGCAGCGAAGCAAAAATTCGGAGTTTCTATGATAGCCTTTCGCAGCATGCGCGTGCTAGCAAACCACTTGAACATACCTTTTGGGGAGCTTTATTTGGCGAAGTGACCGACAAATATGGTGTTCAGTGGCTTTTTAATTTTGACACCAATCAATCAACACACTAAAACCATGCACAATGAAAAACATCAATATCCTTTACTGGATTTTTACGGGCATATTTTCCTTTTTCATGTTCGGTTCAGCCGTACCTGATGCCTTGGTTATGGACTTAGCAGTAAAAGGTTTTGGGGAATTGGGTTTCCCGGCTTACCTGGTTCCATTTTTGGGGATAGCGAAAATATTAGGCGTTATCGCAATTCTAATACCGGGCTATCCACGCATCAAAGAATGGGCTTATGCAGGCTTATTGTACGATGTGATTGGCGCCATGTATTCCGTGTATTCGATTGGAAAGCCGCTAGGTACTTGGTTGCCAATCTCTATTCCAATTGCATTTGGCTTCCTTTCCTATGTATATTACCACAAGCGATTGAAAGCCAAAGGGCGATAATTCAGAAATAGGAGCAAAGGCAAAGTGCCGGGATTAGGACTACTCCACGGCATCTACTTCCTTGGTCGGAAGATTCCTAACTTTTACAGTGGCAGAGATTGAAGCAAAACGGGATGCTTTAAAAGAGGTCACTTAAAAATGGCTAGCGCTGGTACAAAAGCGAGGTGCAGGCTATGCTTCCTATTTTTTTTCACTGTTTTTTAAGATGCTCCATACGGTTCTGGTACTTACATTGAATCTTCCCGCAAGCACTTCAACAGTTTGCGTCTTTTGTCCGCGATCTCCTTCGAAGCGTTCCTGAAATTCTTTAAGTAAGGCGTATTTTTGGATCATACTGGGATTAATTAAATCCTGATCGATGATGTAAGTAATGAGGTGTTCTAGATTGGGGTTTATATCGTGAAATTTGCAGTAATCTTCAAATTCATGACAGAGTCGATCTTGGAAAACATCCAAGATTTGTTTTCGAAGTTCTTTTGGCATAGTTTATTTAGTTTTAATGCTTAATTTATTGATTTTTAATTTCCCAATAAGTGAGTGTCGGTTAATAATTAAATAAGGGCAAGACGAGTTAATTCATTTATCTTAATAGGGAACACTTTTTTAGCTAAAGATTGTAACTCAGATAACCTCTATTCAAAGGTTTTGAGACGATGGTAATTTTAGATGCTTAAGGTGTCGTCTTGCCCCGTCTTTTACATTTTGAATGACAAATTATACTTAGCATAATAATGGTACTTTACTTATAACCTTGTTTGACATTACATTATGTCCAATGATGATAAGCAATGGTTTAACTGGGGTTCAGTCTTCCATTTTATTTCAGTATGGAAGAGTACTCTCTTTCAGTACTGAAGTAAAGCTGCACTTTTTTTAAATTTGAAAAAAAGACGGAATCTGGCTTTTTCCTCTTAGATTATTGAATTTTTTCAGATCTTTTTTTTGTAAAAAAAATTATAAATAATTGAAAATCAATAAATTATTTTAATTTTGCACCAAAAAAAACGGATCCTTTTTCCTAACTCAAACCGCTGAAAAAAACACCATATTAACCCTGAAAAAAGTTCCTTACTGCCAGCAGTGTTTTCTTCTCAACTGCTTCAGTAAACTTTTATGCCGTAAAATTTAAATGGATGTGCGTGTATCACCAGAGTGTGTTTGCATTTCTTTATATTTGAATCTTTGGGAATGAGTCAAAAAAACGGCCTTTGGGGCAGCATTTTTTTATTGCTTCTTACCCAAGTACCGTAAAGCCATCCACCATGCACAAGAATACTAGCGTTCAGATTTTACATCGAATGTCCTCCCAAGAGATCAAAGCTCTTGATGCGTATTTAAAAGACAACATCCTCAAAAGCAGTAAAGAATACCAACTCTTTCAATACTTAATTAAGCTCCACCCCGAACTAGAAGGTGACTCGGTTGATGTGGGTCATATTCTAAAAAAGCTTTTCAAAAAAGCCAATAGTGCAGAGAATCGAAAAGAGCTTAGCAATCTAGGTCATGTTCTTTCCAAAAGCATCAAAGCCTTTTTGACTGATGCTGAATTTCAAAATAATGAGTTAGAACCGGAGTTTTTGCTGGCCAGCGCTTACAGTCGGTTAGGACAAAAAGACCTACTGGATAAATTGATTGATAAACGCAAAAAAAAAGGCCTCAGCGAAGGACTCAACAGCTGGCACAGTTGGCATTTGCATCGATTGTACACGCTACGCTATTTCTCAAATTTCACATTAAAAACTGCTCTTGAAGAAAACAGCTTGGATCAAAGTTTGCTGCATTTGGATCAAGCCTACTTAGCCTCAAAGGTACGTCTTAAGCAAGAAAAAGAAGTTTTGGATGAGATTCGGGGACTAGCCTACCTTTCGATTGAATCGGAAACAGATCTCTGGATGCGGGTAAGGTCTTCAACATCCAAAAACAACTACATTGAGCTTTATGTTCTTTCTGATCAAATGCTCAATAAACAAGATGAAGCATCATTTCATCTACTCAAAAAAAAACTCCTTCAAATCGGCACTTTACTTGATCGAAATGAACACATTAACCTCCTGGTTTCACTAATTAATTTTACTAGTTTTGCCACAAAACGTGGCGAAATAAAATTTTACAAAGAAGCTGCGGATTTACTACAATATGGCCTCGAAACCAAGCTGCTTTTTGAAGATGACCATATCAGCCCCGAAATTTTTATCAATTTAATCAATACAACTTGCGAAGCCAAGCAACTCATTTTGGCCCAGCAGTTGTTTGAGCAATGGCAACCAGTATTGCCCCCTAACTTGAGCCAGGAAACCAGTATTGCAACCCAAGCCAGGTTAGATTTTTTTAATAAAAACTTTAAAAACGTTCCCGACCCATTCGAAAAAAACATAACCTTCGTCAACCAATTGCTGGAACTCAACCTGAAAACTACGGCTTTGCAAAGTCAGTATGAAATGCAATGGGATGATGAACTCTTATTGACCCGCTGCGAAAATTTTGAGTCTACGTTGCGCCGTAAACGAGATCAATTCAGCGATTTACACAAAAATAGTTTTGGAAACTTCGTCAAAATGGTAGAGGCATTGATAAAAATGCGGGCGCATCCTACGTCTAAAAATTTAGCCAAAAAACTGGAAGATTATAAGCAAATCGTTTGTAAAGTATGGCTTATCAAAAAAGTTAATGAGCTGAAAGGCGCTCAGAAAAAAAACTAAACTTTGTTATAAGACCTCTAAGCTTTGAGTTGATGTATACTGAATGCTAAATAACCTATCCACCTGCCCAGATAAACCAAACAGGCAGACGGGTTATTTCTCTGGACTTACAAAATAATGTCCACTACTCCAATCCCATATATCAATAGGACGAGCATTCCAATTGTAATCATAACAATCGATTTTTGGTTAAGAAATCACGTGAATCGTATGCCGATCCGGAGAGTGATATCTGCAGCTACCTGTTCCGGTGAAACATACCCGAAGGCAAAGCATTCCCAAGGCCAAGCATGCGCCTGGCCTACGTGTACAAATTGTAATCTCACTTCACATGGAATGGTAATCAGCTGAATAATGGGCAAATAAAATCACCCCCTTGTTTGCTGACTACAGGAACAAAGATAAGCTAGGAGTAGCGAAGAATCAATTTAATATATTGATTTACAATATTTTATAAAAATTTACAAAAATTTAGGAAGAAAATATTTTGATATTTAAGGCTTAAGATCAAGTTGATGCAGCAATTCAAAAGTAAAAGCAGCGGCACGTGCTGCAGCCAAGGGTTGGTAGTTTTGACGGTCTGCCTGGGCTTTGTCGTCCAATAGGTCGGAAATACCGCGAATATTGAGCGACCAAATACCTTCATAGCGTAGCAATGCCTGAAAGCTGATGGCTTCCATCTCGATGGCAAGAGAATCGTTGAACTGTTTTTTTATGAATTGTGCGAGCTCGGCGCGGGAGTCGGCCAATACTTTATTGCCAGAAACAATAGGGCCAAAAAATATGCGCGAAGGATCCGTTTTTGGCCAGTCTTCTGCTTCGATTATCCGAGCCGACCAAGTATTCAAATCCAATACTTTACGGCTTTGCTGGATCAAACGGTGGCTATATGAGTAGCTTTGAGGACGCGACAAAAAACCTTCCTCCGTTAGTTTTCCTTTTTCGTAGCCATAGGCGCGTTCTCCAATGACCAAATCGCCTTTTTTTACGTCTTTTAGTCCTCCGGCTACCCCAACCATAAGGATGAGGTCGGGTTCCAATTCTTGCATGATGTTTTCAATGGCAATCGCATTTTCATTTAGCCCGGATCCAGTTAGCTGATTGTAGATTTTAAAATTATGGTGTAGCCCTCGAAAAGATCCAACTGAAAAAAGGGTGTTGGTTTTTTTGCTCGTTAAATGTTCCCATGCGCCCAATTGTGCCAAGATGGCTTTGCGCTCTACCTCAATCGGTGTCAAGAGTGCTACTTTTACTTCCGCTGCTTTGGCATTGAACCAGGGTGTTGCGCTTACTACTTTTTGATAAAGCCCACCGATCAAGGGATTATTCATGGCGCTGAAACTCAACGAAAAATCAATTTTTCCACCATTTACCGAAAAATTAATTTTAGTGCTGAGTATCCCCATAGCAGTAGCCAGTACCGTCATTACATCATAATGCGAGCGGTTGTTATCTTGGGAGAAATTTTTGCCTTCGCCCTGATACGGGTTGTCGTTGGTTGTTTTTTCAAACCATACCTCCCCTTCGGTAGCATCCATTACGATGGTCATCAGTGCCAAGCGGGTCATATCACCCGAATTGGCTGGATTGAACAATTGATTGGGAGCAATTCTTGGTTTTTCTTGGTTTCCCGATTGTGTTGTATTGTTTTTAAGCCAAAGCGAAAGGTAATATTCGGCTTCAAAATCGCTGAACTGGGCGATTTTTTCCAAGATTTGGGCATTTTTCATGGCGAGGCATTTTTCATGGCGAGGCATTTTTTTGTTATACTTCTATTGCGTTTGCAAAAATAGCTTGTAGTGATTTCCAATGTCTTTGATAAAGGTCGAGAGAGCCATAGCGGTAAACTTCTGTAACGGGGCAATTGGCTCTTTTTTCGCCATAGATGTAACTTGAATACAGCATTTTTCCATGTTCATCATCTCCGTCAACGACTAAATAATGCTGATAAGGGAAGTTGTCGTACAAATAGATCTTCATTGTACCAGGCAGTTTTAACGCATTGAGGTCGTCCCTAATCTGTTTTAAATCTTCCAAAATTTGGGGCATCTCATTAAAAGAAGTGATCTCCCTTGGGTCAACTTTTGCTCGATCGGCAAAGTAAATTTTAGTTATTTCCGCAGTTGGTTGCATCAT
>JBBRGN010000280.1:0-6328 GCA_038240665.1 Chitinophagales bacterium | reverse complement strand
TTTGGCCATCAATATGTACAGCTATGTGGAAAATCCGTTTACGCCGCAAGCTGCCTTCAATTTTGCCAAATTTGCGGAGCACGTGCAGTATGCCCAACGCATCATGGACGATATCATCGATATGGAGTTGGAAAAAATTGAACGCATCATCGAAAAAATTGGCCAAGATCCTGAGCCAGATGGCTTGAAAGATGTGGAATTTCACCTCTGGCAAAAAGTACGTAAAGCTTGTATTGAAGGCCGTAGAACAGGGGTAGGGATCACCGCTGAAGGCGATACCTTGGCGGCTTTGGGCATTCGTTATGGAACGGAAGAAGCTACCGTGATGGCCACTGAAATTCATAAGACCTTGGCAATTAACGCCTATCGTTCATCGGTAACCTTGGCTAAAGAACGTGGCCCTTTTGCTATTTTTGATGCACAACGCGAGATCAATAACCCGTTCATCAATCGATTGCGGGAAGCGGATCCGAACTTGTACGAAGACATGCTCCGTTATGGTCGGCGCAACATCGCCTTGTTGACAATTGCTCCTACTGGAACGACGAGCTTGATGAGCCAAACTACTTCGGGTATTGAACCGGTCTTTATGGTAAGCTACAAACGCCGCCGCAAAGTCAACCCTAATGACAAGGACGTTAAAGTGTCCTTTATTGATGAAATAGGCGATCACTGGGAAGAGTACCATGTTTTTCACCATAAATTCGTGGATTGGCTGCAAGTCAATGGCTATAATGTAGCGGAAGTTACTAAAATGAATGCCGAAGATCTCCAACCCATCATCGAGCAATCGCCTTATCACAAGGCTACAGCCAACGATGTAGATTGGGTTCAAAAAGTAAAAATGCAGGGTTCTATCCAAAAATGGGTAGACCACTCGATCAGCGTGACGGTAAATGTACCCAACGAAACGCCGGTGGAAATGGTGGCTAAGATCTACGAAACGGCTTGGGCAGAAGGCTGCAAAGGCTGTACCATCTACCGTGATGGATCGCGTTCGGGCGTTTTGTTGGCCGACGATGGCGACAAAAAAGATAAAAAAACTTCCAACGGTAAGTCGAATGGCAACGGCAAATTTATGGAAACCAATTCGCCACAACGACCAGATCGTTTGGATGCCACGATCGTTCGATTTATGAACAATGACAAACAGTGGATTGCCGTCATTGGTGTTTATCAAGGTCGGCCTTACGAGATCTTTACTGGTGCCGCAGTGGATACTTTCCGACTACCAGAGTATGTGGAAACCGGTTGGGTGCTTAAAGCCAAGGATGAATCTAGTGGTAAAAAACGCTACGATTTCCAATTTATGGATCGCGACGGTTACCGGGTAACCATCGAAGGTTTATCGCGTTCTTTTAGTAAAGAATACTGGAACTATGCCAAATTGATTTCTGGTGTATTGCGTCATGGTATGCCTTTGCAGCGCGTGGTGGACTTGGTGGACGGCTTAAATGCGGAGCAAGATTACATCAACAACTGGAAAAACGGCGTTGTGCGCGCCCTCAAACAATTTATTCCAGATGGTACACAAGCAGTGAAATCTGCTTGTCCGGAGTGTAAAGATCCACAAGGATTGCAGTACAAAGAAGGTTGTTTGATGTGCAAAAGCTGTGGCTACACCGAATGTAATTGATTCTTTTTTTAGTATAAAATTGTGCAATGACCGAGTAGAACCCCATTGGTTTTATTCGGTCATTCTCGTTTTTTAAGCCATGCTGCTTTTTCTTTGACTTGTCTGAAAAGATAAGGAATGAGTATAGATTTTTTTATTTATTTTGTTTCAAATATCATCCGTGCAGCTAAAATCCTTTCAAGTTGGCACCACATTGATAGCTTATTTTTTTCACCTTGAATATAGATCAGAAAATGATTCGTTTTTATAGCATCAACGGGGAACAGGTTCCAGCTGAATCAGCTTCCTTAAAGGTTTCCGATATTGGAATCTTGCGTGGTTATGGCATCTTTGATTTTTTCTTAGCTCGCGATGGCCACCCCTTGTTTCTTGAAGATTACCTCGATCGGTTTTACCATTCGGCGGATTTGGCATTTTTACCCCGTCCATCCACCAAGGAACAATTGAAAGCGCAAATTTACGAGCTCTTGGCGGTCAATGAGGTATCCGACGCTGGCGTGAAATTGGTATTGACTGGCGGATACTCAGCGGATGGCTATTTACCAGGGGATCCCAATTTGTTGATTTTGCTTTCTCCTTTGCCTCCCAATGCTTGGGAAGTATCTATTAATGGCATCAAATTGATGAGCCACAATTTTCAGCGCGATTTGCCGGAAGTAAAAACCACCAATTATACGACGGGTATCCGTTTACAGGGGGCTATGGTTTCCGTTGAAGCACAAGATATTTTGTACATTGATGGGGAATCTGTACGAGAATCGCCGCGTTCCAATTTTTTCATCGTCAAAGAAGATGGAACAGTAGTCACGCAATCAGAAAAAGTGCTGATCGGGATCACTCGCAAACAAGTTCTAGCCATCGCTCAAGAATTGGGTAAAGTAGAAGTACGCGACCTTCAAGCGAGTGAGCTAGCGACGGCTAAAGAAGCATTTTTGACGAGTTCCACCAAAGGCGTGATGGCTGTAACCAAAATCGACGATCTCGTAATCGGAGACGGAAAACCAGGCCCGGTTGGCCAGGCACTTCAACAAGGTTTTTTACGCATGGTAAGTACTTATCTAGCGGAGGTAAAGGCCGAAGCTTTAACGCATTAATAAGCAAAAAAACCAAACTGATCCTTTCAACACATCCATAACCCATTTATACCGTGGACCGTAATCAGTACCTTCAACGCATAAAAGAAGAGGAATTTGACCTTTGTATTATCGGAAGCGGTGCTTCAGGCGCCGGTGCTGCTTTGGATGCCACGCTGCGCGGTCTGAAAGTTGCTTTAATTGAAAAAGAAGATTTTGCCGCTGCTACTTCTTCCAAATCCACCAAACTCATCCATGGAGGCGTCCGCTATCTAGAGCAAGCGTTTACCAAACTAGACTTTGGTCAGCTCAAACAGGTGCAACATGGTTTGGAAGAGCGCTACACCGTGATCAAAAATGCGCCTTTTTTGGCGCATCCCTTGGCCTTGCTTACGCCTTGTAATTCATGGTTCGAAGGTTTGTATTTTGCCATCGGTTTAAAGATATACGATTGGTTTGCAAAAGGCGATCCATTGCCCAAAAGTCGCTGGATCAGTAAAAAGGAAGCGCTGAGCAGAGCCAAAGGCTTGAACAACCAGCTGCACAGCGCCGTGTTGTATTTTGATGGACAGTTGGATGATGCCCGCTATTGTATGTTGTTGGCCAAAACGGCAGCTGAATCAGGCGCTGCCGTAGTTAATCACATTGCAGTAGTAGCTTTTGAAAAAAAGAGCGACGGTGAGCTCGACCGTGCTACACTTCATGATGAACTTAGCGGCGCAGATTTTTCCATAAAAGCTAAAAAATTCATCAACTGTACCGGGCCAGCAGCAGATACCATCCGACATTTGGCAAATTCTAATGCTGCTTCCCGCATTACCCAAAGCAAGGGCGTACATGCAGTGCTGCCGCTGTCCGTTCTCGATTCTCCTGAAACGGCATTGTTGATCCCCAAAACCACCGACGGCCGCGTTATTTTTGCCATTCCCTGGGAAGGTGAGTTGCTCTTGGGAACCACGGATACACCTTATACTGCCCAAGATGAACCGCTGCTCGAAACCACTGAAACCGATTTTTTGCTTGAAAATCTGAATCGCTATTTATCCAAACCAGTTGGGCGCGAGGCCATTAAAGCTGGTTTTGGCGGTATTCGACCTTTGATCGCTGCCGATCCCAATACTTCAACTAAGGCTTTGCACCGCGATCATGAAGTAGAAGTAGATCCTGATTCAGGCTTGATTAGCCTTCTGGGCGGTAAATGGACTACTTACCGCTTGATGGCGATGGACGTAGTCGATAAGGTTTGCGATCAATTAAGTATACCGCAAAAAAGCACCACCAAAGATCAATTGTTATCAGGGGCAGAAAATTATGATCCAGGGCAATGGACTGATTTACAACAAGAATTCGGTTTGGATGCATCCGTATGTCAGTATTTGACGCAAAAATATGGAAGCCGTTGTACCATAGTGGCGCAATTGATCCAAGCTGAACCAGCGTTGGTAAGCCCCTTGGTTGCCCATTATCCCTATATCCAAGCCGAGGTTGCCTACGCCATTCGAGAAGAAATGGCTTGCACCATTCGGGATGTGCTGGCGCGTCGGATGCGTTTGGAAATGACCGACTGGGCGGCTACATTAGCTGCTACTCCTATCGTGGGGCAGCGACTGGCTTTGGAGCTGGGTTGGGATCCTGCGTACACGCAACAGCAAATTGAAACTTATCAAAATAAAGTACAGGGATTTATCCAACATGCCACCCATTAACGCCTAAAACATCAGTCTATGAAATACATCGCCGCCATTGATCAAGGTACCACATCTACGCGTTGCATCATTTTTGATCGACAAGGGAACATCGTATCGGTCAGCCAAAAAGAACATCAGCAGATTTACCCCAAGCCAGGCTGGGTAGAGCATGACCCCGACGAAATCTGGAACAATACGGTAGAAGTAATCGAAAAAGCCTTGTCAAGCCGGTACTTAAAAGCAACCGATATCGCAGCAGTTGGCATCACCAACCAGCGGGAAACCACCGTTGTATGGGATAAAAAAACTGGAAAACCATTTTACAATGCCCTAGTTTGGCAAGATACCCGTGTAGGACAAACCGTCAATGAATTGGAAAAATCAATTGGTTCTGATTGGTTCCGTTCGCGTACCGGATTGCCTTTGGCGACTTATTTCAGCGGATTAAAGATTAAGTGGATACTCGACAATGTACCAGAAGCTGCCGCTGCTGCCGCTAAGGGAGAAGCCTTGTTTGGTAACATTGATACTTTTTTGATGTGGAGATTGCTCGGCGGACCCCATGGCCATTGCCACATCACCGACGTCACCAATGCTTCCCGCACCCAGTTGATGAACCTGCATACTTTAAATTGGGACGAGGAAATTCTGCAAAAATTGGGGATCCCTCATTCTATTTTGCCTACAATCGAACCCAGCAGCAAAGTATATGGCACCATTAAAGTAAGCGCTCTCGCAGGCGTCCCTTTGGCTGGTGATCTTGGTGATCAGCAAGCGGCACTGGTGGGACAAACCTGTTTTCAACCCGGGGAAGCCAAAAACACCTATGGTACCGGTTGTTTCATGCTGATGAATACCGGAACCGAAATTGTACCCTCTAAATTTGGGCTGTTGACTACCCTCGCTTACCAGTTTGGTGATGAACCACCCCATTTTGCCCTGGAAGGTTCGGTAGCCATAGCTGGCGCATTGGTACAGTGGTTGCGCGACAACTTAGGCATTATTCAAAACAGCGTGGATATTGAACCCCTTGCACGTACCGTAGTCGATAATGGCGGCGCTTATTTTGTACCCGCTTTCTCTGGCTTGTACGCGCCTTATTGGAAAAACAATGCCCGAGGTGTCATCGTAGGGTTGACCCGCTATGTCAACAAAGGCCATATTGCTCGGGCGGTTTTGGAAGCTACGGCTTATCAAACCCTGGAAGTGCTGAATGCGATGGAAAAAGACAGCGGAATTAAAGTTGCTTCCTTGCGGGTAGACGGCGGTATGACGGTCAACGAATTGCTCATGCAGTTTCAAGCTGATATCCTCAATACCAAAGTAATTCGGCCAAAAATGATTGAAACGACCGCTCTTGGCGCAGCTTATGCCGCAGGATTGGCAGTGGGTTATTGGCAAAGTGTCGACGATCTTTTGTCAAATTGGGGTGTAGATAAAACTTGGAAACCTGCGATGAAAGCAGCGGATCGCAAAAAATACTTTGCCAATTGGAAAAAAGCGGTAAAACGCTCTTTCGACTGGGAAAAATAAATCTACGGACGAATTGATAAGCAATCATTCCTAAAATACCTTTCAACCTAAAACTCTGCTATGATTACTTCACCTTTCCTCGGAGAACTCATCGGTACAATGGTTCTTATTTTATTGGGTAACGGCGTTGTCGCCAACGTACTGCTTCAGCGTACCAAAGGCCACAACGGCGGTTTGATCGTGATTACCGCTGGTTGGGCATTTGCGGTGACCATCGGTATTTTTGTGGCTCAAAAATTTGGTAGTGAAGGCGCTCATCTCAATCCTGCCGTTACACTTGCGCAAGCCATAAAAACCAGTGATTTTAGTCAAGTAGGTACTTTTATTGCGGCCCAAATGTTGGGCGCAATTCTTGGCGCTACTTTGGTTTGGTTGCACCATT
Organism: Chitinophagales bacterium; assembly: GCA_038240665.1. GTDB lineage: Bacteria > Bacteroidota > Bacteroidia > Chitinophagales > Saprospiraceae > Haliscomenobacter. Next base: position 16 of record JBBRGN010000280.1, on the reverse strand, counting down.
TACCGCACTGGGCAGA
>JBBRGN010000279.1:0-6354 GCA_038240665.1 Chitinophagales bacterium | reverse complement strand
TGTAAATTCGGGCAGTCCTATTTTATGTGACATTACTTGTATAATTATTGCGACAAGATCTTAAGATTGCAAAAAAACATCTATTCTGGATTCGTTTGGATAAGTTTAGTAGGGAAAACGGTAACAACGCTGTCCTGTGGTTTTGTGTTTTCAAAACCAATAAGAAGGATACCCACCACTTCCCTTGTTCATCCATTGATTCAAATATCATTTCTCTTTTCACTTTAAAACATCTAGCAAAATGCGGAATTGTACACGCTTTTCATTTTCTGCTGGATTTAGTTTGATGTTGCTTTGGGTAGCAACCTGGCTGAGTCCCCTCCAAGCCCAATCTCACCGATTGACGATTACTGCTCCTGCCAGTATTGCAGGTACTTATGACGTGCAAATAGCGGCTTTTGGCGCTTCTTATTGCAATGTTAAAACACTTACTGGTACTGCGGTACTGGCACGTGACCGCGCCAACGCGACAATCATTTGTGACTCTATCACTGCAGATCTAACCGGGAAAATTGCCATTATTGACCGTGGCACTTGTACATTTTCTTCCAAAGCTGACCGTGCACAAAAAAAAGGCGCTAAAGCGGTATTTATTTTCAATAACCAAGGCGGTACTGCTATCCCAATTCTTCCTGGCGACGGCGTAACCGATTCTCGTGTGACCGTCCCTGTATTTATTGTTGGACAAACTGACGGTGCCAAGATCAAAGCTGCAGTAGGCGCAGGTGTAGACTTTACAGTAGCTCGGATTGACGTCGTTGACGACACCCCTGCTAACCAAATCGTATGGGGAAAAACATTGGGTCAAGGCGACTTCAACGGAGGGTTGAACAATTGGAGAGTACGCAGCCTTTCTTGTGCCAGAGGTTCGGTACCAGCTAACCTTTGGCTTTGGAATGCTACGGGTACTGCGCGCGGTGGTTGTGGTGGAACGACCATCACTTCTCCAACCCAGTGCAATGGCGCAATGGTTTTTGAATCTGATTTTCTGGATACCAAAGGTACGGGTTGTGGCGGTGCTGCAGTAGGTACAGGTACTTGCCCAGCACCTCAAACGGGCGAATTGATTTCTCCGGTCATCAAACCTGCCCGTAAAGCAGCTGGTTACAGCTTGAAATTCTATCAAGAAGTACGCCATTTTGCGGGTAGTAGTTACTTCATTGGTTGGTCGAAAAACGGCGGCCGGACTTGGGATAGCGTAGCGGTAAACACCGACATCGCAGTTAACAGCTCCAACAACGATAATTATACGGTAGTACCTTTGACTGGTAGCGGGAGTGCTGATAGCTTAGTTGTAAAATTCCGTTACACTGGTAACTATTATTACTGGTTAGTGGATGATGTGTTGTTGTTGGAGCAAGAATCCAATAACTTACGGGTAAACTCTTTCTTTGCTGTGCCACCAAACGCTGCAACCCCATTGAGCCAAGTAGAGCCTTTTGGTTTCCTTGCTGATATCGCCAATGTTGGCGCAAAAGCACAGACCAGGGTTAAGCTAAAAATGACCATTTCAAATACCGCTTCCAATGCGGTAGTATACGAAGATAGTCTTGCTTATAACACGGTTGCCGGCAACATTGCCGTTGAAAACCTACCATTTGCTAAAGAATATACACCTGCTGCACGGGGAGGATATCTTGGGATTTACAGTGTGTCGAGTGACTCTGTGGATTTCAATCCAGCTGACAATGCCGATGGTTTTGTCTATGTCATTACGGATACCACTTTCGCAAAAGAATTTGGTGCAACCCGTACGACCAACCCCGCTGCTAGCAACTGGACTGCCGGTGACCCGCACGCTGCTGCTTACGGTAATGGTTACTTTGTACCAAAAGGCAAAGGAAATTTCATGCGCAGTGTGAGCTTTGGTCTGGGTAATGGTGCTGCATTGAAAGACCAACCCTTGTTGATCACCCTATACGAATGGAAAGACGCCAACAATGATGGCGATGCTCAACCAGCCGAACGTATTAGCGTTGCGACCAGAATTTACATTGTAGCGGGCACGGAAACAGCTGCTCAAATCATCACTACTAGATTCCCAGAACCTGGTGATCCTGCGGTAGAATTGAAAGACAATACCTACTATTTGTTGATGGTTGAATACATCCCAGCAGGTAGCCAGACTTTGGATCTACAAATGCCACAGAGTGATGAGGTTGACTATTCAGGAACAGCATTTTATGGCGAATTGAAAAACAAGCGTCGTTATGCGAGCTTTACTGGCTTGGCTGGCGATTTGACCAAGGAAGACTACGGTTCAGTAGGTTTTGGCCGCAACTTCTCTTATGTGGTGCGGATGAACGTAGGCGCAAAAAATACGGGTACCAAGGATCTACCCTCTATCTCAAACGAGTTTAGTGTATTTCCAAACCCAACCAGCGAAACGCTGAATCTACAATTGTTGCTAAAAGATGTTTCAAAAGAAGCGGTGGTCCGGATCATGGATCTGTCTGGTCGCATTCTTTCTGAGCGTTATTTGGGCAGCGTTCAACGTGAAAATGTACAGTTTAGCGTAGAAAACTTTACTGCTGGAACTTACCTACTACAGGTGACTACCGATAAAGGCGTAGGCATCAAGCGTTTTGTGGTAGTAAAATAATACACTCCCGGAGTGAAAAAGGAAACCCTGCTCGGAAGATCCGAGCAGGGTTTTCTTTTTTTTATAAAGAATCGAAATTACATATTGGCAATGACCTCGTCACCAAATTCAGAGCATTTCAACAAAGTAGCGCCTTCCATCAAGCGATGGAAGTCATAAGTAACGCGTTTTTTAGCGATGGCACCTTCAACGCCTTTGATGATCAAGTCAGCTGCTTCCAACCAGCCCATATAGCGGAACATCATTTCGCCAGACAGGATGACCGAACTAGGATTGACTTTGTCCAAACCTGCATATTTTGGCGCCGTACCGTGGGTAGCTTCAAAGATTGCTTTACCGCTGATGTAGTTGATGTTAGCGCCAGGAGCGATACCAATACCGCCTACTTCCGCGGCTAAGGCATCAGAAATATAATCGCCATTCAGATTCAAGGTAGCAATAACCGAGTATTCGGAAGGACGCGTCATGATCTGCTGAAGGAATGCGTCTGCAATCGCGTCTTTGATCAAAATTTTACCCGCAGCAAGCGCATCAGACTGTGCTTTTTCAGCCGCATCTTTGCCTTGAGCAGCTGCGATCTTATCGTATTGTGGCCAAGTAAAGACCTGATCGCCATATTCCCGCTCTAGGAGCTCATAACCCCAGTCTTTGAATTTGCCTTCCGTATATTTCATGATGTTGCCTTTGTGAACCAAAGTCAACGAAGGCAATTTATTGGCAATCGTGTATTCAATAGCGGAACGAACCAAACGCTCGGTTCCTTCTACTGAAACCGGTTTGATGCCCAATGAAACCGTATCAGGGAAGCGAATCTGGGTAACGCCCATCTCTTCGATCAAGAATTTCTTAAGTTTCTCCACTTCGGGTGTTCCGTTCAAAAACTCAATGCCCGCATAGATGTCTTCGGTATTTTCCCGAAAAATGACCATCTCAACCTCCTCCGGGTGTTTTACTGGAGAGGGTACGCCCTTAAAATAATGCACAGGACGAACGCAAGCATAAAGATCCAACATTTGACGCAAAGCTACATTGAGGGAGCGAATACCTCCGCCCACTGGAGTGGTCAAAGGTCCTTTGATGGCGATACGGTACTCGTCAATCAAAGATAATGTCTCGTCAGGAAGCCAACTACCGGTCTGGTTAAAGGCTTTTTCGCCCGCCAAAACTTCTTTCCAAACGATTTTACGGCTTCCGTTGTAGGCTTTGGCTACTGCTGCATCCAAAACCCGTTCTGAAGCTGCCCAAATATCAGCGCCAATACCATCGCCTTCGATAAAAGGGATGATCGGGTCGTTGGGCACAACTAATTTTCCATTTTCTACGGTTACTTTTGATCCGCTCATTGTATTGTTGTATTTTGGTTTTCCTTTCCGTTCATTCGGGAGTAGAATGTGCTGGATGATCGATCCATGTGGCAAACTTTAATTCATTTTGCACCTGAATCTGACCGCTCAGCACGCTCTAAAAAAAGGCAGCACAAAACTAAAAATTTGCTGCAACTCTTTTATAGCAACTTTGTTCATGGAAAAGGTATTTTTTTGAACATTAATTTTATTTAGCATGTCAAATCCAATTTTGGATCCTTCTAGTTCAAATCAAGACCCCGATGAGCAGCAGATTGAAAAATCGCTGCGCCCAAAACTACTGGAAGACTTCAGCGGTCAGCCGCGTATAGTGGACAATCTGAAGATTTTTATTCAAGCTGCCAAACAACGGGGAGAAGCGCTGGATCACGTGCTTTTGCATGGCCCTCCCGGACTTGGAAAAACGACTCTGTCTCATATTGTGGCCAATGAGTTGGGAACCAATATGAAAATGACTTCCGGTCCAGTGCTAGAAAAAGCGGGAGATTTGGCCGGTCTGCTGACCAACCTCAACGAAGGCGACGTTTTGTTCATTGATGAAATCCACCGACTCAATACCGTGGTAGAGGAGTACTTGTATTCGGCCATGGAAGATTTTCGCATCGATATCATGATCGACAGCGGACCCAATGCGCGAAGCATCCAGATTTCGCTAAGTCCGTTCACGCTTGTAGGTGCCACCACGCGCATGGGCTTGCTCACTGCACCGATGCGCGCCCGATTTGGTATCAATTGCCATTTAGATTATTATGATATCGCTACCTTAAAAACCATCATTGAGCGCTCAGCCGATATACTACAAGTAGGGATCAATCCAGAAGGAACCGAAGAAATTGCCCGCCGTAGCCGTGGTACACCGCGGATTGCCAATGCGCTTTTGCGCCGTATCCGTGATTTTGCCCAAGTAAAAGGCGATGGATCCATCGACGGAGAAATTGCGCGTTTTGGCCTTCAAGCGCTCAATGTGGACGAATATGGTTTGGATGAAATGGACAACAAAATCCTTTCTACCATCATCCACAAGTTTAAAGGTGGTCCGGTAGGGCTCACTACTATTGCCACTGCCGTTGGAGAAGAAGCAGGAACAATCGAAGAAGTACACGAACCCTTCCTGATTATGGAGGGATTTATGCAGCGAACGCCCCGCGGAAGAGAAGTGACCGAAAAAGCCTACCAGCATTTGGGGGTGGTAGCGCCTTTTAGATCGGGAGGGACGCTTTTCGGCTAGCAAATTGATGTTTTTTTGATTGTTTTTTTTGTATATTGATCTTCTTACAGTTTTACTAGCCTGTTTCATTATTGATCATACTATAATAAGGTAGACCAAAAAACCGTTGGCATTTTTCAGGAAATGAACTAATGCAGTCTCAATCAAGGCTGCCAAAGTAAAAAAAAGAACATCCAGCCGATGCAAAGAAGAGCATTTATTAAAAACACCGGAGCCGTAGCTTTGGCAACTGGGATTGTTGGCCCAGGCTTCGTATCCTATGGTTCCAGCACCAAGCTAACCGTTTTCCATACCAATGATCTGCACAATTGCTTTAACCGCAACACGCATGCCTGGGTTCCTAAACCCGGCGCGCTTAACTCCCTATACGAGCAAATCAGCCAAGCCAAACTTCAGTTCCCTGAATCAATCCTGTTGGATGCTGGCGATTTCTGCGATTCAAATCCCGGTTCTGGTGCAATGATTGCCCAGATGTCAGAATTGGGCTATGATGCGGTGACCTTAGGAGCACAGGAACTTGCTATGGCCCCCCCTACCCTATCCCAAATGTTGCACAAGGCAACTTTTTCCGTACTGGCTTGTAACGAAATCGGAACCAATCTCGATTTAAAGGCAAAGCCCTACCAAGTATTTCAACGCGGTTCATTAAAAATCGGAGTGTTGGGCATTGGCGCCTCTTCTACCCCGCTGCTACATTCCGCGGAATTAGACATCTTAAACCAAGCCAATCATTTTGCCCATCACTTGCGACAAGTAGAGCGCGTCGATTACGTCGTTGCCCTTTCCCATTTGGGGTATTGGCATACCGATGGGAGGATTTCAGACCTTGATTTGGCCAGGCAGTCAGAAAACATAGACTTGATCATAGGTGGTCAATCCCATACCTTTATGGAAGAGCCGATTTTTTTAAACAACAAAAAAGGCCGATCCATTGCCATTAAACACGCCGGCTGTGATGGCGCTTTATTGGGACAAATTGATATTCAATTTTTTAGCGATGGGCGGGCCCCTGAATTGAATTGTAAGAACAATGTTTTGTCAATGGCTTGAGTCTCAGTTGACAAAACAAATTGATCAACGATGACACAAAAAGTAATATAATAAATTTACCTTCAATAAATTAGGTAATCTTAGAAATTGTTTACTGTTGCGATTTTTTC
>JBBRGN010000278.1:0-6370 GCA_038240665.1 Chitinophagales bacterium | reverse complement strand
GTCCACCTCAGTGGCGGGGTAGGAATTGGCGGAGTGTTGGAACCGCTTCAAGCCACGCCAACCATTATCGAAGACGATTGCTTCATTGGTTCTCGTTGTATTGTAGTAGAAGGCGCACGGATTGAGCGTGAATCAGTACTGGGCGCAAATGTTGTAATCACCAACAGTACCCACGTGATTGACGTTACTGGGGCAGAACCAGTAACCTATAAAGGCAGAGTACCAGCACGCTCGGTGGTGATTCCGGGATCTTATACAAAAACCTTTGCTGCTGGAACTTATCAAGTTCCTTGTGCTTTGATTATTGGTCAGCGCCAAGAGAGCACAGATAAAAAAGTATCCTTGAATTCGGCGTTACGCGAATACGACGTAGCGGTTTAAAGCGGGAATGTTGTTTGGGATTTTTGTGTTGAACATAATCCCGAATAACGCTACTAAATTCAAAAAATGAAGTACTTGATAGCTGGCCTGGGCAACATCGGCGCTGAATATGACAATACACGGCACAACGTTGGTTTTGCAGTGGTTGATTATATGGCGAAGGAAGCCGAGGTATCTTTTTCGGTGGATCATTTGGGCAGCATCGCAAGGGTCAAACACAAAAGCCGCACCTTCGTTTTGCTCAAACCTTCTACCTACATGAATCGAAGCGGTAAATCGATCCATTATTGGCTGCAAAAAGAAAAGATTCCCAAAGAAAACTTGCTGGTGGTATTGGATGATTTGAACTTGGATTTTGCCAAGCAACGCTTGCGTGGTAAAGGCAGCGATGGTGGTCACAATGGACTAAAAGACATCGATCAATTCCTCACCAATGATTATGCCCGATTGCGCATCGGTATTGGAAGTTCTTTCCGCAAAGGACAGCAAGTCGATTTTGTATTGGGGGAATGGGACAGGGAAGAAGCCAAAATTTTGCACGAGGTACTCCAGTACGCGGTAGATACCATCAAGAGTTTTGGAACCATTGGTTTGGCGCAAACCATGAATCAATTCAATAAGAAGTAATTAATGAGCACAAATTATCGCGTCAACTGAGTCAATTGGGTGGATGAAAAAAGCTTACCATTTTTTTTATAAACCTCTTCTTTGATCAATCCTATTTGTTTAGCGTACCACTGCACCACCCTGATCGAGCTAAAAATGGCATTGTATTTCATTAGGGAACTACCGGGTGCGTATCGCTTTGAATCTACCCAATAGGTCAATTTGTAGCAATCAAAAATTCCGGCAGGCGTAGTTATCATTTCTTGACTATCTACCTGATAATCGTGAATGGTATATTGTATGCTGGTGAGCACGAAATTTCCCCGTTTGACTTTAACCACATTGACGGAAGGAGGGAGTTTTTGCCCAATAACAGGAGTGTTGGGGAGCCGGAAGCCATCGCCAGTGATGACTAAGGCCATATTCGAAACCATGCCCTGAGGCGCAGCCAATTGATCAATACCCATCATCGTTTGATCGCCAAGGCAATTAAAAATGGCAATGCTGCGAGATTTTTCTTTCCCTTGCACATCGGAATTAATAATTTCAGCGCTTACTTCCAATCCTGCGGTTTTAACCTCTACCTGTTGAACCATTTGGTGACGAATAAGAGAAACTTTTCCTTTAGCATTGGACAAACGGTATTCTAATTGAAGTCCTTTGACATCAGGAAAATAACCTTCGCAGTTGTTTTGCGAAAAAGCGCTAGCAGGGAAAACCAAAGCAAGGAGCAAGCATACTCTTTTCATAGACGGATATTTTAAGGTTTATTCTAGAAAAAGATAGTTAGAAAAAAATACAACCAAGTTATCGTATATTTTTAATCCTTTCTTCGTTAGTATCGATAATGTCTCACACTTACCTCCAAATCCAAGCTAGTCCGTTAAAGAATCCTTAATTCTCTTACCACTCCGCTACTTCTGCGTAGAATTTCAGTCCAAAGGAATTATTATCAATCACCAAGTTCAATTTTTCTTTTTATGAAAAAGTTTCAAATCAGCCTTTTGGCCTTGTTGTTCTGCTTTTTTGGATTAAGTTCTTTTGCTCAAATTCAGCAACCCGGCGCTCCTCAGCCCCAAGGCCCTCCACCGCCTACTTTGGAAACCCTTAAACAGCAACTTCAACTCAGTACCGACCAAGAAGCCAAAATTAAGGTCATCATGGACAAATACCGTCCGCAACTTCAACAAGCTCGCAAAAACAATACCGATCCTAGCGTAAGACGTGCTGGAGTAGCCGGAGCAATGGATGCACAACGGGAAGAAATTCGCGGGGTATTGACCCAAGATCAAAACGATAAATTGGACGCTATCAGTGCTCAACGTGGCGAACGTCGGGTAGGCGGTGAAATGGAGCGGGAGATAGAGAATAAAGATAACCCTATGCGTAAAGAGATTCGGGGTTATATCGCTCAAAACATCATGCCCGTACTTAGACAACAGCGTCAAAAATTGAATGCAGTTATCAGTCCTGAAGACCAAGCCACACTCGCCAATCTAAGCGGTGATATGAAGGAAAAAGGAAAAGAGATGCGGAATGCTCGCGACAAGGATGGCCCTAAATCGGATGAATTGAAAGGCTTAAAACAAGAAAAAGGACAAGTAAAGGCTGCGCTGTCTCAATTGGCTACTAAATACAGCGCGGATATCAATAAAGTAATCGCCGAAATCAATCCTCAAACTGCCAAATGGAAACAAGATATTCAAGCCATTTCGGCTAAATATCCTGCATCTGCATCTGGTGGAGGCGATAAAAAAATGGGCGACGGATCAAATGTAATCCAATCGCTGGTAAGCCCTAAGGCTATTTTGATGCTCAATCCGAATAAGAAGTAAATAGGGGTTCTGTTAAATCAATCCTAAACTGGTTCAGGAATTTTGTTGGAACTTTGGGCTAAATTCAAAATTCCTGAACCAATTTTTTTTAAAAACTGCTAACTTGCGGCATTCAATTCCCAAAAACGAATGACATGCCTACACGCTTTTTATTTTTTATCCTATTGGCCGTATCTAGCCATATAAGCGCTCAAAACCTTTCTAAGTACGTGATTTCTCCTGCTGGTGGCACGCTTTCCACTACCGATCTCCGGGTGTCTTTTACAGTAGGAGAAGCCGTGGTAGGTAATCTTGGAAATGCCGCCATTATTTTGAACCAAGGCTTTCAACAAATGGAAGAAACAGCTACAGTAGGGATCACTACATTTTTAGAACAAACGCAACTGCTCGTCTATCCCAATCCTACCTACAGTACCGTGCTCGTTGACTTAACTCCCCTCACGCCAATGTCTTTTAATTGGGAGCTAAGCGATGCACAAGGACAGGTTGTTTTGACCCCTCTTGCTCCGATACCGGCGAGCAGCAAAACACAATTTACAATCGATTTTTCCGCTCTTCCTAAAGCAATTTACTACCTATCCATTCGCAATACCAGTACTGGAACACAACAAACAGTGCCGATTATTAAGCAATAGAGTGGGGCTCAAGCGGTTTCTCAAAAAACGAAAAGCAAGCAAGAGCGCCCTTTATGGGGCAATTATTCTACTGTTGAGCCTACGCTAAAAGATTGTCCCTTCTCCAAAAACGCATCTTAATGCCATACCTTGGGCGAAGGGTGATTAAGGGTTGTTTCTCAACCAGATGATCGGCATCTAACTCAAAATCATAGCGTCGGATAAGGTTGGCGATTACCAACTGCATCTCCATATGCGCAAAATGATTGCCAATACACAAACGTGGCCCACCGCCAAATGGGATATAAGCGTAAGGATGTTCTAGTTTGTGGCCTTTAGCAAAACGCTCTGGACGGAAAGCTTCCGGATCTTCCCAATAATCGGCAGAATGGTGCACTCCATATATATAGGTAACCAAAAAGGTACCCTTTTTGATTTTTATCCCGTTGAACTCATCGTCCTTGGCGGCTTGTCGATCAGTAATCCAAGCTGGAGGGTACAAGCGCAACACCTCTTCGATGACTTGCGTGAGGTATTCTAATTTACCGAGGTCTTCGAATTCAAGGGATCGATCAGGAGCAACCTCATCCAATTCCGCGCGAATTTTTGCGACTACTTCGGGGTGTTGACTCAATAAATACCAGCTCCAAGCCAAGGCATTGGCCGAAGTTTCGTGCCCGGCAACAAAAAGGATTTTAACTTCATCCAACAGCGCTTGCTCACTCATGGGTTCGCCAGTATCCTCATAGCGACTATCCAATAGCATCTGCAATAAATCGTCGCGATACTCGCCGCTGGATTTTCGGGCGTGGATATAGCCCAGAATCGTTTCGTCAAATTTGGTAGCGATCTGTTCATGTTTCCGAACTTGGCCCGACAACTTACGCCAGGGGTTGAGGTATGGCTGTCGAATCAATTGGATGATAAACGCCTGAAGCGTCGTGATCTGTTCGCTCATTTCCTCCAGCTCTTCCTCCTTGACATTGGTACTGAAAATCGATCGCGTGATGATTCGGAATGCGGTTCCCATCATCTCGTGGGCAATGTCAAAAGTTCCCTGAGCTGCCAATTGATCAAAACGCGTTTCGCTCTCTTGAATGACCGACTGCATTAACTGGGTAAGACTAGCCAAACGCGAGCGATGGAACCCTGGCTGAATCAATCGCCGCTGCCGCAGCCAGTAATCGCCATCACTGGTTAGCAAACCATTGCCTAGATAATGACCCAGATGCTCAAAGTGGAGGGGAGATTTTTGATAACTGCGGTGATTTTTTTGCAAAACGTGCTGAATAAATGCTGGATCAGCGGTAAAAATAGAAGGATACACGCCGCCGATATAGAAAAAATAGGAAGTTCCATAATGGGCTAAGTTTTCGGCAATAATGCTCATCGGATCTTTCAAAAAACGCATGGAGGTGGAAAAGGTCTTTAAACGGGGGATAATGGCTAGATTGCTCATACTGTTTAAGTTAAAATTTAAGTAAAAAAGTACATGATTTAGGCGCACGAAGGTTAAGTTAGGCAACCAAATATAGTTATTCCCCGGGACCATTTTTTATTTTGCTCGTCAATACGATTGCCTCCATCCCATGCATAGCACTAAAACGCGCCATTTAAAAAAAAATTAGCGAATTTTCGCTAATTTTCCCCCATCACCTTTACTTATTCTTGAAAACGGTGTACATTTGTAGCGAAAATTCGCTAATTGTATAAAATAGTGTGCGCTATGGATGCGGTAATGACCAATACAGCCTTAAAAGGTGGAGAATTCTTGATCAAAGAATCTTCGATCGAAGACGTTTTTATTCCTGAGGAAATCACCGAAGAGCAAGTGATGATTCAGACAACGGTACGTGATTTTGTACAGAACGAAATCTTTCCCAACGCCGTTAAAATAGAAAACCAGGAAGACAACATCGCGCCAAGGCTATTGGAAAAAATGGCAGAATTGGGTCTTTTGGGTACTCACATGCCTGAAGCTTATGGCGGAATGGAATTGGATGAGGACACCAACACCCTGATCTGCGACGCGCTAGGGCCCGCCGGATCATTTACCGTGTCGTATGCCGCACATACTGGAATCGGGATGTTGCCCATTTTGTATTTTGGTACTGAAGCACAAAAACAAAAATACTTGCCCCGTTTGATCGACGGAGAATTGAAAGCAGCTTATTGTTTGACCGAACCAGGTTCTGGATCAGATGCTTTGGCCGCGAAAACCCGCGCCGACCTTTCTGTTGATGGAACCCATTATGTGATGAATGGTCAAAAAATGTGGATTTCCAACGCCGGTTTTGCGGATATCTTTATCGTTTTTGCTAAAATCGATGGCGATAAATTCACTGGCTTCATCGTAGAACGCAATTCACCAGGATTGACCTTAGGCGCAGAAGAACACAAACTAGGGATTAAAGGCTCTTCAACCCGCCAAGTGTTTTTTGAAAATGTACAAGTACCCGTTGATAACGTCCTGGGCGCAATCGGCAAAGGTCACTTGATTGCCTTTAACGTTCTCAATGTAGGTCGTTTCAAACTTTGCGCATTGAGCTTAGGCGGTGCAAAAATGAGCGCAACTACCGCCGTGAAATATGCCAATGAGCGCATCCAATTTGGTGAACCGATTGCCAATTTTGGCGCTATTCAATACAAATTGGCTCAACAGGCGATCCGCATTTTTTCTACTGAGAGCGCATTGTACCGGGTTTCCAACCTTTTGGAATTAAGAAAACAAGAAGAAGTAGCCAAAGGTGGTACGTTTACGGAAGGAAAATTGCATGCCGCTGAAGAATATGCCATTGAATGTTCCATCCTCAAATTTGCCGGTTCTGAAGCCTTAGATTATGTAGTGGATGAAACCCTACAGGTACATGGCGGGATGGGATTTTCTGAAGAAGGAACAGCTGCGCGGGCTTACCGCGATTCGCGCATCAACCG
>JBBRGN010000277.1:0-6421 GCA_038240665.1 Chitinophagales bacterium | reverse complement strand
CCTCGTAGCAGGAAAACCCATTAGCCATCCCGAAAATGAAGCTTCAAATGATATTTTGATTTCTCGACAGACCGCCAACCGACTCAAGGTGAAAATTGGCGATTCGTTTCGGGTCTATTTTGTGCGCAACGGCGAACAATTGGCGCGTAGCTTTAAGATTTGCGGTATTTTTAAAACCGGCTTAGAAGAATATGATCGACAATTTGCGCTGTGCGATATTCGAAGGATCCAACAGCTGCTGGAATGGCGAGAAAATCAAGTGGCCGGTTTTGAAGTATTTCTCGAAGATATTCACGACCTCAAACCTTTTTCAGAATACATTTATTACGAAAAATTGCCCACCGGTTTGTATTCTGAAACCATTCGGCAAAAATTTCCCGAGATATTTGAATGGCTTGACCTTCAAGACATCAACGAGATTGTGATCCTTGCTTTGATGATCATCGTGGCCATCATCAACATGGTTACTGCCTTGATGATACTTATCTTGGAACGCGCCAATATGATCGGAACACTCAAAAGCATCGGCGCTACCAACTGGGGGATCCGCAAGATATTTTTGTATTATGCTGGGTACATCATCGTTACCGGACTTTTTTGGGGTAACGTATTGGGTATTGGCCTTTGTTTGATCCAGAAATATGGTAAAGTGATAAAACTATCAGAAGAAAACTACTATTTGGCAGTGGCACCCATCCATTTTGATTTTCTAACCATTCTTTCCCTTAATGTTGGAACCTTGCTGGTCACCTTACTTTTCTTGATTATTCCTTCTTATTTGGTTACCCGAATTAGCCCGGTACAAGCCATGAAATTTAGCTAGCAGACTTGTTGCGGTCAAGATTTGTTCGTCCACCGCATAAATTGTATGTTTGTGCCGTTCGTAGCGAAATGTCAGGCAATCGTGCCCAGGATCATCTTTTTTGAAAAATTATTGCGGCATGGTTAGGTATTATCTCAAAGAAAACCGTCAACTAACGGAGCTGGAGCAACCGCAATCTGGTTGCTGGGTGAACATCACCCCGCCCTTCAGTCAAGAAGAACTGGAGGAAGTCGCTCAACGATTTGATGTGCCCATTGATTTCCTTACCGTCTCCCTGGATATTGATGATCGTTCGCGCTACGAAATTGAAGAAGAGGCACGCCTCATTCTGGTGAATACCCCCATACTGAACCCAACAGAAGAAGAAAACGACGCCATCTACATCACCGTTCCTATTGGTATCATCTTGGCAGAGGAGAATGTAATCACCATTACCTCGAGTGAAAATCCGGTATTGCAACGTTTTTTGGATGGAAAAGTCAAAAATTTTGACCCTGTTGACGAGACCCTATTTATCCTCCAAATCCTGGAGCACAATGTTTACCGTTTTTTGACCTGTCTAAAAAAACTAGACCTCAAACGCAACTTGATTGAACAAGAGCTTTACCATTCCAGTCGCAACCGCGAGTTGAAACAGCTCTTGAGTATCGAAAAGAGTTTGGTTTACTTCCTCAACTCGCTTAGCGCCAATGACCTGTTGAATTTAAAAATGAAGCGCATCGATTTTCTCAACATCCGCGACGATGAGGATAAAACCGATATTTTTGAAGGCATCGTGATCGATAATGGCCAGGCCTTGGAAATGGCCAATGTATACAGCAACATCTTGAGCGGTACCATGGATACCTACGCCTCCATCATTTCCAATAACATGAACGTCACCATCCATCGATTGACTTTGGTGACGATCTTTATCGCAGTTCCTACCTTAATTGCCAGCTTCTATGGCATGAATGTGCCCTTGCCGTTTGGTCAAAGTAAATACGCGGTGTATTTCATCATCACGTTGGCCTTGCTGATCAGTCTTTTGTTGGCCTGGTACTTTCAACGCAAAAGGTTGTTTTGAGTTTTCCACATTTTATAAGAGTTTTCCACATGTTTGTAACTTTTTATTTTATGTTAATTTGTTGATAAGCAGATTATTAAAACACGTTATCCACAAATGTGGATAACTTTGACTTTTCGTTTGTGAAGTTTGGGATTAAATTTGATTTCAAGTTATTTGAACACGATTTGGATAGTTGTCGAGGAATACCATTCCATCATGAAATAAGATAAGCAGACTTTGTGGATAAAGCGCATGTAGCGGATTGTCCTTATTTTTTTTTGCCATTTAACATCAACGCAAGCAACATGACTGAACCGATTTTGCAAGAAAACCCCCACCGTTTTGTCCTTTTCCCCATTCAACACAATGATATTTGGGCATTTTACAAAAAAGCTGAGGCGAGTTTTTGGACTTCTGAAGAGATTGACCTTTCCCAAGACTTGGTGGATTGGAATGATAAAATCAATGATGATGAGCGTCATTTTATCAAGCATGTCTTGGCTTTTTTTGCGGCGAGCGATGGCATAGTAAATGAAAATTTAGCCGAAAATTTTGTTAGCGAAGTTCAGTATACAGAAGCAAAATTCTTCTACGGTTTTCAGATCATGATGGAAAACATCCACTCGGAAACCTATTCGCTACTCATCGATACCTACATCAAAGACCCGATCGAGAAAGACTTTTTATTCAATGCTATTGATACATTGGATTGTGTAAAAAGGAAAGCGGATTGGGCTTTACGTTGGATCAAAAATGGCAGTTTCGCCGAGCGCCTGATTGCTTTTGCGGCAGTAGAAGGTATTTTCTTCTCGGGGTCTTTCTGCTCTATTTTTTGGATGAAAAAACGCGGGTTGTTACCCGGTTTGGCTTTTTCCAATGAGCTGATCTCGCGCGATGAAGGGATGCACTGCGATTTTGCCTGTTTGCTTTACAATGATCACATCATCAATAAATTAAGTCTGGATACCATCGAGGCCATTATCCTGGATGCTGTGGCGATTGAAAAAGAGTTCGTTTCTGACGCCTTACCGGTCAAGCTCATTGGTATGAATGCCGATTTGATGTGTCAATACATAGAATTTGTAGCCGATCGATTGCTAGCCGCGGTGGGCAATTCCAAAATATATCATGTCGAAAATCCTTTTCCTTGGATGGATCTAATTTCGCTACAAGGAAAGACTAATTTCTTCGAAAAACGAGTAGGAGAGTACCAGAAAGCTGGCGTGATGACAGATAGAGAGAAACAAGTTTTTTCCTTGAATGAAGAATTTTAATTATGCAAGTAATCAAACGCAGCGGAAAACGTGAAGAAGTAAGCTTTGATAAAATCACCGCTAGAATTAAAAAATTGTGTTACGGTCTGGAGCAGACTTATGTAGACCCCATTGAAATTGCTAAGAAGGTCATTCAGGGGCTTTTTGATGGGGTGAGTACAACCGAATTGGACAACCTTGCTGCGGAAACGGCAGCCACTATGGCAGCTATCCATCCGGATTATGCATTGTTGGCGGCGCGTATTGCTGTCTCCAATTTGCACAAAAACACCAACAAGTCGTTTGCGCAAACCATGAAGGCACTTCATGAATACATTGATCCCACAACGGGTGAAAACGCAGGATTAATCAGC
This sequence comes from Chitinophagales bacterium, assembly GCA_038240665.1. Taxonomy (GTDB): domain Bacteria; phylum Bacteroidota; class Bacteroidia; order Chitinophagales; family Saprospiraceae; genus Haliscomenobacter. The sequence continues at coordinate 2,923 of JBBRGN010000277.1, read as the reverse complement.
GACGAAGCCTTTGACGTGATTTGGCAACACCGGGATCGCTTGGATTCGGCCATTATTTATGACCGGGATTATGAGTACGATTACTTTGGTTTCAAAACCTTGGATCGTTCCTACCTTTTGCGGATGAACGGCCAGGTGGTAGAACGCCCGCAGCACCTGATCATGCGGGTGGCCGTAGGTATACATGGCGCCAACCTAGAATCGGTCCTGGAAACCTATCAGTTGATGTCGGAAAAATGGTTTATCCACGCGACTCCGACCCTTTTTAATGCCGCTACACCCAAACCGCAATTGTCGTCCTGTTTTTTGTTGGCCATGACCGATGACAGCATCTCGGGGATTTTTGATACCCTTTCGCGTTGCGCCAAAATATCGCAATCGGCAGGCGGGATAGGTTTAAGCGTACACAACGTAAGGGCCAAAGGCAGCTACATCCGCGGTACCGGAGGTACTTCCAATGGTATCGTACCTATGTTGCGGGTCTACAACGACACTGCCCGCTACGTGGATCAAGGTGGTGGCAAACGCAAAGGAGCATTTGCAGTGTACCTAGAACCTTGGCATGCCGATATCTACGATTTTTTAGAACTGAAAAAAAACCACGGCAAAGAAGAAATGCGGGCTCGCGATCTTTTCTATGCCATGTGGATTCCCGATCTATTTATGGAAAGGGTCAAAGCTGACGGAGAATGGTCCTTGTTTTGTCCGAATGAAGCGCCAGGTTTGTACGATTGTCACAGTGGCGAGTTTGATGCTTTGTATCACCGTTATGAGCGCGAAGGTCGGGCCCGGAAGGTCATCCGCGCGCAAGAATTGTGGTTTGCCATTTTGGAGTCGCAAATTGAGACAGGAACACCTTACTTGCTTTACAAAGATGCAGCCAACCGCAAATCGAACCAAAAAAACTTGGGAACCATTCGCTCAAGCAACTTGTGTACGGAGATCATGGAATACACTGCCCCAGATGAAGTGGCGGTATGTAATTTGGCCTCGATTTCCTTACCCAAATTTGTAAAGGAAGACCGTACCTTTGATTTTGAACGGTTGTATGAGATTGCACGGGTAGTTACCAAAAACCTGAACAAAATCATCGACATCAACTACTATCCCATCGAAGAAGCGCGCAATTCCAACTTGCGGCATCGCCCGATTGGGATCGGCGTACAAGGACTTGCGGATGCTTTTATCTTGATGCGTTTTCCGTTTGAAAGTGCAGAAGCCAAACAGCTCAACAAAGATATTTTCGAGACCATCTATTTTGCGGCGCTTACCGAATCCAATGCATTGGCAGAGCGACTAGGAGTTTATACCTCCTACCCAGGATCTCCAGCCAGTCAAGGTGAATTACAGTTCGATATGTGGGGCGTACAACCCAGCAAGCGCTGGAATTGGGCGGACATGAAAAACAAAATACAAGCTACCGGTTTGCGCAACAGCTTACTGTTGGCACCAATGCCTACCGCTTCTACCTCTCAGATTTTGGGTAACAATGAATGTTTTGAGCCTTATACATCCAATATCTACAATCGACGTACCCTTTCGGGTGAATACATTATTGTGAACAAACATTTGCTCAAAGACCTGATTGGCCTAGGTATATGGAGCAATGAGATGAAACACCATCTGATGGCTGCCAATGGTTCGGTACAAGAAATTCCTGGTATTCCGCAAGATCTGAAAGAGTTGTACAAGACCGTCTGGGAAATCAGTCAAAAGGCCATCATTGATTTGGCGGCTGATCGTGGAGCCTTTATTTGTCAAAGCCAGAGTATGAACCTTTTTGTGGAAAGTCCCAACTTCGGGAAATTGTCTTCCATGCATTTTTATGCTTGGCAAAAAGGTTTAAAAACAGGCATGTACTATTTACGTTCCAAATCGGCTAGCGATCCGATCAAATTTACGGTAAGTCAGGAAGCTTTGAAATCAGCCCAAACCCCTGTAAGTGCAAACGTTTTGGTGGAGGAAGAAGGCCAAGCTTGTAACCTAGACGACCCGAATTGTTTGATGTGTGGAAGTTAAGATCGAATAAATAAATAGGGTTGCTGAAACCCTCTATTGTTGCTTACTGATACTTGTAGCGAACCATGTAAATGGTTCGCTTTTTTATTTTTTGGTCGTTTTCAATTAGAATAAGGTAGTTTTTTTGAAGAAACGGATCAAATTGTTAATTTTGATAGATATCCGTACGCTTTTTTCTTAAAATAACGTTAAGATTCTGTTTGGGTTTTAAATTCCTGCTAGAAATGGCCAAGTCCTGTTCTTACTGTGGGCAGATAAATCTAAATGTACGTTGACAATCCCTGTTGATGATTTTTTTTAAGCCAGTAAAGAGACTCAAACGCACGATAAGATAGGTACGTACCAACTCTGACCTCTATCCTGTGCATGACAGAAACAAAATTACAAGTTAGCGTCCTGTGAATAAACTGAATGTTGTATGAGAAACTACATTCTTGCCTTCCTTTTGTTGCCTCTTACTTGGACAACAAATGCGCAGGTAAAATGGGAGACTGGAGTATTTGCTGGCGGAGCGGGCTATATGGGCGATTTATCTCCTGGTCGCTTTCCGTTGACAAAAGAAATTCAACCGGCGGCCGGTGGATTTGTGCGGTACCACCTCAATTCCACTTGGTCGGTTCGTTCATTGGCTTGGTATGGTCAATTGAAAGGATCTGATGCCAATTTTCCAGTCCAAAACCCCGATCATGCCCGCAATTATTCCTTCCAAACCAGTTTTTCGGAAGTGGATGTTAACCTAGAATGGGATCCATTTGGAAAAACGCGCTATCCAGAAAGCAAATTCCGCTATCGCCCGCGCATTACGCCTTATTTTTTGATGGGCATTGGAATGTCGCATTTTAGCTCCAAAACAAGCTATAACGTAAGAATTGATGAAAACGCCAATCCAAAAATCCTCCAAGAT
>JBBRGN010000276.1:0-6447 GCA_038240665.1 Chitinophagales bacterium | reverse complement strand
GCTTTTTTTCAACAGCGGTGAATTCTTCGTCTCCCTTCACTGCTGCATAAGAGATATCATCGGCATCGATTTCTTTTCCGTTGCACATGACGCAAGCGAGTTCCATGATGGCTTTAAGCTCCCGAACATTGCCAGGGAAATTGTATTTCAGTAGTTTTTCTTTGGATTCATTGCCAATGATTAAAGCGGACATCCCATTGTCTTTTACGAATCCATCAACGAAATGTTTGGCTAAAATTAAAATATCATTGCCTCTGGCTCGCAAGGGAGGAAGATCGATTGGTAAACCAATAATGCGGTAGTAAAGATCTTCGCGAAAGTTGCCTTTTTTGACTTCTTCAGCTAAGTTTTTATGGGTAGCTGAAAGCAATCGTACATCCAATTTTATCTTTTCATTCCCCCCAACTCGTACTACTTCTCGTTCTTGCAATACCCGCAGTATTTTACTCTGCATATTGAAATCGAGTTCAGCAATTTCATCCAAAAAAATGGTTCCTCCTTGGGCTTCTTCAAATTTACCAGCTTTTCGACTTACAGCACCCGTAAAAGCGCCTTTTTCATGACCAAACAATTCGCTTTCAATCAGCTCCTTGGGAATTGCGGCCATGTTTACCGCTACAAATGATTTTTTCTTACGGTCGCTATTGAAATGGATGGCTTTGGCAACGACTTCCTTACCCGTACCCGTTTCGCCAGTAATGGAAACGTTGATGTTGGTTTTGGTAGCTTTTTCGATGAGCGCAAAGGTTTTTTTAATGGCTGCGCTTTGCCCAATGATTGATTTTTCAAAACTGAACTTTTGCTGTAATTGGTCTTTAAGTACTTCTACTTCCTGGCGGAGAGCGGCATTTTCTCTGACTTTCATTATAGCGTTCCAGAGCAGTTCCTTGGTATTATCATCTTTGATGATGTAATCGCTAGCTCCGGATTTGACTAAGTTGACCGCCACGCTGATTTTGTCTTGACCGCTAATGACCACTACAGGGATGGTATTGTTGATGGATTTTATATTTTCCAGGAGCTTATCGCCGGTCATATCCGGTAATCCGAAATCCATACAGATGACGGCCGGATTCTTGTGGAGGTTGTCAAGACATTGTCTGGCTGAAGTAAAAAGCGTAATGTCATAATCGGGGTTATGGGAAAGATGGTATTTCAGCAACTCACCATAAAAAGGATCGTCTTCGATGATGAATATTTTGAATTGTGACATTTTACAGCTCGATTTTTATACAAGATGATGATAGCTTGACTTATGAATTTTCTAAGTACTCCGACAAAAGTACATCCTCCCGAAAGTAGGATTCAACAATGAGTTACCCAATAATGGCAATTTATTATTGACTCACACCAAGGAGACAAGGCTTTTATACGGAAAGACTAAATTAAGGTTGAACCAGAACTAAACCAAAAAGAAAGGTAAAGGGATAAAACAGCTGTTCTGAAACAAAAATAGGAATTTTTATAAAAATACTGTCTGTCTTTTACGAAAGAATGTACTGGTTGATATGGGGTTTAGGTTGAGCTCAAAACACCATACAATTTTCAAGTATTCAAATAATTTAGTTGTTGATACGATCAGTAGACCATAAACACTCCTCCTCGCTAACTTGATTCATTGTATACGATAGCGCGCCAGTTGGACATTTTTCGACCTGGGCAATGATGGCTTCAGTTGAAGCACCTTTTGTATTCACCCAAGGGTGTTGGTGTACGTAGGATACGTCGGGCTATTGACCGACGCAGCGTCCGGAATATTGGCAGAGGGCTTGTTTCCAGACTACAGTTACTTCGCCATTCGTCTATTCTTTTTTGGGCAGGTCTTCAGCTTCATCATAGGCAAAGGTGCGTACGATAACTTCGTTGTGCAATATTTTTGAGATCGGACAAGCTTTCGCAATTTCTTTTAAGCGATCTTTTTGAGCTGGAGTGATGGGACTAATAAACTTGAGATCCCGGTCAATAACGGTAATCAATTTTTCATCTTTGACAACTTGATACATGTTGACGTTTACTGCAAATCTAGGAACATCCCACTCTTTGCGGTCAATATACATGCGTAAGGTTATCAACGTACAGGAAGCCAACGATGAAAGCAGCAAAGTATAAGGATCTGGCCCTAGATCTTGTCCCCCTAGAGATTGAGGTTCATCGGCGATAAAGCTTCCATTGCGCCATTCAATATAGCATTGATAATTTAGCAAACCGATGGAGCCATGGACAGGTTTTTCTAGTTTATATTCCATCTCTAGCAGATTTTTTTTCTTGATTAAGCAACAATAAAAAAAGAAACGAGCGCCGGATCACCATTTGGCCATTCGTCACCCGTTATTATTTCGAAGCCTACAAGTATTAGGCCAATCCTAAGCTTGTTTGGCCAATTGCACATCACAACTAATGCGAACTTCATCAGAAACCAGTACGCCACCTGCTTCAAGAGTAGTATTCCAGACCAGACCCCATTCCTTGCGATCAATTTTGCCATTGATGGTAAGGCCAGCTTTGGTGTTGCCCCAAGGGTCGGTCATGATTCCCCCAAACTCAACATCCAACTTAACTTGTTTGGTAATGCCTTTGATGGTTAAATCACCATACAACTCATAACTGCCATCTTTGTCTACTTCCTCCAAAGTATTGCCGGTAAATGTGATTTGTTTGTGGTTTTCCACATCAAAAAAATCTGGCCCCTTTAGGTGTTGGTCACGATTGGCATCGCCAGAATTAATCGAAGCTGGGTTCAACCAAAAATCGATCTCTGCTGATAAGAAGTCATCATCAGTGGTGTAGATACTGGCATCAAATTCGGCGAATACCCCTTTAACGTTGGTAATCATCAAGTGTTTTACTTTGAAAGAGATCTCGCTGTGTGCTGGATCAATAGTCCATTTGACTTGAGTAGACATAGTACTAATGTATTAAAGTTTTAATTAGATTTTCAATTTTGAGGCAATGGAATCCGCAATTGCATCGCTGTAGATGCCAAAAGCATTCACCATGACGCCTTTGACATTGTGTTTGGTAGAAGAAATTGCGTAGACAATGCTTTCATCCGACGGGTTACTGTCTCCTTCAAATCGGTAGAACGCATCAATCACAAAATCTTCAGGAAAAAGCTGGTAAACGCCCTCAGTACATTCTAGGCGATCATGCGCTAAGTTAAAATCTTTGGTATAGCCCTGGGCGCGGAAACCATTGAGGGCATCGAGGAGTGTGGCGTAATCTTCGTTCATTAATTTTGGTGATTTTTAATTTTCCATTTTTCTGGAAAATTAAGTCCTTGTAAATTTAGCGAAGAGTCCATTACAAGTGCGCACGCAACATCCAAGCCATTTTTTCATGTGTTTCCAATAAGGTGGTCAAAAAATCACTGGTTCCCAAATCATGATACTGCTCTGCAGTAATGGTGATGTTTTTCCGACACTCCATGATGATGGATTCATGATCGCTGAGCAATTCATGGATAAACCCATGTGAATCATTGGATTCGCGACTTTGCTCAGTAAGATGGGTAAGTTGCAAAAAATTAGCCAAGGTAGAAGGAGCATAATGGCCTATCATTCTAATTCTTTCGGCAACATTGTCAATGATCTCATCCAACTGTTCATATTGCGCTTCAAAAAATTTGTGTTGAGCATAAAAGTCCGCGCCTTCTATGTTCCAGTGGGCTCTGCGGGTTTTGGTGTACAATACAAATTCATCGGCCAATAGTTTGCTCAGGTTTTCTGCAACTGATTGGCGATTTTCGACTTTAATTCCAATTTGAAATTCCATGGTAGCTGTCATTTTTTTAAGTTCTCTTTGAAAGCCAATTTCCAAAAAGACTAACTAAGGTATAGTGATTAATGTAATGATAAACAAGTGACATATACCGTAACATTCTTTCCTTGATGTTTTGTTTTATAAATATTGCGAATATGCTTTAATGAGCCCTTCTAATCGCTTAGCCAAGAAAATATTTCCTTCCTGTAGGTTTTCCCACATGTTTTGTGCTTCCGCTTGGTAGCTTATTTTTTTCTCATCGATCCAATGACTTGGGGGAGCTTGTAAATTGGTAATGCGGTCGGCCATCTTTACTGCCCAGATTTCTTTAGGCATTTTTATGATTCGGGAAAGGCTATCGCCCATTTGAAGCTCTTTGGGCAATTCTGAATTTTTGGTAAGCGCAAGTACGGCCTCCGCAACTGGAGCTCCAAAATGCCTAACCAACTCCTCAAAAGTGGTATCGGTATCTTCAATGGTATCATGTAACAAGGCAGCTTGTATTGCCAGCGGCAAATTAAAGTGGGGCGTATGCGCTGCTGCAATAAGAATCTCCATGGCCACATTGCTCAAATGAACAACATAAGGAAGGCCTGAACCAGGTACTTTTTGATCGCGGTGTTTAGCCGCAGCAAATGAAATGGCCTGTTGATAAAGGGCTTGTATTTCCATAAGGTTTAGGGTTAGAGTGTCCGAGAACACACATTCTTGTCCAATGAGCAATCACTCACTCGCTTCCCACAATTCAATTTTATTCCCTTCAGGATCAAGAAGGTGTACAAATTTTCCATAATCGTAGGTTGCGATTTCATCCGTAAATTCAACGCCTTCAAGCTTAAGTTGTTCCACCAGCCATTCCAGGTTTTCTACGCGGTAGTTGATCATAAACTCCTTGGATGAAGGAGCAAAGTAAGTCGTATCTTGCTTGAAAGGACTCCAAACCGTAACTCCTTTTTGGGCGGTGTCCACTTGTTGCCACTCAAAAGTAGCTCCGTATTCATCCGTGGCCAATCCTAAGTGTTTTCCATACCATTCTTTCATATTTTGAGGATCGGCACACTTAAAAAATATACCACCTAGGCCAGTTACTCGTTTCATAATGAGTTGATTTTAATACAAAATGGAAGTTTTAGCCCTGATGAGTTCACTGACAAGTTAAACAATATTTTTTTCGAAAAGGCAAACTTTTTTGAAAAAGCTGGGGTAAAGGAATGCTGCCCGACTTCCGGTCTTCCCAAATTCCTTCTATATTTGCCAGCCAGAAAACAGAATAATGAAAAAGCTCCTTCTTTTACTGTCGGCCGGATGGTTGTTTTGTCTTTGTTCTTGCAACAAGGATGAAAGTTTCATCACGGATAAAGCGTCAAAATTGGAATTTACTACCGATACTTTGCGGTTCGATACGGTATTTACCAGCGTGGGATCGGCAGTGCGGTATTTCAAAATAGTCAACCCCAACAACCGACCAATCAAAGTTTCGCGGATTTATTTAGAAAAAGGGAACGCTTCCAAATTCCGCTTGAATGTGGACGGCATCCCAGGAAGGGAATTCAAAGAGGTAACTGTGTATGCCAAAGACAGCGTCTATGTTTTTGCTCAAGTAACCATTGATCCCAATGCTCCTTTATCGATAAGCCCTTTTGTAGTGGAAGAAAAAGTGATGTTTGAAACCAATGGCAACGTTCAAGAGGTCCATTTGGAAGCTTGGGGGCAAAATGCCAACTACTACCCTAGCCGTTTCAATAAAGGTGTGCCGGTTTTATTGTCGTGCCGCAACGGTGAAATCAATTGGAACGACCCCAAACCTTACGTTATCTATGGTGTGCTGTTCATCGACAGTTGCTTGGTCAATATCCCCGCTGGGACTCGAATCTATGTACATGGTGGCATCGCCAAAAATCAGCTTTTTGGTGCCTACAACGATGGCCTGATCTATGTTTTGCGCAATGGCCGTATCCGTATTCAAGGCACTAAGGAAAAACCGGTGGTCATCCAGGGCGATCGTTTGGAGGATACCTTTAAAGAAAAGGATGGTCAGTGGGCAGGAATAGTGATTGGCCGCTCCAGCAAAGGCAGTAGTTTTGAATATGCTACCGTCAAAAACTCAATTTTTGGGATTTACGCAGATTCTGCTGCGGATCTTACCCTGCGCAACACCAGATTATACAACACATCGAGCAGTGGTCTTATCGGCGTACACAGTAAAATAACTGCCGATAATTGCTTGATCTACAACAACTCAGGGAATTCGCTTCAAATTGCTCATGGCGGAGACTACACCTTTACTTATTGCACCATCGCCAGCTACGGGGTACGTGCATCGGCTTTGAGTTTGAGCAATTACCGTTGCTATGACGATGCCACTTCCTGTCAAAAAAGGGGGATTTACCGCTTAAATGCTACTTTCCGCAACAGCATTGTTTTTGGATCCGACAAAGACGAATTGGATTTTGGCGATATTTCCGGAGGGCAAACGGCGGGTTTGTTCAACATCAAATTTGAGAACTGCATCGTAAAGGTCGCGGATTTGCTTACTTCCAGCGGTGGTTTGTACAAAAATTTTATTGGCGAACAATGCAATCCTTGCTTGAATGGCACCTTCAAAGATAGACTGTTTAAAGATGCCAATAACGATGACTACCGTTTGGATAGCTTGAGCATCGCCAAGGGCATGGCCAAACCCATAAC
>JBBRGN010000275.1:0-6456 GCA_038240665.1 Chitinophagales bacterium | reverse complement strand
CAAATAACATCAACAACCGTGACGATAACCGGCCAGTTTTTCAAAGTCGCCAAATTGGTAAGATCATAAGTAGCGTAGCACAACAACCCCAAAAACGCCCCATTTAACCAAGCTACTTGCCACTGTTCAGCTTTAAGACCTGGCGCAACCGCAAAGTAGAGAATACCAGCAATGTAAAGAAAGTAAAAGACCAAAGCCGCCACCCAATTGACCTGATCAGCCATGATAAAACCAATTTTTTCGCGGTAAAAATTACGCGCCAACCAGCCGATCCACACCATATCAATGGCAAAAAACACCACAGTCGTGATCAAGTAGAGGTAAATGTTTTTCATGATTGCTTTTCTCAGGTAACCATAAGCTCCCGCGCATTGTTTATCTTAGTACTCAAAATATAAGAATTTGAATTCCAGTACAACCAGCTTTAGAATGCAATTAAGCGCTTTGATCATTGGTCTAGCGCTTATGTCGATCAAATTTGTAGCCTGGTGGCTTACCAATTCCAATGCCATTCTATCGGATGCCCTCGAAAGCATCATCAACGTGGTTGCTGGTACTTTTGCCTTGTTTAGCCTACTTTTTGCCGCGCGACCGCGCGACCGCAACCACCCCTACGGACACGGGAAAATCGAATTTTTATCCGCAGGTTTTGAAGGCGTTCTGATCATGCTCGCTGGCGTAGCGATCATCAGCAAGGCCATTTACAATTTGTATTACCCCCAAGCGTTAGAAGGCATCGGACTGGGATTGCTGCTTACCGCGATCGCTGGGGGCATTAATTTTTTACTCGGCTGGATATTGGAAACCCAGGGTCAAAAAACGAACTCGGTACTGATGGTGGCCAGTGGCAAACACCTCAAAAGCGATGGCTGGTCGTCTTTGGGTCTGATTACAGGTTTGGGGTTGGTACTTTTGACTGGCATCAACCAATTCGACAACCTCCTTGCATTGATTTTTGGCGGTGTAATCATTTATACTGGTCTAGGTTTGGTACGCACCTCGCTGGCGGGCATCCTCGATGAAGCCGATTATGAATTGGTCAAAAACATCGTACAAAACTTGGATGAACATCGAAGTCTCAATTGGATCGACATCCACAATTTGCGAATCATCAAATATGGTGCTTTGCTCCACATTGATTGCCATATGACGTTACCCTGGTATTTTAATCTTCAAGAATCGCATGAAGAAGTAAAAATTTTAGAAGCATACGGCAATCAACAACATGCCAATGGGGTAGAATTTTTTGTACACCTTGATCCATGTTTGCCAGATTCTTGCCCTATTTGTCAAAAAACCGATTGCCCGGCACGCCAACACCCTTTTGAGCACCGGGTGGTTTGGACTTTGGAAAACGTAATGGAAAACAAAAAACATCAACCCGATAACGCTCAATTAAGTAACCCATAACTTATGGAAAACCTATCCTTATTTGAGTTGCAAGAGTTTGTCCGTAGGGTAATTGCTCTTAATTTTCCGGATACCCTCTGGATTCGTGCCGAGGTAGCGCAGGTCAAAAACGCGAAAGGGCATTTTTATCTGGAACTGGTTGAAAAAGCCCAGGAACAAGACGAAATCATCGCTCAAGCATCCGCTGTTTTGTGGAAAAACGGCTATGCCCGATTGATCAAAAAAATGGGTGCCGATCTCCCCTCCTTATTGCAAGAAGGGCGCGAATTGCTGCTACAAGTAAAGGTTGATTTCCACGAGCGCTATGGCCTAAAACTGATCATCGAAGACATCGACCCCGCTTATACCATTGGCAAGTTGGCCATTCAGCGGCGTTTGTTAATGCAGCAATTGGAAAACCAAGGATTATTGGGTAAAAATAAATTGGTCGACTTTGCCCCTGTTTTTCAACGCATCGCTATTATCAGTGCCGAAACGGCGGCAGGTTATCAGGATTTTTGGCAACAATTGGGCGAAAATGCCTACGGATACCGATTCCAACTCCAGCTTTTCCCAGCTGCCATGCAAGGCGTCAAAGTGGAAACAGAAATAGTACAACGCCTACAACAAATTCAAAACCTAGCCACTCGATTTGACGCGGTGGTGATCATCCGCGGTGGAGGAGCGCGTTTGGATTTGGCGGGTTTTGACAGTTTACGGATATGTGAAGCGGTGGCAGCTTTCCCCTTGCCCGTTTTGACGGGAATAGGGCACGATGTGGATGAAACATTGGTGGACTTGATTGCTTTCCAAGCCTTAAAAACACCTACCGCCGTAGCAGAATGGTTGATCAACCAGAACCTGCGTTTTGAAAGTAAATTGCTGGAATCGACGCAATGGCTGCGACAGCTGGCCAAAGAACAGCTTCACGCAGAACAAACCGAATTGGAACGCCTGGAAATCACCCTACAACTGGCTCCAAAACGCAATATCGCCTTTGAACAAGAAAAAATAACGCGGTTAGCCCTACAAATTCCAATTTTGATACAGCACCGTCTACATTCCGAAGATCGAGAACTCCTGCGTTTAGAACAAATCAGTCGCTTATTGGGCATCGAAGAAACCCTGGGCCGCGGATATACCTTGACTCTAAAAAATGGACAAGCTATTTCTTCCATCCAGCAAATTGAAAAAGGAGATGTGCTGCAAACCCGATTATCAGATGGTATTTTTGAATCCCAGGTAGAGTGACAAGTAATAATTGGTCATTACTTAGTTTATATTGTGTTCAATTAAGCTCTCTTTTGTTCCTTTCTGGATCAACTGACAAATTTCATGTCAAAAGCTGCGTTTCATGGCCTTGTGACGTCTATTTCAACATCATCCAGAACTGCCCACATGTTGACCTTAGTAGAATTGGAAATACTCCTTGAGGATTGCAAGAATGGAAATCGCTTAAGTCAGAAACGGATTTACCATCACTTTTACAGTTTGGGCATGTCCGTAAGCATGAGGTATGCCCAAAGCCAAGAAGAAGCACAGGAAATCTGTCATGACGGTTTTATAAAAGCATTTGCTAAGATCAATGATTGTGCAGGAGTGGGTTCGTTCAAGGCATGGTTGCGACAAATTTTTGTACGCTCGGCGATAGACTATTTCCGAAAATACCGCCAAAATAAACCCAAAATGGATGATTTGGCGGTTGCCCAACACCTGGCAACTCCATGTGTAGCAGTAGAATACTTATCGATAGAGGAGAAAATGGCCCTGGTACAACAATTGCCTCCCTCTTATCGGATGGCATTTAACCTATATGCCATCGAAGGCTATAGCACGGTAGAAATTGCAAAATTATTGGAAATTGCCGAAGGAACGGTGCGCGCAAATTTAGTCAAGGCTAGGTTGCGACTCAAAACATTGATAGAAGAATCCAATAAAATCAGTCCACGCAGATGAGTGAATTCGACTTTCTAAAATCTTTTGGTGAGCAGTTGGGTAATCAACGCGGGTATGAACCCGAAGATGGCGAATGGGATAAAGTGGCTGCGGCCATAGATCAAACTGCTCTTCGGGCTCGGTGGTATCGTTTTGGCGGTAAATTGTTCGGTGCAGCGGCCATTTTGGCGGTATTTTTATTATTGGGTTGGAGTTGGCTTTGCGCCTTTTATAAAATTGAGCGCTTGGAAAAACAGGTGTATCACTTACAAGCCAAGCTAAATACAGCAGCGCCGGTGTCCAAAGAAAAAACAGGCCACTCCGCTCAATCTGTGGTCATTCAAAAAACCCATATCGAGTATGATACCATTTACCGCACCATTGTAGTAGATCTATTGGGGTCAAGTACTTTGAGTACCGGATGGCAAAAAAACATGGGTAAATCTTTTTTCCAAATCGCTCCCTACCCTACCCAATCGGTTCCAGAAATTGCGGATAAGACTGTTTTTGAAAACCAAAACCAGATCGGGTCTCCACCAGCGACAACCAATTTTTTCGAAAAAAAAGAACCTGGAATTACCGAAGCGCCCAAGAGTGCTGAAACCAATAAGGTCAATGCGCCAGTTGAAGTTCTCTCAGAAGAAAAAACGCTAAAGCTTCCAATAGACAGCTTGAGGCAAAAGCCTTTTTTAACCGAGCCTGAATTACCATCAAGTATTCCGCCTTTTCTAAAAATAGCGCCCGCCGTAATTCCTGAGTCTGAGGATCCGATTGCAACCGTAACCAATGCTCCAGCTATTCAGCATTCAATAGCCAAAGCGCCAAAACCTTTGATTTTTGCAGTTGGCTATACTGGCGGTATTTTGTTTTCTACCTCCGAGAATCTTAGTGAATTTAATGCCTTTTCCACTGGCGTACAAACCGAGGTAGGTTGGGGTTCTCATTTCCGTATACGCGGCAGTGCAGAATATCTGAGCAGTCATTATACCATCGACCGGTATGGCAGACACGATGGATATATTCCTCCGCTCCCGCCTGTCAATAAACTGGATGAACTCCATTATGTAAACGGGCAGCAAATACTGTGGAATTTTACCCTCGGCTCACGTTACCTTTTTTCAATAGGTAAAAAACAACGTGGATTTGTTTCAGCAGCCTGGTTAAACGAGCAAGCGGGAGAACAATTACTACAGTACGAATTTAAAGACCCAGCTACTGGAGAAGAGACCCATTTGATCAAAGAACAGCACGATGCCAAATTCACCAATCAGTGTATCCAACTTGGCGCTGGATTGGAATGGACATTGTGGCGAGGACTTTCCTTACAAACCGAGGCTATTTATCAGCGCCAATTGCCCGTCAAAATTCCATTGCTAGCGGAGCGGATAGGCTTAAAAGTAGGTTTGCTGTATCGTTTTTAGAAAGTAGTCATTCGATTAATGTAGATATGTCGCTTTTATTGCTAAAAACGACACCCTTTAAAACAACTAACTTTTGGTAGCTGCGTTTTTTGACTTGGTTACGTCTTAATCGAATACAAATCAAACACACAAAAACTGTATTATCCATGACCAGAAAAGACTTCATTGGCACCTTAGGCCTTGGTGCCGCCTTTGCTCTAACGGCAACTTGTCTGAATAGCTGTACCAAAGACAGCGCTACCCCTTCATCGGTAGATTTCACCATTGATTTGTCAACCCCCACATTTGCCGCATTAGCCACCAAAGGCGGTTACGTGGTTTACAACAGCGTAGTCATCGCGCGGACTACTACCGACGCTCTAGTGGCGGCTACTGTTGTTTGTACACATCAAGGACAACTACAGGTGATCTACGACAAATCTTCTAATGGCTACTATTGCAATGCGCACGGCGCCCGTTTTGACATCAACGGCAAGGGACTTAACAGCAATGGAAGCGGCGGTTTAACGATTTACAAAACAGCGCTTACGGGTAACTCCCTTCGGGTATTCTCTTAATTAAGGCTTGGTTTGGGAATTTAATTTGGGGGTTCACGCTCAAATTAAATTCCTGGACAAAAATCAAATAAATACATTTTTATATACGCTTTATCCTTATTAAAAACCTTTTAAACTTGCTATTTTTATTATGTTTTTAAAAATAACCATGCATTGTTAGATTACCCTTCTACCTGAAAGACAAAAAGTCCAACAAAAATCAAAATGCTCCGTATTAGTCTTGAAAAGATGGATGAGAATTTCTATCTTTGTTTTATTACAGGCAATTTTATTTATTATTTAAAAAATTATTTTTCAATTTTGCCTGTAAACCAACTAGTTACCTTTCATTTATTCTTGCCGTTCAAAATTACCAGTCGTTCTTACCTTCCTACATTTGTTGATCCGCTGCCTACAGTGGTTTCTCAACCTTTGTTGCGTTTACACAAATCATCACAAGCCAGAAAATAATCTATTAAACTGATTCATAGCAATGACATTGTTTGGACAAGCCCTTTTTATTCCTTGTCTTGACTTCTGCTAATAACGTTCGCTGTAAATAGACATCTCATGAAGAATTTTTACAATTTTTCTGGCTCCGCAAAGCGTTTTGCGGCCTTAATTCTAGAAGTATTTCAATTTTCCATTCAGAATCGGCAGGGCTACCTACCTGGTTTGATCATCCAAAAAAAGGAAAAAAACCATCCTAACGACCACTATTACCCTTTTCCAAGTGTGCTGGGTTATTTGATCTTATTCAGTATCCTACTTCCCAACCACCGCTATTTCGAACCTGTCAAGCTGGTTCATGCTACAAAGCTCAGTCAGCATTTTCCCCCTTCACCCGCGCATGAACGAAGATTGAAAAACATTTTGCCATTTTTCTCTACTACCATATGTTCTAATACGACTTTAAGCATTACACTGCAATACGTTTCCGCTAATAGTCCAGATCCAAAACAAGGGCCTGGTTTAGGTGGTACTACCCCCAGTTTTCGTTGGGTGGCAACCGACAATCCGAGTGTAACTGGCGAGAGTACAACCCAACAAACGAACCCGACCATCAACAACACTTTAACCAATACCAGCGGCTCGAATCAAACAGTGACCTACACGGTAACGGATCCCAATAACCAAACTTATACCGAAACGGTTATTGTAAAGCCGGAGCCATC
>JBBRGN010000274.1:0-6501 GCA_038240665.1 Chitinophagales bacterium | reverse complement strand
TTTTTACGGCCCCAAGGCCATATTTTTCATACTGTTTTGTAAATTTGTGGAAGTGCGAGGAAGACATGGATTTTTGGATTTTTGGTCAAACTCAAATATCCCGTTTTTCTCGCCTTTTTCAAAAATGTCCAGTAGTATGGTAATTGCTCCTCCTTCCAGATGCGATAGACCTTTTTATGGTTCCATTTCATACCTTGGCTGCGCAGAAAATAGAATACCAGCCAGAAGCCCCAAGCAACAAACCGATTGACGGTTTGATGCAATTCTTGAGCAATCTGTTGATCTTTTTCCTCGGGTCGATTGCCCCGCTTCCGATCATGATAGGTCTGCCGACGGATGCCCAGAACTTCGCTTTTGCGTCGAATACTGTATAGTTTCCCTACGGTATTCATTAGCTCTTCTTTTCGTCCTGGGCTTGCCACTTTTTTAACAGATCGTATCCTTCTTGTAGAATTTCATGGTTAATACTCAATTCTGCAAACATCTTTTTGAGCCGCTTATTTTCCTGTTCTAGCTCATGTAGCCGTTGCTTTGCATCATCTTGCTGGGTTGCTAATGCCTGCTTCCATTTGTATAAGGTTGCTGGGCTCACTTGATGTTTACGACAGATTTCTTCGACGCTTTTGCCCTCATCTTGTTCAGCTAGGATCGCCAACCGTTGACTTTCACTGAATTTACTCCTGCGCATTCTTTTTTGTTTTTAAAGTTAGAAAATTTATTCCAATTTTCTACTCTTTTTTGGTTGCGCCTAGGGGGAAGTGGACATCTAGACCTTTAATGGTTTAGATTCTTTTTAACTCCTTATCCCTTCAATAAAATTAATTCCCGTTTGCTATGAGGTTAGCATTTTTTCAATATCCTATTCATTAATGGAATACCCCAATTAAAAGAATTTGTTAATTAGCGTTCTATGTCTAGGGTCTAAATTCTAAGGAATTTAGACCTCTTTTTTTACGTATAGTATGCCTTTAAGATAACGTCGGCCGACTTCTCGTTTTAAGGTGTACTCGTATTTTTGACTTTTTATTTTTTCACAACTTGTCCTATTTTTTACCTTACTTGTGTAAAGCTATTTCAGGACGAGACATGATGAAGCGAAAAAAAATCCCGAATGTCACTATGGCAAAGACATTCGGGATCGTCTTGTTAAGGTCAAAATTCTAGACCTACGGTTTTGCCTTATATTGATACATCAAGCGCTCCTGATCAGAGATCCGTTGCTGTAAAGTAGCGATGTAATTCTGCGCCTGTTTGTTGCCGAAGGTACTGTAGGCCTTTTGTGCCCAATCCAAGGCTTTGGTGAGATTGCCGTCTCTTTCAGCAGCTACAGCTAAGTTGATGGCTGCTTTTCCTTTGGTTTTATAATCACGGGCGTCATTTACAAGTCCTACCCATACATCGCTTGCTTTGTCCCATTGATTGACCTTGGTATAACGGAAGGCTTCTTCCATTGGATTTTTATCGTTTCCTTTGGCTGTATTGAAAAAAGAGCGGCTTACATTGACATAAACTGGCGCAACACGCATGGCATAGATTTCTCCTGATTTACCAGCTAATTCGCGAACAGCATTGATTTGGCTGTACAGCCCGTTGCGCGCCAAAGTTTCCGTGTCCCCGGTATAGGAGTGGTTAGTGAATTCGTTGGTCGTGTTGTCGTCAAGCACGGCATGAGCTTTGGGATCGTAAGCGCGCCAGCCTACGTATAGGCGCAAATTGCGATTGGCAGTATACCTCGTTTTTTGGACATCCAGATTGGTACTCTTATCTTTTTGTTTGTAGCTGCTGGTGCTTAATTGAATATTGCTGTTGGAATCAAAAGATTCCAAAGCGATAATAATATCCGCCGAGTACTGTCGACAAAGGTCTTCCACTTCGCGCCAACTGAGGGGAGGGCCCATGCTGCGCCCATTTTGTGGATTGGTATATTCCAGACCAGTTGTTTTGGCATTGTAACGCGGCGTTTTTCCAAGAGTGGTGATCAATCCTTGAATGGCGCGGTGTCGCCCTTCGCGGTCTTGGCCAATGTCTTCGCCAGAAAACAATCCTTCAGCAAAAGCTTTGAAGCCTTTGGCGGGTTTGCTGCGGTCAATGATGGCAATATTTTGCACATAATCAGGGAATACGATTTGCGATGGCTGAAGTACCTGTAAACTAATGCTGCTGGTACTGCAACTCCATGTCGTTAAGCTCAAAAGTAAAAAAACTAAAATCGGCTTTTTCATCTGCGTTCAGGTTTTAAGTAAATCAGTGTTTAAATAAAGACTATTGTTGAATCATTCCTTAGTATGGATCATCGGGAAATTTGACCAATCGACCATTGTCTTGGGTAAGTTCCATCCAATGTAGCAGCAAGATACCTACCCCTGCGGCACCTTGCATGTATCCGGTTTGGGCGGCAAGTTGATCGGGATTTTTGCGATTTTCCGCTTGTATCCATTTGATTCCTCGACCGGTGGTAGTACCTTTTTGCAATAAATTCTGGGTCATTTTCCACGCAAAATCCTTATAAATCGGGTCTTTTTTTAATTGATACATGGAAAGAAAGAATTCGGCTACCCCAGCATGACCACAACACTGGCTGATGTTGTTCCAAAAACCAGGTGTTTGTTTTTCAGGGATACCGCTTTTTAATATCGGTTCGGCACAGTCGTACATGGCCTGTTCCCATTCTTTTTTTGCAGTTGCTTGAAAAAGAGCGGCATACAAACGTGCGGTTCCTGCGGGGCCATGACAAAAACCTAGATAATAAAGCGTTTTGCCTTCGCCGTCTTCATGATGGCAAATGAGGTGGTCTTTGGTTTCGATGCTTTTGAGGTAATTGGCGGCGGCCAAAGCGGCATTGAGGTACTTGATTTTACCCGTAGCGAGGTAAACTTTAGCGAGGAAGTAAGCCACTCCGGCAGTTCCATGGGAAAAATTGGGCATAATGCGATCAAATGCCGGTTCCATAGGCCACTTTAGGTGTTTGTTGTTGACCTTGATGGCCTGACCCAATAAGCCATTGGCAATTTTTTCGGCCATGTTGCGCCATTGTTCATCTTCTGTTTCTCGATAGGCATTGAGCAGGAACAGGCCAATACCGGCATTGCCGGCAATGATGTCGGTAACCATTCCCCAGCGCACGGTGTCGCCTTTGACCGTAGCTGAAGAACGCAATAACTCTAGGCATTTTTCATAGCCTTGAAGGTGTTTGGAATCGCGCGAGATATTGAAGACTTGTTTTAATGCAAAGGCTACGCCGGCAATTCCGGTATACAAACCAGCCGACCCACTATTGCCTACCGATGTCAGAGAATCCGGTAGGTGATCAACAAGGTAGTTGGCGCCTTTTTTTGCCGTTTTTAAAAAATCTGGATTGTTCATGCTGTGGAAAGCCTCTAAATAAAAAATCACCACTCCAGGCGAACCAGCGTAGAGATCAGCGTGAGCAGCAGTCGTGTCATCTTCTGGCGCTGTTGCCCAAGTTACAGTCTGATCGGTACGAATTGCTTGTTCGGCCAGCCAATTGTGAATCCGAAAAATAACGCCGTCCATCTGAGTCTGACCCGATAATGTAGAAGCGAAAAAAACAAGAATGCCGAAAGAAAGTAGGGTGCGCATATTTTTTTGCCGAAAAATAGTGATTAAAGTAAGAACATGTGCTTTGCTGGTAGTGGATAATAATGAAAAATCCCGGATTTTGGAATTACATCAAAATCCGGAATTGCTTCAATTTGCGCTACACAATGGCAAGCTTACTTGTTATTTTAAATTCAAAGTCGTTTCCGACTCTTTGCCATCTTTGCTGGCGATTACTTTGTAAGTGCCCTTGTAAAGGTAAGTTTTGCCATTTTTAGCAGCTTTGATCAAAATGGGCTTCTCCTCTTCTTTGCGTTTTTCATTGAGTTTTTTCTCCATATCCCCTGCTTTACCAGGATCGATCGTCAAATCATAGGAGAAGTAATTCAATCCTTTAACCGCATCGTATTCTTGAGTTTTCACTACCAAACCAGCTTCGCTACCGATATCGATCTTTACTTTTCCGGCGGTATTGGCGTATATAGGTAGGAGTACTTCGGTTTTTTGAGGCTCCGCCCATTCTGCAAAAGGATTGCCCCAGCGACCCGACCAACGCGCAGCATCTGGTTCGAATGCTTTGATGGTTTGAGCGATTAATTCTGGCTTGAGTAGTTGCAATTCTTTGCCTCTACCCAGGTACATGGAGCGGCCGTGCGTACCTACGATGATGTCCTTTTCGCGGGGATGAATGACCACATCGTGTACAGGAGTTGCTGGAAGCCCATTGTTCATCAATTGAAAAGATTGACCGCGATTGAGCGATACGTAGAGTCCATTGTCTGTGCCTACATAAAGGATGTCTTCATTGGTAGGGTCTTCCTTCACCACATTGATGGGTTCAAGGGGGAGGTCGAGACCGATTTTGGTCCAAGTATCGCCATAGTTATCGGATGCGTACAGGTACGATCCAAAATCGTCAGAACGGTAGCCGCTCAAACAAAGGTAAACCCGCCCTTCGGCAAATTTGGAAGCTTGTACTCGGTTGACCCAAAGATCTTGTGGAAGCGCCGCAGAAATCTTTTTCCAACCAAAACCGCCACCCCGCGTAACGTGAACCAAGCCATCGTCGGTACCGACATAGATTAATCCAAATTTCAAGGGTGATTCATGGATGGTGCTGATGGTTCCAAAAGGCACATCGCCTTTTTTTCCGCCCTTGGTTAAGTCATCGGAAATGGCTTCAAAGGAATCGCCGCGGTTAAAGGAACGGTGCAGTTTATTGGAGGCCATGTAAAAAATATCCGGCTGATGAATGGAAAGGTGAATCGGCGCCATCCAGTTCCAACGCAGGGGTTTTTCGCCCACTTTGTGGCGGGGCGTAATGCTTTTGCGATCGCCGGTTTTGGTGTTGATGCGGTAATAATTACCAAATTGGAAACCCGTATAAACGGTGGCATTGTCGCGGGTATCCACAGCTACTTGCATTCCATCGCCACCCATGATTGATTTGTAAGGATATTGCCCCGTAGACTGCCAGCTGGTGCCGGCGGTGTAGGTGCTGGGTCCCATCCAAACGCCGTTGTCTTGCAAACCGCCGTATACATTATAAGGTGTAGCCAGGTCAGCGGCGATGTAGTAGAATTGCGCCAATGGCGGGTTGTTGCAGTGATTCCAGTTTTCGCCATCATCGTAGGAGATGTTGATGCCGCCGTCATTGCCGAGGATGATGTGATTTGGTTTTTTAGGGTTGATCCACAAAGCATGGTGGTCGCTGTGAACATTGTCTTGATCTATTGTGCGGAAGGTTTTTCCTCCATCATCGGAACGGATAACCGGCACGCCAAGGAGATAAATTTTATTGGGATCTACCGGCGATACCCTTACCTGCCCGAAATAGTAACCGTAAGAATTGTATACTGCTTCTACATATCCTTTATGGGTTTTGCCCCATGATTTTCCATCGTCATCAGAGCGGTAGATTTCCAAGCCTACTACTGGCGTATCAAACAGCAAGGAATTGGCATCTTCAGTGTATTCTACCAATTCTAGTGGCTTTAGCTTATCGGATTTAACCATATCGAGTGCTTTATCGACGGTAAAATCCTCCGGGAAGCCGTTGCTGCTTAAATAATCCTTGATTTGGTATTTTTTTAAAGCCAAAAATTGATCCTTACTCATGCTGCGCAGTTGATCTTTGCTCAGTAAATCCGGCTCGGTAGGTTTTTCCTTTTCGCGTCGAAAGTAGTTGTCAATCGTGGCATAAATGACGCGTTTACCATTTTGGCGCATGATGGCCAATCCGATCCGGCCAGCTCCTTCTCCAGTGGGGAATCCGGCGCCAACTTTGCTCAGCAGCTTCCAAGATTCGCCGCCATCGGTACTTTGATAAATACCGCTTTCATCGCCCGATTCAATAAAATCCCAAGCTCGGCGTTCGCGATGCCAGCTTGCTGCGTAAAGTACTTTGGGGTCTTGAGGATCGATGATCAATTCTGAAGCGCCAGTATTTTCATTGACGCTGAGTACTTGCTTCCAGGATTTTCCTCCATCGGTGGTTTTGTAGACGCCGCGTTCCTTATTGGGCGAGTACAGGTGTCCAAGTACGGCCACCCAAGCCGTATTGGGATCAGTAGGGTGGAGGACGATGCGGCCAATGTGGTGACTTTCCCCTAAACCCAAGTATTGCCAGTTTTTTCCACCGTCAATGCTTTTGTACATGCCTACACCGGCATAAGAAGAGCGGCTAGAATTGACCTCGCCCGTACCCAACCAGATGATGTTATTTTTCCAGTTGACCGCAACATCACCGATGGTCATCACTTGTTCGTTTTCAAAAAGCGGGGTGAAAGTATTCCCGTTATTGGTGGTTTTCCATAAACCACCCGTGGCTTAACCAACGTAAATTTGAGTCGTATCATCCTCTTAAACATCCACATCGACTACCCGACCGCTAATCAGGGTGGGCCCGATGGTTTTAAACGCGACTCCGTTGACGATGGAGTT
>JBBRGN010000273.1:0-6502 GCA_038240665.1 Chitinophagales bacterium | reverse complement strand
TTTTCCAAAATCCTACTGATAAATATGGCGTAACCATAGTACTAAATACAAACATAAAAATAGGCAATAAAACCGACAAAAAGCTGATCGCCACCGAAGGTAAGTTTTCCTTTGGCATTTGCGGTGCCACAAAATTGAGGTTGGGTTCTACGCTATAATGCTTGACCGTTGCCCCATACAAAGCGCCAGAAATCAAAATGGCCGGAATGGAAATGATGATCCCGTAAAATAAGGTCATCCCCATATCGGCATGGAGTTGTTTGACCAGGTACAGTGGGGCTGGATGCGGAGGTAAATACCCCTGGGTGACCGATAAGGAAGCCAACAAGGGCAGACTCACGTACACCGCGGAAAGTTGGTAACGGTGCGCCACCGTGATGGCCAAGGGAACAATCAGCATAAAACCCACCGAGTAAAACAAAGGCAAGCCTACAATAAATCCCGTAATCATAAAGGCCCAGCGCACTTGTTTGACACCAACCCATTCGATGATTTTTCCAGAAATTTGTTGCGCCGCGCCGCTTGCTCCCACGATCTTACCCAACATCGCCCCCAACACAATGATGCCCACAATCGAACCCAAGGTGCTGCCGATGCCATTTTGCACCGCTTTCAGCAGGTTTTCAGGCGGCATCCCCAAAACCAAACCGATGCCCAGCGAAACCAGCAAAAAGGCCAAAAATGCCTGCATCTGAACATAAGAGATGAGCAAAACTAGGAGTAAGATACCGAGCAAGGTAATGAGAAGCGCCATTTAAGTGTTACTTGTACCTGTCTTTCAACAAGTTCATCATGAATACATTGACTTCAAATTGATCTACCACGGGTTGTCGGGTAAAAGGCAACAAGGGCATGTAGGGAGCAGGGCCAAACTCAGTATTGATGGTCAACACTTTATTGGCTTGGCGGTGCTGTGCTACCACCTGATCCCACCAGCCTAGAAATACCTGAACCGTTTCCGACCATTCCGGTACCCGGGGATCGTTCACCTGCGGCCCTTCGCTATGCCCCACCCGAGCATGGATATGATCGCTGTGCGCAAGAGCCAGTTGGACGGCTTCAGCTTGGTCTTCCAATAAGGACTCGTGCACCGTACACCAATGCGAGAGATCCAAAGCCAGTCGCAGTGCTGGAAATTTTCCTAAGTATTTTTGGGTTACATGAGCAGCATACAAGGCCTTACCGCGATGGGTTTCATGCATGATTTTCACCCCTGTCTCTTGTTCGATGCGAAAAGCAGTTTCAAAGATGACGCTGTTTTCCGCCATACTGAACCAATCTTTACCCGTCTGACAATTGATAAAAACCGGGTTCATCTCCAATTGATTGCGGATATGGCGTTCGTAGTTTTTGGCATTTTCTGCTACATCCGATTCAAAAGATTGGTAGTACTGGCCGATAAATTTTAGGCTGTATTTTTGCAAAGCCTCCTGCGCCGCGCGTTTTTCCGCTTCGTCGATGGGCATGGCGTATTCCACGCCGTCATAACCTGCCGTTTTTACCCTTTTGCAAAAATCATCCCAAGAATCTTCTGCGCCCCAGCGAGGGCAATAAAATTCCAACGCGAAGGAATAGGGTTGAGCTACAGTCGAGGATGTCATTTTGGCAATGAATTGGGTAAATAAGTTAAAGCAGGAGATCAAAATAAGAAATGGAAATTGATGGCCTATTTTTTGCGCCTACTTATATCCCTTCTTGTAACGTAATTTCGGCTTCTTTGGTTAGGAAATCAGCGGTTACTGGCGATTGTTTACCACTTTCCAAAAGCGCGCTATCCGGAACCATTTTTACGGGTTCAATACAGGAGGTATGTTTTTCGCGGAAAGGCACATTGTAGGCTAAATTGTAAGCCGAGATCACCGACCATCGCGCTGTATCCGATAAATTGGCTTCGGAACGGTGGAGGATGTTGCTGTGAAAAAATAAGGCGTCGCCCGCTTTTAATTCGCAATACACCAACTCCGATACTTTAGCGGCTTCATCGACAAAATCCATATCGGCACCTTGTTGTTCGCCAGCAAAAAGGTGTTCAATACGCTGCATTTTATGGGTTCCTTTTAACACCTGTAGACACCCATTTTCGATGGTAGCATCCGTCAAAGCAACCATAACCGAGATCATGGCTTCGGGGTAAAGAAACCCGTTTTTGTACCAGTAGCCATAGTCTTGGTGCCATTCCCAAGCGCCGCCTACGCGGGGTTCTTTTTGCATCACTTTGGAGTGAAAATGACATACCTCGCCTTCACCCAAAAGCGCTTGTACCCCTGCCACCATCCGCTCACACCGCGACATCATGCCAAAGGAATCATCACCGGGCGTGAACCATAAGGTCAACTTGGTTTTAAAACCATTTTGGTCGTTTAGGTCAAAAGCGTGGTTTACCACTGAATCATCGTTGGCCACGCTGTAAAGCAAATCAATTTCCGCTTGCGAAAAAAGATTCTTGACGACTAGGTAGCCGTCGCGGTGATACGCTTGAATTTGGTTTTCTGAAAACATGATAGTAGCTGTTTTTATGGGTTAATGCCAGGTCTACAATTGTCCTAAAAGTAAGGAATTTTGCAGAAACCCATCTTCTGTTTTACCTTATCTTTCGATTTGTCACAATTTCACCCAACTTTAGGTCTTTTTTAAAGCTAAGACGGTAAAAAATTTTGATTGCAAAAATAATTTCGATATCGGGATTACCTAAATTAACTTTTTCAAGTTGTCTTCTTGTCCTACCTGTTTTCCTTCATCCTCAACAAAAGGAATGACCGTTAAAATCCTTAGGAATGATTCAACAATAAGATAGCAATCTAGGCTGTCTCTTTTGATACCTTAATATTGGTTGATTCCTTATCTTTGTACTGGGAATGAACCAATAGATAGGTTAACTTTTTAGCGTAGTCATTTTGAAGTTGTAACATCCCTAACTTACTAAGTTGCCAATATGTACAAAAAGTTCAACATCACGGGGATCTGTCGTCCAGCTAAACACTATATGGCAGATGTTTCCCGGAAGCTGGTTCAAACCATCCAAATGGTAGAAGCTGGTGATTATTTCATCATCAATCGTCCTCGACAATACGGTAAGACGACTATTTTATATGCGCTTGCCGAAATTTTAGAAAAAAATAGTAATTACATTGTTTTTAATACCAGTTTTGAAGGGGTTGGCAGCAGTTTTTTTTCAAAATGAGCAGTTGTTTTGTCAAGGTTTTCTGCATTTACTAGCCGATTATGCACAATATCGAATACCAGAATGGACAAATTGGTTAAAGGAGGCGTCAAAAGATACCATTAGCTTACTACAGCTTTCTGAGGTAATCACTGCTTTGATGGGGAAAACCGAAAAGCAGGTGGTGTTGCTGATTGACGAAGTGGATAAAAGTAGCAACAATCAATTGTTTATTGATTTTTTGGCCTTGTTGAGGAACAAATACCTGGCACAAGATCTTGCTAAAACGTTCCATTCCGTCATTTTAGCAGGAGTACACGATGTAAAGTCGATAAAACTCAAATTGCGCCCAGAAGATGAACAAAAATTCAATTCTCCATGGAATATTGCCACCGAGTTTAGAGTAGACATGAACTTACAACCGGTAGAAATTGTGCCAATGCTGAGGGAATATGCTAGGGATTGCGGCGTTCATCTTGATGCTGAATTGATTGCTAAGCAATTGTTTTATTACACTTCGGGTTATCCTTTTTTGGTGAGCAAATTATGTAAAACCATTGATGAACAAATTTTGCCTACAAAAACCGAACAGATTTGGAGCTCCGAAGATATAGAAGTTGCTGCATCCATGATCGTTAGAGAAACCAATACCAATTTTGATGCCTTGATCAAAAACCTGGAAAACAACCCAGCCTTGTACAATCTAGCCTACAAAAGCTTGATTGAAATAGAGTTCCAAAGTTATTCTATCCACGACCCTACTGTCAGTTTGGGCTTAATGTACGGGATCATCAAAAATGGAGAGGGCATTAGTATCCACAACCGCATTTACGAGGAGATTATTTATGCTTATATAACTTCTAAAGCTACCTCTCAAGTGCTTTTAGGGGAATACAATGTTCCCAGAGGGTTTCGATTGCCCGATAATCGCCTAAACATAGAGGCTATATTACTCAAATTTCAGGCCTTTATGAAAGAACATTATAGCGCTAAAGACCGTGACTTCTTGGAAAGAAATGGACGGCTAGTGTTTTTGGCATTTATCAAACCCATCATCAACGGTTCGGGTTATGATTTTAAAGAACCTCAGATTTCCGAAGAGCGACGTTTGGATGTAGTCATCACTTATTTCCAACACAAGTACATTGTAGAATTAAAAATTTGGCGTGGCGCTGAAGCCCACGCCGATGGCATGGATCAGCTAACTGATTACCTGAATCAGTTATCCTTGAGCGTCGGATACTTACTTATTTTTGACCATTCCAAAAAGAAATCTTGGAAAAGCAGTTGGGTAACTGTTCAAGGAAAAAATGTATTCGTGGTGTGGGTGTAGGGTAAAGTGGACAACAAGGCAACATTTTGAGCCTTGCCTTCTTGTGCTGCCGAATACAACTGTTCAGCGACTCCTGAAAATCCAAGCCCAACCTTGCACGCTGGTTTTTTAGGCCAAAAGGAGTGATCAGCTTCGCTCCTATAGTGCTTCTATTACACCTTTGTCTTGAATTTGTAGCGTGTTCGCGAATTTTATTTGGTCACAGGGAATATTCGGTTCAAAACCTTTCCATAGCTACAAATTCACCCCTCTACGCCAAGGAATAAAATCATCTTGTCCCAGCAATTCTGCTTTAGCCCGGTAGTTACCCGAAGCCAAACCAATCACCCATTCCAACAAAGCCGCACCATTTTGGACAATCGTTTCTTCGCCAGAAATGACTTTACCTGAGTTGAAGTCGATGATGTCAGGCATGCGCTCGGCCAGTCGGGTGTTGGTGGATATTTTCACGGTTGGCGTCACCGCATTGCCAGTTGGCGTACCTAGCCCCGTAGTAAACAAGATGATGTTCGCACCCGAGGCGGCCATGCCCGTGGTTGCCAGGACGTCGTTGCCGGGCGTACACAACAAATGCAAACCGGGGCGAGTGGGTTGTTCGGTGTAGTTCAGCACACTCGCAACGGGCGCATCTCCGCCTTTTTTTGCTGCACCTGCTGATTTGATGGCATCGGTAATCAAGCCATCTTTGATGTTGCCCTTGGAGGGGTTCATGTCAAACCCTGCGCCTACGGCTGCTGCTTGGGCAGCGTATTCCTGCATGAGTACGATGAATTTTTCAGCATCTTCTAGGCGTTCACAGCGGTCGATTAAGGCTTGTTCTACGCCGCAAAGTTCAGGGAATTCTGCCAAGAGCGTGTCGCCGCCCAAGGAGGTCAATACATCCGATAAGTAGCCCAAGGCGGGATTGGCAGAGATGCCCGAAAAACCATCGGAACCGCCGCATTTCAAGCCTACATTCAACTTGGATAAGGGCATGGGTTGCCGGTCTATTTTATTGATTTCGATGATGCCTTTGAAGGTTTCGCGAATGGCGGTAGTCATCAAAGCATGTTCCGTACCGTAAGTTTGTTGATCGAAGTACAAAATGGGTTTGTCGAAATGGGCACTGCGCAGTTGGATCTCACTTTGCAAGTCTTCCAAGGTCGTTTTTTGACACCCTAAACTCAACACGGTGATCCCCGCTACGTTTGGATTCAAACAAAACCCGGCGAATACCGCAGCCAAAGTTTGGGAGTCTTGGTTGGTACCGCCGCAACCCATTTCGTGGGTCAAGAATTTGATGCCGTCCACATTGGGAAAAATAGGATTTGGGAAAATGGGGGTCGATTGGTCTTCCAGCGTTTCCAATTGATCCATGTCTGACACTTTTCCCTGCTGATGCATACTCAAAAGCTGTTGAACCTGGCTGCGGTATTTTTCGGGTTGGGCAAAACCGAGCTCGCGTTCCAAGGCATCTTTCATGATCATGATGTTACGGTTTTCGCAAAAAACCAGCGGGATCACCAACCAGTAATTGCGCGTCCCTACCCTACCATCGCTGCGCGGATATCCTAGGAAAGTACGGTTTTTCCAATGATCCAGATTGGGCGCCTGCCAATGATGGCTTTGGCGCTTGTCCAATCCGTAACCTTCGGCTTCGTGTTTGAGGTTGTAGGTGGCAATGGCTTCGCCAAGCGCGATAGCCTGGGTGGCTCGGCCCACTAGTACGCCGTACATGATCACCGGATCGCCGATGGCCAGGTTTTGCAAACTGAGCTTGTGTTTGGCAGCAATGGGGGTTTTAAGGTCAATTGTTTTGCCGCCAAAAGCAATCGTTTTGCCCTGCGGTAAATCTTGTAATGCCACCAACACGTTGTCGCGGGGGTGGATTTGGAGAAAAGAATGAACGTTTTCGCTTGACATATTTTTTATTCAATTTGAAGGCAAATTATCATTCCACTACGTACCAAGTATAACTTTCCGGTTCGATGTTAAACGTTAGTTCCACTTCGTAATCGCGGTTAATGAAG
>JBBRGN010000272.1:0-6526 GCA_038240665.1 Chitinophagales bacterium | reverse complement strand
AACATGGTAACGATGGAGGTGATCAGGATTCTTAGCTGATGAAGGTTCTTACTTGTTAGGCTTCTTGATGTTGACATGTTGCGGTTGGGTGTTGTTATTAATGACGAAGGCTAACTTTTTGGGTTGTCAGTTGAGTTGAAGTAAAGTTATTTATTCTTTTTTTGTTTTACACAATCTTTATTCAGGGCTAGGACTAACGCATGAAATTAGTATCTACCTCGAAGAGCTCTAAAGTTTGTAGTAGCTTAAAAATTCCCGGATCTCATCAAAGCAGCAATACCTATCAATGGTCCCAGTGCTAAAAACAAATAGAGGTACTGGGGATTGATGAAGTTGGAGCCAATTTTGGCGCATTGTATGCTGACAATGGTAATGGAAAATCCTATGCAGTTGACCAAGGTGAGCATGGTTCCACGGGTCGCTTCGGGGGCGTTTTGGGCAATGAGGGTTGAAAATAGGGGAGAATCAGCAATGACTACCAATCCCCAGAAAAACAAAAATATAATAAACACTGGCAGGGATTGATGATACAAGAAAAAGGGCGAACCGAAGCAACACAAACAGGATAGGCCCAAGGCCAGGGTGGCTATTTTTTTTGTCCCAAAACTTTGGGATAGGTATCCACTGATTACACAAGCCATGCTTCCAAAGGCAATAATCAGAAAAGACAAAAACGGAACATTCAGTACTTTTTCAGGAAAATGAAGTTGATAAGCGGTCAACATCACCGGGACAAAAGCCCAAAAAGTATACAACTCCCACATGTGTCCAAAATATCCAAAAGCAGCAGATCTAAAATTCTGATTTTCAAAACCGCTTAAAAATGCCGTAAATCGCAAACCCTGACCTGATCTTCGGAAAGGGCCGTTTGGAACCAAGGCGAGCATAACTGAACCACCAAAAAAAGAAAGTCCAGATAGGGAGTAGATGACGTATTTCCAAGGTAAATCGGTGCTTACACTCTTTAAAAAATGAGGAAAAGCTGTACCCAATACCAAAGCGCCAACGAGGAATCCAAGTGATTTGCCCAGTCCTTTTTGATAATGATCTGCAGCGATTTTCATCCCTACTGGATAGATCCCGGCCAGAAAAAAACCAGTGCAAAACCGAGTAGCCAATAAACCCCAAACGCTTATCCCTTCGATGCAGATACCCAGATTAGTGATACCCGCTACAATGGAACAAGAAAAAAAGACTTGCGAAGGTGAAAACCGATCAGCGAGCGACAAAAGGGCAAAAACCAAAGTACCGCTGATAAAACCGAATTGAACTGCACTGGTAAGGTTGGCTAAAAAACCGGATTCTAGGTCCAAGCTTTTGATGATATCGGGTAAAACGGCATTACCAGCAAACCAAAGCGAGGTACAAAAAAACTGAGAAACTACAATTGTCGGCAAAATCCATCTCATGGAGCGATTCTTTTAAAGTGGTGTTTGATATTGGGTTGAACTCCAAAAGTGGTTAAGAAAATGCCCTAACTAAAGATGAAGGCCTGATTTTTAATACCTCAATGGCGGCCGGAACAGCTATTTTTTTATTCCTCGTCATGATGGTCAAACTTGTTTACGAGATAGTCCTTGATGTCCGGTTTTTCGACCAAGCAGTCTACTGTTGCACCAACTCTAGTAAGTGGAGTTAGGCAATTGTCATCAAAATTGAGTTTTTTGAGTTGAGGTTGATTTTTAAATTGGATTTTACTTAGTTGTTAGGGAGACTTAATAAATTGAGCCACTCAAAACAATAGCTCCTTTATCTTCCATCTTTTTTCTTCATCATTTTCTTACAAACCTCCCGCCCCGGATGACAAATTTTGTACCTCCAACACTTATTTCTTCTCCTTCTTTCTTTTTAGCAAGATCCAAAATATCTTCTTCAATGGTGTGGATAGAACCCCCAGTTCTTCTCGCCAAATCAAGGTATTGTGGGTTGACAGGAACCGTAAAACCGTAAAAGTCAGTACCACAAACTATAACCCGCACTGGAGTTTTGACTTCATAAATCATGTTGTAATCGCGCATATCGGCCCAGTTGTCTACCAACATGATTACTTCCTTCGTAGTTGGGAATTTTTTTACTCCTTTTAGAATGGATTCGATGTTGTTTTCTGGCGTGTCCCCTCCTGATCCGTTCGAAATACAGTTGTACGCATAAGAGGTAATGGTATCTATGGAATTGCTGCGAAAAAGATAGACTCCGCCAACATTCCCCATTCTTTTCAAATAATCGGGCGTGCTATCGCCGTCGTTGAAAAAGGAAAAATTTAAGGGAGTGGTATTTTTCTTCAACTTCAACCAAGCAAATACTTGAAAATAATAAGGCGACATGCTACCAGTAAGGTCGATACTAATCAATTCTTCTTTAAATTTGATGTACTTGTTGAAAACCTTGTACAGCATGGTGTCAGCAAGGGTCTTGTCATTTAAGTCGCCAAACATCGATGACAAAGAAGAAGGCTTGTAAGTGGCGAACTTCACATATTTAACCACAATACCGTGAAAGAGTTTTTTAGCATCTTCTTCGGTAGTGTAACCCAATTGTTCTACATATTTCCATTGCGTCATGGTTTGGGTAAATACGTCAGGCAATAGGAAATAGAGCTCGGCTATTCTTTTACGGTTCAGGTTGTCTTGAAAATCCTGTTTGCGGTAGTTGGTATAAACTACGTCAACACTGATGATGTTGCAACCTCCTTCTTCCAGTTCTTTGGCATCCTTAGGGTTCAGAATTTCTGAATCTCCGTATTTCATCTTCAATACCAGGGTCTTTATATTTACATTCTCGTCTGGAACATTTTGCTGGTACAATCTCACTTTTGTGGTATCTACCCGTAGGCTGATGTTGATGGCGACCGTCATTTTTTTGTTTTGGCAGCAAATGGAGTGGCTCATCAAACCCAAAGCAAGCGATAGAATGGTGATTGAAAAACCGTTGGATAGACTAGACAGGTAGTCTTTTTTAGGGAATAATTGCATGTAAATATTTTTTAATTTAAACGTTTTTGATATAAAAACTCCTGCTTATTCGGAGCGCAACTTTTACTTTTTTTAAATATTCAAGGGATTGATATTTTGCTATATTATTTAGCCTCTATTTCTACACTTTCCACATGATTTTTTTCCAGATGTAAACTAGTGAAAATATTTTTCGAACAAAAATTTTCTTTGATGTTTTGAAATTAAAAGTCTCCCCCCCCCCAAAAAAAACGGCAAACAAATACCCCGTATTCATTTGCCGTTCACCAAGCTCCTCAAAAGCTCATTTCTTAATTCGCAACTGGTTTACCAAACTCATCCAACTGAATGACTTCGTAACCCAATTTTTTCAAACGCTCGCCAAACAAAGCCTTGTCGCCAACGATCACGATGACCATTTTCTCGTAAGGCAAGTGCTTTTTGGCCAGCGCGCTGATCTCTTCTTTGCTGATGGTCTTCACGATCTTGTTTTGCAATTCGGTATAGTTTACCGGGAGGTTGTATTCCAAAATACGCCCCAAAAAGGCCGCTTTTTGAAAACCGGTTTCGTACCTGCGCGCATCGGTTTGTCCGATGGAATTGCGCATGAATTCCAATTCGGCATCGTTGATCCCGCCAGTAGCGTAGTTCTGGATTTCTTTCATGAATTCTACGATCGAGCTGTCCGATGCGGAGGCTTTTACGCCGCCGGAAGCGGTAAAGCGGGTATCGAAGCGGTTGCCGGAAAAATCGCTGCGTGCGCCATAAGTCCAACCTTTGTCTTCGCGGAGGTTGAGGTTGATGCGGCTGCTGAATGCGCCACCGAGCACGTAATTTGCTAAATTGGTTTTGTAGTATTCGCCAGTGGCATCGTAGGTCATGCTGGGATCAGCAAAACCGATGCGGATTTCGGATTGCGCGGCCTTGTCCTTGTTGACCAGGTATATGCGGGTTTTATCGATGGCTTTGGCAGCGGCGATGGTTGGCATCGCGACATTTTTTCCCTGCCATTTGCCTAGAAAGGCCAATTTGGGCAGTAGGTCGCTTTGCTGGATGTCGCCGACCACCAACACTTGGGTAACCTTGGGCGAGCAATAGTTGGCATAGAAGGCTTTGACGTCGTCTACGGTCACGCGGCCTAGGGTTTCTTCGGTACCCGAAGGGGCGATGGAGCGGATGTTGTCGGATCCGTACAGCAGCTTGTTGAAAACATCGGTAGCCGTAAAGGTTGGTTGGGTTTGTTGGTTTTTGATGCCCACCAGCGCTTGTTTTTTGAGGCGGTCAAAATCGGCCGGATCAAATTTTGGGTGCAGCAGTTTTTCATCCAACAAGGCCAGGGTTTTGTCCAGGTTTTTTTTCAAACTGAACACTTGCACGGTGATTTCGTCTTCACCAGCAACAAAATTGATGGAGCTACCAAGTTTTTCAAGTTCAGAGCTCATGTTTTCCGAGGTATATTTCTGCGTGGCTTCGTTCATCAACTGGGCCGTGAGGGAGGCCACTCCCGCTTTGGATTTATCGTTGGCTTCCATGAGGTGTCCGCCTTTGATGCTGAGCACCACGGTAACGGTGGGGATTTCATCGTTCAAGGCGCCAATTACTTTGATTCCATTGTCGAGTGTTCCTTGCCAAACTGCGGGGACTTTTACCACCGGATTGGGGCCAGCGGTAGGTTGTACGCTGCGGTCAAATACGTCTTTGCCTTTTTTGTATAGCAAGCCGTTGTAGCCATAATCTGGCGCTTTGTAACCCGTTTTGTCGATGCTGTAATTGTCGGCAGCAGCTACATCGGGTTGATCTTTGGCATAGATACTGAGGACCACCGCGCCTTTGCCTTTGATGTAGCGGTTATAGGCATTGACGACGTCTTCTTTTTTCAATTCCCGGATCTCCTGGAGGTTGGTAGGGATTTGATTGGGGTTGCCAAAAAAGGTTTGGTTGAAGGCCAATTGCGATACTTTACCGGCTACGCTTTGTAGACCGTTGATGATACTGGCTTCTTGTCCGGCTTTGAAACGTTGTAGGGCTTCATCGCTTACGCCGCGTTGTTCGAAAACAGCAAAACATTCGCGCATGATTTTTTCCATCTCGCTCAGTTTCTGTCCGGGAAAAGGGGCCATGTTGAGCGAAAACTCTCCCGACAGTTCGGTCGCGCGGTTGAAGGCGGCGGCTTGGGAAGCTTTCTGAGTTTTGACGAATTTTTCGTAAAAAATCGAACTTTTACCCTGACCAATGATTTCTGCCAAACAAGACAAAGCTACATCGTCTTTGCTGGTGTAGGGTGCCGAGGCGTAAGTAACCACCAAACGAGGAAATTTGATGTAGTTGTCTTGGTAGGATACATAGCGGTCTTGCGTTAAGGAAACGGGAGGTAAAACGGTGTTTTTTACCTCTACGCCGCGGGGTATCGATCCAAAATATTTGCCAACCAATTTGATGGCTTCGGCGGTATTGAGGTCGCCACCGATGGTGATCACGGCATTGTTGGGGCCGTACCAGCGGAGGAAGAAATTTTTCAAATCCTTAACATCTACCCGGTTGAGGTCTTCCACATAACCGATGGTCAACCAGCTGTAGGGATGGCCATAAGGGTAGAGGTTTTTGGCGGAATATTCACCTGCTAGGCCGTAAGGGCGGTTGTCGTAGTTTTGGCCACGTTCGTTTTTAACGGTAGCGCGTTGAACCTCAAATTTTTGTTGGGTTACGGCATCCAATAAAAAACCCATGCGGTCAGCTTCCAACCAGAGGGCTTTTTCCAATTGATTGGCGGGTAGGGTTTCGTAATAGTTGGTGCGATCGCGGTTGGTGCTGCCATTCAGCGTTCCTCCGGATTCAGTTACAATTTTAAAATGTTGCTCATCGCCCACATGGTCAGAACCTTGAAACATCATGTGTTCAAAAAAGTGCGCAAAACCAGATTTATTGATCTCTTCGCGCGCGGAACCCACGTGGTAGGTGACGTCCACGTGTACGAGGGGGTCGGAATGGTCTTCACTGATGACCACCGTTAGGCCATTGGGCAATACGTACTTGGTGTAAGGAATGATGATTTCTGATCCTTTTTTGACAATTTTTTCTACCAATTTGGCTTGTCCAAAGGCCAGAGAAGTTGTGAAGACACAACAAACAAATAATAGTATTTTCTTCATTACAAAATGGTTAGGTATTTTAAAAAAATTAAACATTCAAACTCCCAACTATTCAGTCAATCGATAGTATTTATTGGTTTTACCCGTACCGCCAATTGGCAACAGCTCCAAATACTGTACATTAACTTTAACGATGACGTAACAAACCTCGTCTTGTCCGATTATCTTCAGACAAGGGATGGAGACCATCGGGTTACAGTCTTTCGGACAGTTGGGATAATAAATGTATAAAAAAGTCTCCACTTGTTTTCCATCGTACCAGTCTTGATAGCGGCCTGCGGCAATTTTTATCTTTGCTTTGGGGTCATCGCTGGATTTCCACTCGCCTTGGAGGCTGGCTATTTTTATTGTTTCTGATGCGGATAAAAAAGGGTTGTTATAGCTTTGTCGGTCGTAATAGCCATCGACAACGATGCCATTAGCCAA
>JBBRGN010000271.1:0-6548 GCA_038240665.1 Chitinophagales bacterium | reverse complement strand
ATCCTGGATGTGGATGGTGATGTTGCCACCGTTTACAGTAGCCGCTACCATACCGTCAGACAAGTCGCCAGACATTACTTTGCCAGCTACTACGTGGTAAGTCAGGATACCAGCCAATTGTGCTTTGTTTTCAGGCAAAATCAAAGATTCAACGGTTCCTGCAGGCAATGCTGCGAAAGCATCATCAACGGGTGCAAATACAGTAAATGGACCAGCGCTGCTTAGTGTTTCTACCAATTCAGCTGCTGCTACTGCTGCAACGAGTGTCTTAAAAGAGCCATTGGCTACTGCGGTTTCTACGATGTTCATTTGTTTGGTTTTAAATTGTTGATGAGTTGAAATTCATCAGCGTAACCAAGGTTTAGCTGGGAAGTTTAGGCCATTTTTTCAATTAACAGAATGTTCACATTGCACTCCAAAAGCACCACCAAAATTAACATTAGATAGGTTAGAATTAACATACATTGTAAGAAAAAATGCTTAACACAAAAATGTATTTTACTATACTTATAGGCATTTTCGCAAATAAAAAAACCTTCCAGGTTTTTGAAACCTGGAAAGTTGAGAACTACAAAAAAGCTTGTCCTACTTTATGGTTTTTATCTTTATTTTTTGCTGCCATTCAGTGGATTGATGCGTGCTGGCTGAGCGCCAGGCAATACAATGTAATAATCCGTTTTGTAGCCGTTTCTAGGTTTAAAATAATCAGTAGAAACTACCAACGCTCCACTTTCAAAAGCAGCCAGGGAGCGGGCTTTATCGTTTACTTTGGCCTCGTAAGTATCAATATCCGAACGCGTGCGCACCAGGTAGTCTTTCTTCACCGCGTCCTGAATTTTGTTTTTTCTCATCAAAGCATTGTCCAGCAACAAAAAACCAGCATTGGGTTACCCTGTAACAGATTGAACAAACATTGCGCGGTCTTCCAATGATGGCTGCCCTTTGAAGTAAGGCATATCCATGGAAAACCGCCCATCACCCGCTCCAGGATGGGATCAATATAATTCAATGCTGTATCAACCGGCTGGGCATAGCTGTAGTGCGTACCCAACACCTGAATTTCATTGATTTTCAGATTTGCGGGGAATCGCAATGCCGATTTCTATCCTTCTGCTTGGATGGCCTTAGACATTTTCGAATTACAAGCAACCATTGCCAAAAGGAGCAATGCGGAAAAAGCGCCAGTAAAAAAATTCATATTTGGTTTTTTGGAGTTGGCGGAAGTGGCGGAAGTTTTTCCCTGATTATAAAGGTAAAATTATAGTAGAACCAAATTTTTTGTACGCTGATTAAGTTTTTGTGAAATTTTTTCTCACGATTGATCCCCTTAGACTAATGCAGATTGTCAAAAAAAACTTAAGTTTAAAAAACCATACTTTTCAAAGTCTTTATCATGAAATACGTCCATTTTTTTTTCTTATTTTTATTCCTTTCAGGTAAAATCAGCACCGCCCAAACCAATGGCGAAATGATTTTCAACCTCGATGCAACCCAGCTCGGCGTACCTATTCAATCTACGATGTATGGCGTTTTTTTTGAAGACATTAACTTTGGGGCTGATGGTGGGCTCTATGGAGAATTGATCAAAAACCGTTCTTTTGAGTTCAATCAACCTTTTGTGGGTTGGTTGATTTTTGGTGGTGTTCAGGTAGCGGATAAAAACCCAGCATTTTTGCGCAACCCGCACTATGTCCAGCTTAATTACAGCAATCAACTCAGTGGTACTGGATTGGAGAATGAAGGATTTCGCGGAATTGGAATTCGTAAAGGGGAAAAATACAATTGCTCCTTCTATGCGCGTACGTCGGCAGGTAAACCTCTAAAACTGCTCATGGAATTGATTAGCAGCAACAATGAAGTCATTGGCTCGGTGGAATGCGAAGCCGCTGCTGCTACTTGGCGACCGCTACAGTGTAGTATTGAAGCGACCGTTACGGATCCTAAAGCCAAATTCCGGCTTACCTTGATCACGACCGGGCAGCTTGACCTGGATCATATCTCCCTTTTTCCTGCCAAAACCTGGAAAAATCGCCCGGGTGGGTTGCGACAAGATTTGACCCAAGCGCTGGCTGATCTTCACCCCGGCGTCATGCGCTTTCCAGGCGGTTGTGTGGTAGAAGGGAACAACATAGGTACGCGCTACAATTGGAAAAACACTTTGGGCAAACCCGAAAACCGCCCATTTAATGAAAACCGTTGGAATTACGAGTTCAAATACCGCCTCACGCCCGACTATTACCAATCTTACGGACTGGGTTTTTTCGAGTTTTTTCAATTGTGCGAAGACATCGGGGCGGAGCCGCTTCCCGTTTTGAGTTGTGGTCTGGCCTGTCAATTTTCTTGTAAAGGCGACCAATGTAAGGTTCCGCTTGACAGTATAGGTAGCTATGTACAAAGTGCCTTGGATTTGATCGAATTCGCCAATGGTTCCGCTACTTCCACTTGGGGCAGAATACGCGCCGAGATGGGACACCCAACCCCTTTTAACATGAAATTCATCGCCATTGGTAATGAACAGTGGGGACCAGAATACATAGAACGTCTACCTATTTTTGTCAAAGCAATTCGATCCAAATATCCAAACATGCGCATCATTGGCGGTTCAGGACCCTTTGCGGAAGGCAAAGAATTTGAATACTTATGGCCGGAAATGCGCAAGATCGGCGCAGACTTGGTAGATGAACATTATTACCGTTCGCCACGCTGGTTTTATTCCCAGGCGGCGCGTTATGACAACTACGATCGTAAAGGCCCAAAGGTTTTCGCAGGCGAGTACGCAGCACACACGACTACACGCGACAACTCTTTTGAGTCGGCCTTGGCGGAAGCTGCTTTCATGACTGGACTGGAACGCAATGCCGATGTGGTACAAATGACTTCTTATGCACCGCTTTTTGCCCATTACGAAGCCTGGCAATGGCGACCAAATCTAATCTGGTATGACAACCTTCAAGTAGTCAAAACTCCGGATTATTACGTACAACAACTGTATTCTACTTACAAAGGCGACCATACCTTGCCGATCCTAAATGAGGGGAAACCCATCACTGGTCAGGAATCATTTTTTGCCTCAGCTGTAGTTGATGAAAAACAAAATGAGCTGGTAATAAAAATCGCCAACACTGGAATTGTGCCTCGCCGGGTTCGTCTTAAAATCAAAGGGATCAGCAACAAAGAACGGCAAGTGCAGCTGTTGGAGTTGAAATCGGATAGATTGTCCGTTCAAAATAGCCAAGAGTTACCCGAAGCCATTAAACCTCAAGAACGTACGCTGATATTGAAAGACAATGAGCCCGAATTATTTATGGATGCGCTTTCATTTTGGGTGTTGCGGATCAAAAGAGATTGATTGCGATTTAGGCAATTCTTTTACCGCCCAACCAAAGTGAAGGAATTTCACGGCTTTCCTGCTTGACTTTCAAACGCGCGGTTTTAAAAATGAGATCCAGAGGGTTGTTACTCAGCAAACTGTAGTAGAGGTCACGAGAAAATTTAATTGCTACCTCATCATCAACGGGTTGCAACATTCCCACTACAGGGATGTCTAATTCAGATATTACTTTGGCTTGTTCATAGGACCAACAAGAACAAAGCACCACACATTTGGTCCCTAGCTCTTTAAATAGCCCAAACATATCTACTAGATCATCGTTGTGTAATTGAATCGAATTTTGGGTTCTAGGATCAATAGTCTCCAGACCGCCCGTGGTACCATGACCCGAAAAATGGATAATTTGAGGTTTCTCGAAGGTCACCATACTAATCATACTATCGCGATCGGTATTTGGGCAGACGATGATATTCAATGCTTTACCCTGCGATTCAATTAAGACGTATCTACTTTCTTGATCTACTGCCAATGGGCGCAGGTTTTGAGGGCTGGCAGTTGCAAACAACACCTTGGTTTTGCCATCAGCACCTTGGGGTACGCTGATCGTACCCTCAAATGGCTCTACCTTGATTACTGGCCATCCTCCAGGAGGAGGTGCAATGCCGTCTCTGCTGCTTTCTCTGCTTTCAGATACCGCGTTATTACTTGACGAGCGCGCTTCTATTTCTCTACAAAGACCTAATGCAGAGGCCGTAATTTTAGCATTGCCTACATTAATTTCAGCGGTGGTGAGAACACCTCTCATGACATCACGGCGGAGTTCCGCAAATCTACCTTTTAGGGAAATCACATCATTCTGAAGATCCTTGGGTGCGATGTTGTCCAACTGATTCAAGGCTTCTTCCATGCGGGCTTTGGCAATCAGGTCTTTGATGATTTGTATTGCAGACATTTTAAATTTGGTATTGATAATTTCACTCCGTGTGTTAAATCAGAAAGGAGACGAGCGTTGTTACTCACCTCCTTTCTGGTTTTCATTATTTCATAAAAATAATCAGGTATACTGAATATTTTTTAATTCATGATCAATCTTTCCATTTTTTCGTCCTACTTTTGTTGATAACTAAATCCAATCAATTGCTTTTTTTGTCCAAAAGTTGCATCCAGTTTATCTTTCTCCATCTTGTATCTCTCTTCATCCCAAACGTCCAACCGCTTAAGAAACTTGAAGTTATCTAAATGTACATCGTAATTAATGAGCGGGTTAATAACGCCATATTCCTCATTTAGGTATATGTCGCGTTGAGCATAGATGGCATCAATCAACTCGTCTACCTCCTCTTCTGAAGGCATATTTTTAAGTATAAAAACATACCTTCCGTTGGATAACGGTAATTTCCAGTACGATTCCTTGGTCGTTACGAACGCCCAATAAAACGATGCTCCCAAAAAGATAAATACCAGCGGGGTAAACATCCATTCACCAGTAGATAATAAAGCTTGCAACCATACTATCCCAAAAAATACAAACGCAATACTCGCATACAACCAAATCTGATAAACCTTTTGGTTGTTGGTGATCGTTTTTCCCAAACCTTCATACGCAATAGCCACCTCATCAACGCTTCCCCATTCGCTTAGCTCATACAGGAGTTCATTTGGCATTACTCTGAGGTGAATTTTAGTCCCATTTTTTTGTTGTCTCAATTCTTCCATGTCATCATTTTTGGGGTGAACAATAGTTTCGAGGCACACATCATCAACGCTATTCAAGCTTTGCTTGTTCCCTTAATGGAAAAATTTGCGTATCTTATTTCAGTTATTTGAAAATCAATTTTTTACAAAAAAAAGTGACCTAAATCAATTAAGACTTAGGCCATCTAATTAGAACGCTAATAACAAAAAATTATCTATATGTCTTTCTGGGAAATCTTAGTTAAAAAATGAGTTGATAATAAAATTTCCATTTGGGCTAGGTTAATTAGCTACCAGACAACTATCTTTTGAAGCGAATAGCCGCTCTATGTAGGCAGTTTGGCAAAAAAAGAGACTGGCAAATTTTGGAATCTTGTTGTGGGATCATTGCGAAGGGGTAGAGAAAGTCCAAAATTGACTAGAAGTTTATTAGAATTGAAGAAAAAAATAGAAGGCATAAGATACACAGCGTATCCTATACCTTCTCCTTCAAGAAAAATGCAATTTGAATTGTAGATGCCCCTTTGAAAAAGTACATTTAATACCAATAGGCAATAGCATCCTTATCTCTGTAAAGAGCTCCATACAACCGTTTTGCATCTTAATCCTCGATTTTGTTACTAGTAGAATGCAGTAATAGAAAACAAGAATTGGGTATATGATTTTGAAATTCCTTATACCTCAACTATTCAAAAGAATAATGTGCAAATGTGATTTTAGTCGAACAAAATTTATCCACTAGAACATTATCCGACATTCCCCACCCCTAATTGGCGTTTTTAATATTTATTAATTTGCTGATTATCAGTTATTTACATTTTTTCACTAAAAAACAATTTATGCACAAATTAATTAAAAAATCTCAACTTTAAACCCAAAAGCACCAAATTGCATGGAAGCAAAGATTTTTGAGCCAAGTCGTTTTGACCCTATTTTTGCTAATTTTCGTTAAAGTGTTGATTATCAATAATTTAATAAATAAAAAAACGGTACAAAGGGGTGGGGAATGTCGGATTATGTTTTGTTTGTTGAATATGTGGCTTTCACCGTACTTTCATCTAACAAATATCTAGCTTTTTTCGTTTTCAAAACCCCATATTGATGTGGCTTACGTAACATTTTTTATTTTTTAATGAAAAAAATAAAAAATAATTATCTTAAAATCAAATATTTACAATAAAAAAATACAAAACCTGACCTCTAGTTAATGTAACAAACGCCGGTCTTTTGCAAAAAAAAATATTTACCACTTCCTTGATAAAATTGCGACCTACTAAAAGTTTCTTCTTAGTAGATCGCAATTTTAGCTATAATCCGTAATAAGTGTTTACTTATTGACCAAGACCATTTTCTTGGTTGCGGTAAAGTCTGGCGTATCCAGGGTGTAATACAACACTCCTGCGGCCTTCAATTCACTTTGCTTGATGGTCACCTGATTCCAACCGGAGTTGTAATTGGCTTTCAAGCGGTACACGATCGAGCCCTTGGCATCGCGGATCGTCAATCGGCCTTCGCTGGCTTG
>JBBRGN010000270.1:0-6561 GCA_038240665.1 Chitinophagales bacterium | reverse complement strand
CGACTGGTCCGTTGGAGCGCAAAAACATCCCACTTTACGT
Source organism: Chitinophagales bacterium (assembly GCA_038240665.1). GTDB lineage: Bacteria > Bacteroidota > Bacteroidia > Chitinophagales > Saprospiraceae > Haliscomenobacter. The sequence goes on along the minus strand of JBBRGN010000270.1, from coordinate 6,521 downwards.
AAAATCTTTTTTAGACCCCAGTGCGCCCGGTACTTACATTGCCCATGATGTGGAGGTAAGTTATCCGCCAATGGTGATGATGGAAAAAAACCAAGCCTTTTTGGAGGTTACCACCCGCGATTTTTCCTTTGTATCGGAGGTACATCTCAGCGAGTTGTTTCAGCGGGTTGCCGAACTGCGTTTGCAGGTGAACCTGGTTCAAAATACCGCCATGACTTTCTACTTGGCCGTCAATGACCAGCAAGACAAGGTGGATCGTTTTGTGGCGGCTACTGCCCAACATTTTGAGATGAAAGTACACCGCGGTTTGGAATTGTTGACCATCCGGCATGGCGATGCGGGGTTTATCACAAAGATGACGCAGGGAAAAACGGTGTTGTTGAATCAGATTTGTGGGGAGACGGCGCAGATGGTGGTGGAATAGGGGAAATATTTGGATTAAAAGCTTATTTTCGGGTTGTTCAGCATTTTTAAAATTTTTGAACAAAGCTTTTAATCGAAGCATTTAACGCATTAAAAATCTTTCTTTTATTCGATCAGTAGCCTCCCATACCTTGAATGCCAACTCGACCACTTTACTAAAAACCTTCCGCACGGCCTTGCTGCAAATCCCCAGCAGCAGCGCTGAGCAGCGTTTTCTGCTGGCCGTAAGCGGAGGAAAAGATTCGACGGTGTTGGCCGATCTGTTTTTTTGTGCTGGATATGAGCTGGGCATTGCGCATGGCAATTTTCAGTTGCGCGGAGCAGACTCGGAAGGAGACGAAGCCTTTGTACGCCAATTGGCGGCACGGTATGAGGCGCCCTTTTTCAGTACTCGATTTGCTACCCAGGCCTTTGCCGAAGAAAAAAAAATCTCCATTCAGACGGCAGCGCGTTGGCAACGCTATGAATGGTTGGAAAACTTGCGCACGCAAGAAGGCTACGATTGGATCGTGACGGCCCATCATGCCAACGACAATGTGGAAACCATCCTCTACAATTTCACCAAAGGCACTGGTTTGCTCGGATTGCTGGGTATTCCCAAAGTCAATGGCCGGGTGATTCGTCCGCTGCTGGGGGTTACCAGGGAAGAACTCGAGCGCTACCACGCTGCCGAGGCGCTGGAATTTCGCGAAGATCGTTCGAACGCGGAGTCGTATTACACTCGCAACCGCATCCGCCAACAAGTGACGCCGTTGCTCAAAACCATCAATCCCAATCTGGAAGAAACCGTGGCCAAAAACCTGCCTTTTTTACAAGAACTGGCCGATTTTTTTGAACAAGAGCTCGCACGCATTCGCCAAGCCTACTGGCGCGAAGAGCAGGGCGTCATTTATTTTGCCGTAGAAGCACTTAAAAGCCATCCTGCGGCGGGCAATCTGCTGTACCGACTACTCCAACCCTATGGTTTTACCCCAGATCAAGTCATCAACCTTCTGACGGCCATCAAAAATGGGCAACCTGGAAAATTTTTTTACGCTCCGCAGTACCAGTTGTTGTTGGATCGTGTAACTTTAGTGATTGAAAAAAAGGATGAAACAATCGCTTCCTCGATCTTGATTCCGGAAAATAGCTTTGAAGTCCCGCTACCATCAGGTCTTTTTCTCCTCGTACGTCCTCAGAAACCACCTATTTCCTATTCAGATGATCCCAATACCGCTTGGGTGGACGCTGCACAATTGCAGTTCCCTTTGGTATTGCGACATTGGCAAGCGGGCGATGTTTTTTGTCCCTTGGGCATGGGCGGCCGACGCCGTAAGATGCAGAATTTTTTGAGCGATCAAAAAATTGACCGGATCAGCAAAAAACGCTTGTGGATATTGGAAAACGGCGATGGGCGCATTATTTGGGTAGTTGGTCTGCGAATGGACGAGCGTTTCAGAATTATTGAAAAGACCGAGGAATGCCTTGAACTACGGGTTAATTAAAGCTGTTTTGCTTTTGAAATATATCAATGACCACTAAAATACCCGAAGACATGAAAAAATGGATGTTTACTTTATTCGGCATGTGCGCCTTTACGTTGCTGCTGAGTCAGGACTTGACCGTACCCAAAACCCAACGCAGCATATTGACCAAGCTAGCGGCCACTTGGTGCCCCATTTGCGGTGGCTCATCGTGGGATGCTTACGACCGCATGGTGGTGGATAATGCTAAAAATGCCTTGGTAGTAACCATGCACCGCAGCACGGCCAGTAGGTTGTATTCGCCGACGGCAACTGAAATTTTGGCCAATTTTGAAACTACCTTTAGTCAGCCTTGGTTTTTTGTCAATGCCAAACTCATTGGTCAAGGCAGCGCTGGCGATGAAGCCACCATTAAAACTGAAATTGATAATGGCGCAAAAATAGCTCCCATTGCTCAAACTGCACTGCGTGCTACCTTCAAATCGAGCACCCGCGAAGTAACGGTAAGCAGTAAAATTGAGTTTTTTCAAGCAGCCTCTGCCGATCTTTTTTTGGCTTTCTACTTGATTGAAAAACAAGTGATTGAAGAACAAGATAGCCGTTCAGCCACTGCCGTTCACTTAAACGTATTGCGCACCTCGCTGACCCCGACCACTTTTGGAACGCAGATCGCATTTGCCAACAAACCAACCATTGTAGGTACAAAAACAACGGGCGAAATAAAATACATCCTCTCGCCCTCGTTCAAGCCAGAGAACATGACGATTGCAGCAGTAATTTGGCGCAAAAACGGCACTAAATACGAAATCGTTAACGTCAACACCCAAGAAAAATTGGAAACGTCTACTACAGCAGTAGAAGATCCACAATTGGCGGCTGGTTTCAGCGTATCGCCCAACATATTGAGCGATCAAACCTGGGTAAAAGCCGAACTACCTACGGCCGGAAAACAGGTTGAAGTGGCGGTTTTCAATCTTTTTGGACAACAAGTACGTACTTTGCACCGCGGCGCATTGGCGGCAGGAGCTTACCAATGGAGCCTAGAACGTGGAGATCTTTCGACCAGTGGTTTTTACATCGTACGTGTGATGGTCGACGGACAATTTGCGGTAAAAAACCTCTTGGTTCCTTAGCCCATGTTGGATCTCGACTTGACCCGTTTTCAGGAGCGGGTACAAATAAAAATAGAGGATGATAAACGTTTTGTTTTTGATCCCATCCGCAAAAAATGGCTGACGCTCCAACCGGAAGAGTGGGTGCGTCAGCTTTTTTTGCAGTATTTATTGTTGGAAAAAAATTACAACGCCAACCGCATTCGCATCGAGATGGGCATCAAAATCAATGGTTTGCAACGGCGTTGTGATGTCTTGGTTTTTGATGCGCAAATGAATCCCTTTCTGTTGGTCGAATGCAAAGCGCCATCCGAGGCGGTCAATGGCGAAGTGTTTCATCAATTGGCCATGTACAATCTCCCACTACAAGTTACTTATCTATTGATGACCAATGGATTAGATACTTTGGTTTGCGCAGTAAACCCTAATAAGCAAGCCTACGACATCCTCAGCGAGGTACCCGACTGGCCAGGGTATTGAAATCTGCCGCTAGTTTTACATTAATCCCTCCTTTTTTCTAAATTGTGCGTTATTGAGAGGAAGTGCGTCAATGTTGGTTTACCGGTATTAATCCTGGGGGTTAAAAAAAACGGAACAACTTGAGTAGGTTTCCTCCTTCATTTTTATTGCTCTGACCAAATGACCAAAGAAACCATTTTAATCACCGGCGCCAACGGCCAGATCGGACTGGTATTGACGGAGGCGTTGCGCCAAAAACACGGTCGGGATGCAGTGATTGCCACCGATATCAACGGCGTGGTAACTGAAGAACGCGGCCCTTTTGAGATTTTGGATGTGCTCGACGCCAATCGAATGGCTGAGCTGGTTCAAAAATACGAAGTCACCCAAATTTACCACTTGGCAGCTATTTTATCGGCGCGAGGCGAACAAAACCCCAAATGGGCTTGGGAAGTCAACATCGGCAGTTTATTCAATGTATTGGAAACGGCAAAAAACTTTGGGTTGCGGGTGTTCTACCCCAGTACCATCGCGGTGTTTGGCGCAAATACACCGAAAGATTTGACGCCTCAGGAAACCGTTACCGAGCCCACTACGGTCTACGGCATCAGCAAAGCGGCGGGAGAAAACTGGTGTCAATATTATTTCGAAAAATATGGCGTAGATGTGCGTTCAGTGCGCTATCCGGGAATCATTGGTTACCAATCTTTGCCGGGTGGCGGTACGACCGACTATGCGGTGGAGATTTTTCATCGGGCAGTGCATGGGGAAAATTATACTTGTTTTCTTGCTCCTGAAACCAGCTTGCCGATGCTGTACATGGACGATGCCATTCGTGGTACACTTGATTTAATGTCGGCACCGCTGGAAAGTTTGACGGTACACACCAGTTATAATTTGGCAGGCGTATCTTTTTCGCCACTAGAATTAGTAGTAGCCATTCAGACGCATCTGCCTGATTTTAAGGTAGATTACGCGCCAGATTTTCGACAAAACATAGCGGAAAGTTGGCCACGTAGCATCGACGATTCGGTAGCACGCCGCGATTGGGTATGGCATCCGCACTACGATTTAAAAGCCATGACGGCAGATATGATACAGCAATTGCAAAAGAAACTAGCAGCGGTTTAAGCGTTTATTAACTAGCGTTGGTGCGATGGTAGGCTGATTGGCTCAAAAATGATCTTTTCCCCTTTTTTTTCGTTTATTTTCTAGTTCATAGCGCTGCTGTGTACTCCAAAATAAGCCTCAACCAAGGAAAAAATCTCTATTTTTGATTTCAATCGCTACCGTCGCACCAAGTCTAATCAAAACACAAAGCACATGTACTCGGTAAAATCCTCATTGACCCAAGAAATTCAAGAGATCCGGGATGCCGGATTGTATAAGGAAGAACGCATCATCGTTACCGCTCAGGGTGCAGCTATTGGCCTCAATTCCGGTAAAGAAGTATTGAACTTTTGTGCCAACAACTACCTTGGTTTGTCGGCCAATCCAGAAGTAATCGACGCTGCTAAAAATGCCATTGATACCCACGGTTTTGGTATGTCCTCGGTACGTTTTATCTGCGGCACACAGGACATTCACAAAGAACTGGAAGCGGGTATTTCCCAGTTTTTGGGCACCGAAGATACCATCCTTTATGCTGCCGCTTTTGACGCCAATGGCGGATTGTTTGAACCCTTGTTGGGGGCAGAAGATGCCATCATTTCCGATGAGCTCAACCACGCTTCGATTATCGATGGCATTCGTTTGTGTAAAGCGGCGCGTTTTCGCTACAAACACAATGATATGGCCGATTTGGAAGCCAAATTACAAGAGGCAGGTACGGCACGGCGTAAATTGATTTCTACCGATGGTGCCTTTTCGATGGATGGCACCATTGCGCAATTGGACAAGATCTGTGACCTAGCGGATCAATACAACGCCATGGTGATGATCGATGAATGCCATGCCACTGGTTTTTTGGGAAAAACCGGTCGCGGCACCCACGAACACCGCAATGTGATGGGAAGGATTGACATCATCACCGGCACTTTAGGCAAGGCGATGGGCGGCGCATCTGGTGGTTTTACGGCGGCAAAAAAAGAGATTGTGGATATTTTACGTCAGCGTTCAAGGCCTTATTTGTTTTCGAATACCCTTGCACCTTCCATAGTAGGAGCGTCCCTAAAGGTTTTAGAGATTTTGTTTTCGTCGACCCAATTGCGGGATAAATTGGAAGCCAACACCAACTACTTTAGAACGGAAATGACCAAAGCTGGTTTTGACATCATTCCTGGCGAACACCCCATTGTACCCATCATGTTGTACGATGCTAAATTGGCGCAAAATTTTGCTGCTCGTTTGTTGGAAGAGGGCATTTACGTCATAGGCTTCTTTTTTCCAGTGGTACCGCAGGGCAAGGCGCGGATCCGTGTACAGCTTTCCGCAGCACATGAACAAGCGCATTTGGAACAGGCGGTGGCGGCGTTTACCAAGGTAGGTAAGGAACTAGGAGTTATTTAGGTAATGATGAATTGGGGGGCATCTTAGGATTTTTTGGTATAATTTTTTTCTACTGAACCTTAGTTAAATCAGTTGATGTTGATGAAATGGAAGTGATGAATGATCTAAATGAGACTCATTTCATGAAAAAAAATGAGCCTGGCTGTTCGTGTTGTTCGTTTGTACTGCTAATTTAGTAGAGGTAAAGAAAAAATATCCTTAGGAGCAAGCAGATGCTCCGCAGGTACGAATCCCAAGGTTTTTTGGATCTCGTTCCGCGATATTTATCAGAAACACGGATCGAACGGATTGGACACGGATTTTTTTTATGGGAATCATTCACAGAGAGTGTTCAGAAAAGTGCGTCAAAGGTAAGTTGAAAACAATCCCCATTGAAAACATGAAAAAAGAACTTAAACCCAAACCTAGATTTCTTCCCTAATACATCATTCCTGCTCAAAGCCAATGTTTGCGTTTAAACCAAAACCAGATCAAAATAGAAATGACCACCATCATCAATAAAGATGCGGGATAGCCCCAAGTCAGTTCGGTTTCAGGCATGTATTTAAAGTTCATC
>JBBRGN010000269.1:0-6613 GCA_038240665.1 Chitinophagales bacterium | reverse complement strand
GGGTAGAGGGCGATTGGTTTTACGTGGAAAAGCTGAAATCGAAACCTCGAGTACGGGTAAAGAAACCATCATCATCACGGAGATTCCCTACCAAGTCAACAAATCGATGTTGGTAACCCGGATCGCCGACTTGGTCAATGATAAAAAAATCGTAGGCATCTCGGATATTCGCGACGAATCGGATCGTACGGGTCTTCGGGTTGTGGTTGAAATCCGTAGAGATGCCATCGGCAAAGTAGTCCTGAGCCAGTTGTACAAGTTTACGCCACTACAAACCTCATACGGTATCAATAACGTATGCTTGGTTGATGGGCGGCCATATATTTTGAACCTTCGGGAATTAATCGACGAGTTCATTAAATTCCGATTGGAAGTCATTGTTAGGCGCACCAAATACGACTTGCGCAAGGCCGAGGAACGGGCGCACATCTTAGAAGGTTTGCTCATCGCATTGGATCACCTTGACGAAGTGATTTCTTTGATTCGTGCTTCGCGTACTGTGGATGTGGCCAAAGAAGGCTTGATGACACGTTTTGGTCTGTCCGATTTGCAATCCAAAGCTATTTTGGAAATGCGTTTGCAGCGGTTGACTGGTTTAGAGCGCGACAAAGTACGTATGGAGTATGATGAGCTCATGAAGGTAATTGAATATTTGCGTTCTATTTTGGCCGATGAAGCGCTACGCCGCAATATAGTTAAAGAAGAATTACTGGAAGTACAAACCATGTTTGGTGACGGAAGACGAACTGTCATTGAAGCAGCTGGTAGTGAGATCAACATCGAAGATCTGATAAAAGAAGAAGAAGTGGTCATCACCATTTCTCATTTGGGATACATCAAACGTACTCCGGTAGCGGAATTCCGCACGCAAAGCCGGGGTGGACGGGGTTCTCGGGGTTCCAAAACGCGCGACGAAGATTTTATTGAACAAATTTTTGTTGCCAACACCCACAATTACCTGCTTTTGTTCACTGAACTGGGTCGGGTATACTGGTTGCGTGCCTACGAGATACCTGAAGCAGCTAAAAATGCCAGTGGTCGAGCCATACAGAATATCCTGTCGATGCCGAAAGAAGATTCGGTTAAGGCTTATATCATTGTCAAAAACCTAAACGATAAAGAGTTTCTTGATTCACATTTTATCGTTTTGGCCACCCGACAGGGCGTTATCAAAAAAACCTCGGTTGAGGCATACTCGCGTCCGCGTATTGCGGGGATTAACGCCATCACCATTAATGAAGGCGACCAATTATTGGAAGCAAGATTGACCAATGGCGCAAATGAGATCTTCATGGCCAGCAAAAGCGGATTTGCCGTCCGTTTCCCGGAATCCAAAGTACGCCCAATGGGTCGCACTGCAGCTGGTGTAAGAGGGATGACCCTCAACGGTGAAAAAGATGCCGTGGTAGGTATGATCTGTGTCGATCCTAGTGATAAAGAGTCTTCTATTTTGGTGGTATCGGAAAAAGGTAACGGAAAACGCTCACAGATTGATGAATACCGCTTAACTAACCGCGGTGGAAAGGGGGTTAAAACCCTCCAAATTACCGAAAAAACCGGTGCTTTGGTCGCCATTAAAGTAGTTGTAGACGGCGATGACTTGATGATTACCAACCGATCTGGAATCGTAATTCGTACTCCGGTTGAGGACTTAAGGATAATGGGCCGTGCTACCCAGGGTGTGCGACTTATCCGTTTGGATGAAGATGATGAAATCGCCGATGTAACAGTAGTTCACTATACTGGTGAAGCAGCAGCAATCATTGATGTAGATTTAGATGCTGAAACTCCGCTAGATATCGAAGTAGAAGGTGAGAATGTCAATGATTCGGAAATCGAAACCAATGATGGAGAAGAGTAATGTGTTGGTACAATCTTAAAAAATATTCATAAGTGTTAGCATAAAGCAAAATAATGTGCTAATTTTTGGATATTTGCGTCAAACAACCGGCATCAATCACAAAAAATTGATTCGAAACATGAAAAAACTATTTTTCCTTTGCTTATCAACTCTATTCGTACTGACCAGTGCATTGGCTCAAGATCCAGGTAAGGATCTGAAAGATGCAAAAAAGGCTTACGGCACTTTTACTTTGGATCAGGCCAACAAACCTAAACTGAAAGAGGCTCAAGTAGCCATCGATCAGGCAATGAAAGCGGCTGAAAATCAAGCTTTGGCTGAAGCTTGGATCACGCAAGGCAAAATCTACAACGATATTGCCACCCAAACTGTAAATATTCGCTCTTTGAACATCGGAAAACTGGAAGATCTACCACAAGTAGACAAACCTGCCGTAGTTGCAGCTAATGCTTATACCAAAGCACTAGAGTTGGCTCAAAAGAAATTTGAAACCAAGGATGCGTTGACGGGATTGGCGGTGGTACAAACCAATTTAAGCAATCTGGGTATTTATCTTTACGAAGAACAGAAATACAAAGATGCTTTTGAAAGCTTTAAGATTGGCTTGGATGTTCACGAATTGTTGAAGAAAAATGCTCAGAAAAGCATTTTGGATGCAGAAGCGGACTACAACAACCAAATCTACATCTGTGGTCTGGCGGCGCTGAGCGCTAACATGCCAGATGATGCGCGCCCATATTTCGAGCAGTTGTATAAAATCAACTACGACAAAGCTTCTATCTACGAGGCATTGTACACATTGACCGCAAAAACGGATATGAATGCTGCTTACAAGTATTTGGAAGCTGGCCGTGCAAAATATCCAGAAGAAACTTCTCTTCTTTTTGCGGATATCAACCACTACCTGAAATTGGGTAAATTGGATCTGTTGATTGAAAAACTGAAATTGGGTATCTCAAAAGAACCCAATAACGTGGGGTTGTACACTGTAATGGGTAGTGTTTATGACAACCTTTACCAGAAAAGTGAACGAGATGGAGACAAAGTAAAAGCAGAAGAGTTTTTCACTGAATCTTTGAACTATTACAATCAAGCGATTGCTAAGGATCCTAAAAACGTAGATGCAGTCTACAGCATCGGCGCTTTGTATTATAACCGCGCAGCTCTTTTGACTCAGGATTTGAACAAATTGGCGGACGATTATAGCAAGGATGGCTTGAAAAAATACCAAGATATGCGTGCTCGTGTTTTTGAGCAATTTGAAAAAGCATTGCCTTTTTTCAAAAAAGCTGAAAACTTGGATCCCAACGATACCAACACCTTGATCGCTCTTAAGGAAATTTTTGCCAAAAAAGATCAATTGGATGTTTCTAAAGCGCTGAAGGAGCGTTTAGAAAATGTTCAAGCGGGCAAGAAAAATGATAAGCCTTATTTCAAAGAATAAGGTGTGTTACTTACTTCAATAAAGTAAGTAACTAAAAAGGCGAGTCGGGGTTATTTCCTCGATTCGCCTTTTTTTATTCAGCGGTGGGCGTTATGACACAATTAAATCGTCCAAACTCTTCTTTCCTAAACGGTACATCCCAGCGCCCGCTATAGCCAACCTTTTGGGGGAGGTATTTTCCATTACTTTTTACCAAGGCTATATCCATACTCACTTTAAAGCTAAAAAGTACGCCCTGGTATTCTAAGTCGTATTTCCTGCCCATCACTTGCAATGTTTTTCGTTCAAAATAGGTTTCAATAAATTTAATAACCGTTTGGCCTTCTTTGTTTTGTAAATATTCAGGCTTCACCTTGGCGGTAAAAACATAACATACTGGGCCTTTTTCCGCAAAGTTTTTTACTGCAATCTGGTAATCATAATACGGCCTTAGTTTTGCGCTAAAAATCTCGGTCTTTCCTCCAATAATGGGTACCGCAGCTTTTTCACCGGGCAAAAAAATTAATTTTTTTAGTTCTTGGTAGTATTTTTCAAGTCCTCGGGCATCTTCGTTAATCGCAATGCTATCTTCATTTACCTGGTCAGTTGCGCATACCCGCCCATGTGTAAAAAAAACTCGATCGTACAGCTTGGCAGTGTAGTAGTGATAATTGTGTTTTCGATCGTAAAAATCTCCGCTGGCCGTTTCATCCAACACTTGCATCGATAGGCACTGGTTCTCTACTTTCTGGAGGGTAGTGCTTTTGTAGGCTGCTTTTTCCACGTTTTTTTTGCTAAAAAAAGTCATCTGATTGGTTGCCCGATAGCTGGTTTTGCGCAATCGGTGAAATGCGGCATAAAAACTGCGGTCACGTTGCACCATTCGGATAAATTCTTCTACGTCAAATCCCTTTTTCTGTGCAGCTACAACTATTGAATCTAATGTAACTACTGCCGCTATACCAATTTGCTGTGCGCTAAGCGTCACCAGCGAGAGCAAGCAAAATAAGAGCAAAAGCGTTTTTTTCATAGCAGAAGTATATATTTTTTGAAAAATAATTTTACTCAGATATCAAAAACCTAAAAATTAAAAAATAAAAAAATAAGATAAACAGTCAAAAAAAATACACTTTGTTAGATATCCCAATTCTCTAACGTAGTTTTCCAAGCTATCATTAACTTTGCATAAAAATTAAAGTCTGCATGAAAAAAATTAGCGTGATCGGTGCGGGAACCATGGGCAATGGCATAGCGCACGTTTTTGCTTTAAATGATTTTTCGGTCAATTTAGTTGATGTATCCGAAGCGGCACTCCAAAAAGGCCTGCAAAACATAGCATCTAATTTGGATCGCATGGTGAAAAAGGAGTCAATCTCCGCCGATGATAAAACGCGGGCATTATCGAACCTGCAAACTTTTTCCCACCTGAAGAGTGGGGTAGAGGGGGCTGACTTAGTAGTGGAAGCTGCTACCGAAAACATCTCCTTAAAGTTGAAAATTTTTGCTGACTTAGCTCAAAATGCACCATTAAATGCCATTTTAGCTACCAACACCTCATCGATTTCGATTACGCAAATTGCGGCAGTTACCAATCGCCCCGAGCAGGTAATTGGCATGCATTTTATGAATCCCGTGCCCGTGATGAAGCTGGTGGAAGTCATTCGAGGATATGCTACTACTGATGCAACCACGAGCACCATCATGGAACTAGCAAAACAATTAGGAAAAAATCCAGTTGAAGTCAATGATTATCCTGGTTTTGTCGCCAATCGCCTATTAATGCCCATGATCAATGAAGCCATTTATGCGCTTTTTGAAGGCGTATCGGGCGTATCGGAAATTGATACGGTGATGAAACTGGGCATGGCGCACCCGATGGGACCATTGCAATTGGCAGATTTTATTGGATTAGACGTTTGTTTGGCCATATTACAGGTACTACAGGATGGATTCGGGCAACCCAAATATGCACCTTGTCCTCTGTTGGTCAATATGGTGCGCGCTGGCAAATTAGGGGTAAAAAGTGGCGAAGGTTTCTATCAATATACTCCGGGATCAAAGGAATTGATTGTAACGCCAAAATTTTCTAAATAAACGAGAATGGAAAAAATTACTCCAGAGGAATTATCGACAAATTTTGTGGATTGGCCGCTTATCGATGTGCGCACGCCAGCAGAGTTTGCCATTGGACATATTCCTGGAGCGTTGAATTTACCGTTGTTTTCAAATGAAGAAAGGGTAGTGGTAGGTACTTTGTACAAACAAGTAAGTCCACAAGCTGCTTTGCTCAAAGGGTTGGAGTTTTCTGGGGCGAAAATGGCCTGGTATGTTACGCAAGCCAATGCGTTTGCTCCGGGTGGTAAAGCTGTGGTGCATTGCTGGCGTGGCGGACAGCGCAGTGGGAGTCTTTCTTGGCTGCTCTCCTTTTCGGGAATGAAAACCCGAACTTTAGAAGGTGGATACAAAAAATACCGCAATTACATTCATCAAGAATTCTCAGCGCGCGCGATTCGCTCCGTTGTATTGGGCGGAGCTACTGGAAGCGGGAAAACCAAAATCTTGTTAGAATTAGCCCAACAAGGCGAACAAATCCTTGATTTAGAAGGCATCGCCAGACACAAAGGCTCGGCGTTTGGAGGGCTAGGGGAAGAAGATCAACCCAGTTTCGAACAGTTTGAAAACAATCTTTTTCAGGCTTTCCAGCAACTCGATCCAAATAGAAGAGTATGGATTGAAAACGAGAGCAAGGCCATTGGTCGGGTTTATCAGCCAGATGAGTTTTGGGAACAATTTAGGCATTCAAGTTTGATTGATTTGCAAATACCGCTTGATCGAAGAATTGCTCACTTAGTGGACGTTTATGCTGCTTATCCAAAGGAAGATTTGATGTCAGCTTTTTTAAAAATCTACAAAAAACTTGGCGGATTGCAGTATCAACAAGCTTGTGATGCCATCGAGCATGGAGATTATGCTCAGGCAGCAGCTATTGGGTTGCGTTATTACGATAAGAGTTATTCACACGCCAACGAGAAATGCAACTTCAACCCCGTTTTTACTTTACCTGTTCAGAAAGAATCATTTGTGGATATCGCCACGCAACTCATCGAATTTGCCAATAAAAATGGATTATAAATTGACCCAGTACAGTCACGGCGCCGGTTGTGGCTGTAAAATATCGCCTAAAGTTCTCGATCGTATCTTACATCAAGAAGGTGCTAAATTTCATTTCCCCACTTTGCTGGTAGGAAACGAAGAGCGCGACGATGCGGCAGTAATGGATTTAGGCGATGGAACAGCATTGGTAAGCACGACTGATTTTTTTATGCCTA
>JBBRGN010000268.1:0-6627 GCA_038240665.1 Chitinophagales bacterium | reverse complement strand
AGATCAAGCTCTTTTTGGTAGATGACGATGCCCTGTTTCTAAAACTTTTAGAGATAGAGTTTATGGAACACGCCGATTTTGACATCGAAACATTTGCTACCGGTGAATTGTGTCTGGCCAATTTATCACATGATCCTGATGTCATTATCTTAGATTATCATTTGGATGGCCTCGATAAGCATGCCATGAACGGTCTAGAAACCTTGGATAAAATCAAAGGGACTCATCCCAATATTCCCATCATTATGCTTTCATCGCAAGATAAAATTGATGTAGCGATCAATTGTATGCACCACAAAGCCCACGATTATGTTGTAAAAAGCGAAACGGCGTTTATGCGACTGCAAAAAACAATCACCTCTATTTTTCAGTTGCAAAAAATGGAGAAACAACTAAGCTGGTATATGGATAGGATGTAATCAAAGTAATGTGATTTTGAATAAACAACGTGTGTATATGCTTTATACACTATGGGAAGATCAGGTGGCTTTGTCACTTATTTTTCCCCATTACGAACGCATATTTTGGAAATATTTTTTAAGGAATTGATTTAGCGCTCTAGGCGCGGCAGGTCAATTAAAAAACGGGAAACCATATGAGCTCCGTAGGTACGACGTATTAGAAATTGACCTGAATTTAAAATATGCCGCTTTTACGCAGCTTTGAAAAATTTGGGAGCTTTTTAGTATTAACCCATCGCTAAGCTAGAACGCCATGAAGGATTATGCCAACCGGATCCTAAGCTGAATTATTCCATTAGTGACCTTTAAAAGGAGAGACGTTTTTGATAAAAATTTTCACAACTTTTTATTTTACATTACAATCAAAACTAGACAATCATTGAATATTATTGTCACTTAGCGAATTTAAGATTGCCTCAATATAGGTAAGGTCTTTTTGCACAACATTAACAATTTCGGAAGCAGGGATTTTTAAGTTATTGGCAAGAAAAAGAATGATCTCGTCGATTCGTTTTCGCTCTTCTTCAGTTCGTTATCGCTCTTCTGAGACTTTTTTCTTCTCTGCTGCAAGCTCCTTAGCCGGGTCGTAGCCAAACACATGTTCATAAAGCCCGGTAGCAAAGTCTTTGGTTCCTTCAGAAATGGTCATAGCATCTGTTTTTGGAAAATCTAAATAAAACTGGGTTACCTTAAATTCATTCTCAAGATTTTGAGGTAAGTTTACAAGGTCCCTTACAAAAATAAGCAATTTTAGAATTCTGTCAAATGGTATTTTCTGGGAACGTGCTAAAGAAAAGAGCTTACTTTTTAGTTGTAACCTAAGTTCAGGTTTCTTTCTGCTTTGATTCACGTACAGTGCCGCAAGCAAGGAGATGGCAAATGGATTACCAGAAGCATCGATTAAACTTTGTTCTTCTTGTTGTACCGCGACTATACAGACAAAATCGTATTGAATCTTTGTTTTGAAAGTTGTTTTTTGATAGCGTATTTCATCAAGGGATGGCGGCAAACCAGTAAAAACAGCAATGGCGCTAATGTCTTCAACACCATAGCGCAAACCGATGAGTGCTCGATATTCATACATCCTACGGGCAAAACCTATTTGAGGTTGATGCTGAAACTCGGCGTGGATAAAGACCAGCTGATCTTGACCAGTTTTGAGGTAAACACGAACCAATTTATCTGTAAGCTTTCGTTTACTGCTTACTTTGAACTTTTCTTTAAGGGCATTGATGAGTTCTTGTTCTAAAAAGTATACCCTCTCGCCCAATTAATGGCTGCTTCCAGTTCAGGATCGGCATAGGCAATAAACGCTGGAAAAAAATCAGTAATAAAATCCTTTTAACAAGGCGTCGTAATCGATGGGTTTAGACATAGCAGGGTTTATTTAGTTCAAAAATAGTTTTTTTATTTTATTTTTAAAACATTTTAAAAAATAAAATAAAGGAGTTGCGAACATCACGTTCGCAACTCCTTTTTAAAACTTAACAATATTTATGATTATCGTAAAGCCTTAAGGCTCAAGTTTACTCCTTCACAAACTTCACCGAGCCCATGTTTTTGCCGCCAAAAATAAAATTGGCCAAATAGGTTCCAGTAGCAAAATGGCCTACTTCCAACGTAAGAGAACCAGTTACCAAACTGCCTTTTTCAAAGTTGTAAGCAGCTACCTGACGACCGGTCAAATCAAATACCCGTACCAACAAATTCTGATTGCTAGGTAGAGAATGTTTGATGGTTACCTCGCTAACCGCGGGGTTAGGAAAGGGCGTACCGATATAGCGACTTAGGTCTTCTTGTACTTCCTTCAAACCGGTAGTTCCTTTTTGATACAATTGGGCGATTTCTTTGCTGGTAAGCGCCTTGTTGTAAATCTTCAATTCATCTAAAGCACCCATAAAGTGCTGACCGCCATCCGTAGAGTTGTTGCCAATACCCAATGAACGGGTTGTTGGATTCAGCACGCCAGCGGCTGGCTTACGGTTTACTTCGGCGCCGTCAATATAGATGGCATCATCTTTTCCATCGTGTACCATGGTCACGTGCCACCAGTCGCGTAAGGTCAATTCGTTGCCATCTTTGGCATCCATATCCGAAATGAAGTTCGGAAACTGGATGTTTTTGCTGTTGGTTGTCCATACAATCCGGCGGTGTTGCGGTAACGATATTTTCCAACGCTGATCCCAGTGGCCAAAATCAAGTACATAAGCTTCGGCATCTTTGGTGCTGATGCTGTCTACCCGGATCCAGAAACTCACCGTGGTGAAATCCGAAATTAATTGAACACCATTGGGAACCAACACCGAATCTTGTTTTCCTCGGAATTTGATGGCTTTTCCACCCAATTGCAAACGTTTGGTAACGGTCTCAAAAATTGGCGCGCCGCCAATTACTCCGTGGTTGTTGTATGGTGTAGCGTCATTGGCATTACCTTCAAATGGATACCAAGCCACTAAGCCAGGTTCGCTGGTCACCAATTCTGCGGTTGTGGTAACGGTGATATCGGCAATGGCTGATTTGTTGCCTGCGCCGTCAAAGGCATAGATTTCAAAGGTATAGGGCGTTTTGGGATCCAAACCAGCAATTACTTTTGAAGTAGCAGCGCTCTTCAAAGAATCAACGAACTTGCCGTCAACTGAAACCACATATCCTGCTAGCAAACGATCATCAGTAGAAGCTTTCCAGGAAAGGATGACCGAACGCGATCCCGCACTAGCTTTCAAACTGCTAGGTTTGGTAGGAGGCGTAGTGTCTGGACTGGCATCTTCGCCAGTTTTTACGCCAACTGTTGTTAGGGTAGATTCATTGCCGGCTGCATCCAGCGCGGTTACGCCAAATACGATATTCGTCAATGGCTTCAATTTTTCTACGATAGCGGCTGATTGGGTAACGGTTCCAATTTTTTTGCCATCCTGAAAAACGTTGTAAGCGGTAACGCCTACATTGTCAGTGCCATCACGCCAGTCCAATGTAATGGTTGTATTTTTTGCTACAGCTACTAAGTTAAGCGGGGCGTCAGGTGCCAATACGTCCCCAAGGGTTGGCGCAGCAGCTTGTGCTTTGTACAAGGAGTCAATTTGGGCATCGCTTAGGGCCTTGTTAAAGATAAGGATGTCGTCCAAAGAGCCATCTAAAACAGATCCACCATCAATCACGTTGAAGCCAATCCCCAATGGCTTGGTAGTTTTGTTTAAAATACCAGCCACATTTTTGGAAGCAACCGGTTTGCCATTGATGTAAATTTTGTCCTGAGCACCGTTGTGTACAAAAGATACTTGGGTCCACACACCTACCACTAAAGCATTGCCATCACCTGAATCCATGTCAGATATACCGCCCACATAATTGGTGGTAAAAACGGGTTTGCCATGTGAAGGCAAGGAAATTTTCCACCGTTCTTGCCAGCCCCCAAACGACATCAGGTAAGCTTCGCCATTGCCCGGCAAAGCATTGATTCTGGTCCAGAAACTCACAGTGGCATAGTCAGAATTCAACTGAGCTGAATTACTTGCACTCACTTCGGTCGTTTTGCCATCCAACAACAAAGCGCGATTCGACTTATTGAAGCGATCCTTGTCCAACTGAGCGCTACCCAATGTGGCATTGTTGTGGTAAGGCGTAGCATCTTCGCTGTTGCCATTGAAATTGTACGCTGCTACCAAATTACCTGCGATAAGCGGGGCTTGTTTTTGAGCATTGTACAAAGTAAGGATCTCTGCTGCGGTGAGGGCTTTGTTGTACAACTGAATATCGTCCAGGCTGCCTTTCAAGAAGTTGCCGCCATCGATGTTGTTGTATCCAAAGGCTAAATCATATTTGGTAGCATGTAGATTTCCAGCTACCACTTTCTCATTTACCTTAGCACCATTAAAATAGATGATGTCCTTGGCGCCATCGTGTACCATCACCACATAGGTCCAGGTATTTATCAACAATGGGGTACCGGAATCCATATCGGAAATGCTGCCTACATAATTGGTGGTGAAAACGGGTTTGCCATGACCAGGCAGTGAAATTTTCCACCGTTCCTGCCAACCGCCGTGCGACATGATGTACACTTCTCCCGTTCCAGGCAATTCTTTTATATTGATCCAAAATCCAATGGTCGTCGTAGGGCTGTTGTATACTGGTGAGTTGTCTACATCTACCCCAGCACTGCCATTGAAGGCAACCGCGTTATTGGCCAAACCAAAGCGATCGGTAACTGGAGTTGAACCGCGATTGTCGCCATCATTTTGGTAAATGGTACCATCTTTTAGGTTGCCAGCCATTTTGAAATCGGCTACCAATGGCGCTGCGATAGCGGATGGAGTCGACTGCGCCGTGTAAAGCGTGCTTACTTGCTGAGCGCTTAAACTGGTGTTGTACAACTGAACCTCATCCAAGGAGCCATCAAAATAATTGCCACCATCAATCGGATTGTAACCGATTCCCAAGGGATACTTGGTAGTGTTCAAATTACCGATAACGGTTTTGGAGTTTGTCAAAACGCCGTTGAGATAGATGATGTCTTTTAAGCTATCATGTACCATCACTACATGCGTCCAACTTCCGGGAACCAAGGCATGACCATCACCGGAATCCATATCGGAAATCCCGCTGGTAGCATTGGTGGTAAAAACCGGTTTGCCATGACTAGGCAAGGATATTTTCCATCGTTCCTGCCAGCCGCCTTGAGAAAGGATAAAGGCTTCGCCAGTTCCAGGTAGTTTGTTGACATTCACCCAGAAGCTGATCGAAGCTTTTGGTGAGTTGAGCGGCGAAGAAACCGGCGCTTTTAATGTAGAAGAGACGCCATTGAATAAATAAGCCGAATTGCCAAAACCAAAACGATCGGTTTTCAAGCTTAGGTTTTTACCTTCCGCATCATTGGCCAATACGCCGGCATCCTTGGAATTGCCGGTGAAAGAATAAGAACTCACCAATCCACTAGCTACTACGGGCGCGGTATTTTGAGCTGTATACAAAGCCGTAATCTGCTGTGCAGTTAAGGCATCACCAAAAATGTTTACTTCATCGATATCGCCATTGAAGAAGTTACCACCATCAACAGCATTGAAGCCAATACCCAATGGTTTAGTCGTATTGTTGAGGAGTCCGACAACGGCTTTTTCCGCAACTTTTACCCCGTTCATGTAGATGAGGTCTTTAGTGCCATCATGCACGAAGGCAAAATGCCGCCATTCTCCAACTTTCACCACATTGCCATCACCAGAATCCATATCGGAAATGCCGTTGGTGTGGTTGGTCGTCCATACGGGTTTGCCGTGTGCGGGCAGTGAAATTTTCCACCGTTCTTGCCATCCGCCAAAAGACATCAAAAAAACTTCGCCTTGACCTGGTAAGCTTTTTGCTCTTACCCAAAAAGCTACCGTTGTTTTTGGCGTATTTAAAGCTACTAAAGTAGGGGCTAACATGGTACTTTGCACGCCGTCAAAGTAAAATGCTTTATTGGACCAACCAAAACGGTCGGCGGTTAATACCGCTCCATTGACCGCAGCGGAGTTGTGGTTGACCGAAATATCCCTTGTTGAACCATCAAAAGGGTAACTCGCCACCGGGGTTTGCCCGTACAGCGCGCTTACACAAAGAACGCTGAGCATGAAGAGTTTAAAAGGCAGTAATGACAATTTCATTTATTGTTGATTTAAGGTAGTTTAACAATCAATTGGGCTTTGCTTAACCCATTTGCGAATACAGTTAGCCAATAAGTTCCGGCAGGTAAATAGGACAGATCCAGCGAGCTGGCGCCTACGGATTCAAGTTTCCATTCCTTGATCTTTTTTCCATCTGTTGCAAAAAGCTGCAGGATGCCCTGTTCGTTTTTCCATGCTGAAGCCTCAATTTGGATGGAATGGGAAAAAGGATTTGGTATCACCCGCAAGGGTTCCGTTAAGGGAATTCGCTGGGTTGCGGTAGTCGAGTTGGACAGGTAAAGCGCTTTTACTTTGTCGGGGGTAAGCGCGTAGTTGTAAAGGCGTACTTCATCCAGCACGCCTGCAAAGTTGTATTGTGCATTGTCGGGCCACATTTGCCCAAAAAAAAGGGGTAGGGCAGTGGTTCTCATTTTTCCGGTAAAGGGAATGGCAGATTCTAACTCGCCATCCAAATAAAGTGCTAAGTAACTACCATCGTAAGTAGCTGTGACTTGATGGTATTTTCCAGT
>JBBRGN010000267.1:0-6634 GCA_038240665.1 Chitinophagales bacterium | reverse complement strand
ACGGAGCGAATTGACTATGTAAAACAAGAGGAAACTGAAAGCGCACGCCGCATCAACGGCGGCCTTTTTACGGCAGATATAGACATTACCAACCCCATTGCCTTTGGTTTGAGCGATCGCAAAGTGGTGTTTACCAAAAACAGTCAAACCATCTTGTTGCCCAGTCGCAATAAATATTCTACGGTGTCGCGCTATACGCCAGCTCCCTACATCAGCGGCTACGTAGCGGCAGTTAACATCAAACGCATCGCCAATACCGCCGCGATTTTGGTCAGTCAGGAAGGAGCAGGGAAAATCATTTCCTTTGCCGACGACCCCACTTATCGCAGTTATTGGCAGGGTACCGATCGATTGTTTTTGAATGCCATATTTTTTGGCAATCAGATACAAGTGGTTCCGCAAACTTTTTCTGAAGAATCAGACAATCATTGAGTCATCAAGCACTGGCTTAGGACGTAGGTACCTAAGCCAGCGCTTGATTTTAAAAAAAACGGAAAAGATGAAATATGTTGCTCTGATTTCATTGTTGCTGTTAGTCGCTTGTACCACGCAGCGCATTCCTACCCAAACAGTCATGATCATTGATCGAACTGATCTTGCTCTGGACGCGATTGTAGAACCAGGTGCGCAGCAACAGATCATCGCCAAAGGGTTTGATTGGAGCGAAGGTCCGCTTTGGCTTCCAGGACAAAAAAAGTTGATTTTTTCGGATGTACCCCTGAATACCGTTTATCAATGGTCGCCCAAAAAAGGCGTCTCCGTTTACCTGTCTCCATCAGGATATACCGGTAAAATCCCGCGTGGAGGCGAACCAGGATCCAATGGTTTGCTGCTCGACAATCAAGGTAATTTGGTGTTGTGCCAGCATGGCGATCGACAAATAGGCAGGATGAATGCACCGCTGGACGCACCGGCGCCCGTTTTTGCAAAAATAGCTGGAGCATACCAAGGCAAACGCTTCAATAGCCCCAATGATGGCGTGTACGATCGCCAAGGCAACCTGTACATTACTGATCCGCCCTACGGTTTGGTAAAACAAGAAAACGACCCCGGAAAAGAATTGCCTTATCAAGGCGTGTATCAAATTGACCCTGCGGGCAAAGTGACTTTGCTGATTGATACCATCACGCGCCCCAACGGTATTGCCCTTTCACCCGATCAACGGTATTTGTACATCGCCAATTCCGATGGATCTAAAGCCATTTGGTACCGTTATGAATTGGGCGATCATGCTGTGAAATCTGGTGGCGTTTTTTACGACGATACCCCTCAAGTCTCTAAATTCGGCGGCGTACCGGACGGCATGAAAGTAGATGGAAAAGGGAACCTAATTGCTTCAGGACCAGGAGGCGTGGTGATCATCAGTCCACAAGGAAAAATGCTCGGCAGAATCCGGTTGCCGGGAAATACCTCCAACTGCGCATTGACGGATAATGATAAAACCCTTTTTGTGACCAACGACAGTTTGGTGGTGAAAATTCGGTTGCGGAGATAAGGTTCTGTTGGCTTATGATTTTGTATCAACTTTTTTTGAAGAAGCGTAATCTATTGGTCCAATAGGTTACTAATGACCAGATATCGGATAGGGGAGTGCTGGAGAGGAGTCTAGCTGGCAACCCCCTTCAACAAAAGCAATGACATCATATTTTCTGTTACAATACAAGATGATCAATCGGAACATAACGGAGTTTGGGATATACCCCTTTCTTGGTTACCCCTTGATGTTATTGGTATTCATCGGCCTGTCTTTTTACTTGTTTGAAAAAACGGAATTTGCCCATTACATCTACATTCTAGCGGCCATAAGTTTGGTTTATCCATTGAGTGAAACCAGACGAAACGATTTTTTAAAATCTATTTTCTCGCAGCGTCATTATTTTCAAGTAAGGTTAATCGAAAACGGGATAGCAACGCTGCCCTTTGTGGTTTTTTTAATCAGTAAATCGCTGGGATTGGCCGCATTACTGGCTTCTTTGCTGGGATGCATCATGGCTTTGTTGCAAGTAGATCAAAAAGTTAGTCTTACCCTTCCTTCCCCTTTTTCGAAAAAACCATTTGAATTTACCATTGGCTTTAGAAACTCGTTCTATTTATTTGGATTGTCGTATATCCTGACGCTGATTGCAGTATCAGTAGGCAATTTTAATCTTGGCGTTTTTTCCTTGGTACTGGTGTTTCTTTTTGCACTTTCATTTTATACCAATCCGGAGGATGAGTTTTTTGTGTGGGTATTTAGCATGAGTCCCAAGCGATTTTTACTGGAAAAAATAAAAACGGCTGCCCTTTATGCCACGGTTTTAAGCTCACCGGTTTTAATGACCTTACTTCTTTTTTTTAAGGATCAATTTGACATTATACTCGTCTTTCAACTCCTGGGCTACTTTGCATTGGCAACCATAATCCTTGCCAAGTATTCGGCCTACCCAAAACCAATGAATGTGCCGCAAGGAATTTTGGTGGTATTGACGATTCAGTTTCCTCCGCTAATTTTTTTTGTTATCCCTTACTTTTACATCCAGTCGATAAAACGACTTAATGAATTTTTAGCATGATCAGCATTGAAGCGTTAAACAAATCCTACGGCAACAAACAAGTGCTTACAAACATCAATGTCCGATTTGAAGAGGGTAAAATATACGGTATCGTAGGTGAAAATGGCGCAGGAAAGACCACCCTGTTTAGATGTATTGCCGGCTTGGAAAAATATGAGGGGTGGATAGCTTCAGATTTTGATCAGCTCAAAAACCATTTGGGTTTGTTGTCGGCGGAGCCATTTTTTTTCACCAAAATAACCGGCCAAGAATACATTCAATTGCTTTGTAACGCTCGGGGCGTTAAACCCGGCAACATTGCTGAACGCAATATTTTTGACTTGCCATTGAGTCAGTATGCCGCTACCTATTCTACGGGCATGAAAAAAAAATTGGCGCTTACCGCTATTTTGCTTCAGGAAAATGATTACTATATTTTGGATGAGCCTTTCAATGGTGTTGATATTCAAAGTAATATGATCATCGCCGCTATTATCAATCAACTAAAAACACTTGAAAAAACGGTCATTATTTCATCGCATATTTTTTCAACGCTACACGATACCTGTGATGAAATCCATTTGTTGAAAGAAGGAAAGTTTATCCGCAGGGTTGAAAAAAATGAATTTAACAGTTTAGAGGAGGAGATGAAACGGGTCACCATCGGAAATAAAATAGAGCTGCTTGGATTGAAGTAAGGGATCGCTTCTTGCCGGTTTTTGGATGAAATTAACCCGGTCAACCTCGCTTGGAAGCAGCCTTGCAAATTGGCGCTATGGCTTGGCATGCGATTGAAAAACCAGTAAAATTTGGATAAGACCCCAAATACTTCAGTAAACACATCGGACCCACAACCAAAAAATTCAGTTGATTTTCTCATCCCAATACTCACTATTAGGTATTATAGTAGAGCTATATTTCTATCGGGCAAGGGTTAAATATATGATTATCATTTTATTATAAAAATTCAAAAACCTTTGCCATTCTCAATCCCATGCGAAAGCAGCAAAAATTCTACCCATCATTAGGTATTGTTTGGATTTAGTCTAAATAATATATTTGCGTTCGAATTTACAGAATAACGAAAAAACCAGACGGTTATGAGGACTCAAATAAATACAACAATTCTAGTCTTTCTATTTTTTGCTCCCATGGCTGGGGCCCAACAACCGGACTCAATCAAGGTGATTAACCTAAATGAAGTTCGGGTCAAGGACAAATATCCAAAAAATGAAATAGAGCGCCTACCCGAGATCCAAGGTGTGTTCATTTATTCAGGTAAGAAGAACGAGGTCATCAAGTTGAGTACGCTTGATGCTGATTTGTCGACGAACAACGCCCGACAAGTTTTCAGTAAGGTACCAGGAGTGACCATTTGGGAAAATGATGGTTCAGGTATTCAAATGGGGATATCTACGAGGGGGCTTAGTCCAAACCGTTCCTGGGAATTCAATGTTCGTCAAAATGGCTATGATATTTCGGCGGAAGCATTTGGCTACCCTGAGGCTTATTATAGTCCGCCGATGGAAGCAGTGGGCAGTATTGAAGTAGTACGCGGAGCAGCATCTTTACAGTACGGATCGCAATTTGGGGGTTTGCTGAATTACGTAATTAAAAAAGGAGATCCCAGCAAACCCATAGCCTTTGCAACCCAGCAGACGATCGGGTCATATGGGTTGTTCAACTCCTACAATGCGCTCGGTGGGACTTACAAAAAGGTTTCTTACTACGGTTATTTTCATCACCGCAATGCTGATGGCTGGCGTGACAATAGTCGGTATCAAATCAATACTGGCTATGCTTCCATCGATTACGCACTATCTTCAAAATGCACCATCGGGTTGCAGTATACCCGCATGGATTATCAAAGTCAGCAACCCGGCGGACTTACAAATACTTTGTTGGAAGGAAATCCGCGGCAATCTTTTCGTTCGCGCAACTGGCTTGTTGTTCCTTGGAATGTAGCTTCCCTTTCCCTGGATTATCAAGTAAACGACAATGCAAAATTGAGCGTAAAGCTTTTTGGTACCCTTTCCGAACGCAACAGCGTGGGTTTTATAAGAGGTATCGATGTTCGGGATACGTTTAATGTACTCTTGAAATCTTACAACCCTCGTCAAGTAGACCGCGATTTTTACCGCAACCTAGGAGTGGAAACTCGTTTTTTGACTACTTATGGTTTTTTGGGTCAAAAAAGCAGTTTGGCTACTGGTTTCCGACTGTATAATGGGAACACCACTAGAAAACAATTGGGTATTGGGACAACGGGTAATGATTCCGACCTCAGCATTGCTACCTTATCGAATGGAAAAGAATGGGGAAGGGATTTAAGTTACACAACCGATAATTTTGCTTTTTTTGCGGAAAATTTGTTTAAAATTGGCAAACGTTGGAGCATAACTCCGGGGCTGCGTTATGAGTTTATCCGCTCTTCGGCCAAAGGGTACATCAATACTACCCTCACTGGTAGCATCAAAGAAGAGGGTAGGGTACGGTCTTTTGTATTGCTTGGGTTGGGGACAGAGTTCGCCACGACAAATACCACCAACCTATATGCCAACTACAGCCAATCCTATCGTCCGGTAACTTTCTCCGACCTTACACCTTCGGCCACAACGGACGTCATCGACCCCAACTTGAAAGATGCCAACGGATACAATGTAGATTTTGGTTTTCGAGGAAAAATTAAAAACTACCTCACTTTTGACGTTGGCGGATTCTATTTGCATTACGGCGACCGCATTGGTACCATCATTCAAAATAACCTCCCTTATCGAACCAATATTGGAACCTCGGTAAGTAAAGGCGTAGAAACCTTTGTGGAGATCGAACCCCTCAAATTGTTGATCGAAAACGCCCGCATTGGTTACCTACGTTTATTTGCTTCCTATGCCTACATTGATGCCCGGTACACCAAGTGGAACAATCCCGCGATCCTTGCTGATCCTTCAAAAACAATTGCAGGAAAAAGGGTGGAAAATGCGCCACAACACATCGGTCGGTATGGAATTACCTATGGAATTAGTAATTTCTCTGCTACATTTCAGCTGAATCAGGTTTCGGACGTATACACCGACGCTACCAATACCGAGAAACCGAATGCTGCCGCTACCGTTGGAAGGATTTCTGGGTACCGGGTTATGGATGTTTCATGTACGTATCTTTTTGGTAAGCAATTTAATGTGAAAGCGGGAATCAACAATCTTTCCGACGAAAAATACGCCACCCGAAGATCAGGAGGATATCCTGGTCCAGGTTTATTGCCAGCAAATGGCCGAACATTTTACTTCGGGATTGGGGTAAAATTATAAGCAAGCGGGGTCGGGGGTAGAAAATAGCCGATTGATGGATTTTTCTACCCCAGGACAAGCTCTATACAGCGTGCGGAGTTGAAGGATGAAATTTTGACGCATTGTTTTGACCTGTAGCGAGTGGTCATCCGGTGCAGTATATCGAACTTAATTTTGGTTTTGCCACAAGGAAGTTTATTTTTACCTACCTTTTTCAGCGTCAATTGGGTAATTTTTTTTGCAAAACCAAAATGGGTGCCGCCGCGCCAAAGCGATATGCAGTACAAAAGTTTGCGTCCCATGTTGTGGACGCGTCAATTTCAAGAAACCCTATCTTTCTATACGGAGGTACTGGGTTTTTCTTGTGGTGAACGCAATGATGAATGGGGTTGGGCTTCCATTCATAAAGATGGCGTAGACCTGATGATTGCTCTACCGCCAGAACAAACCCCCTTTAGCCATCCGCAATATACAGGCTCATTTTACATCGAAACCGATCAAGTAGACGAACTTTGGGCAAAATTGAAAGGCAAGGTCAGCGTGGTTTACGATATCGCAACTTTTGAGTGGGAGATGCGGGAATTTGGCATCTATGACAACAATGGCTACATCCTACAATTCGGACAGAGTGTTCAGACGCTTAGTAATTCCTAGTGTTTGGGGGGTGTACCTTTCTTTAGTTTTTGAAATATATCGCCGCTACATACCAACTTAATTCAGCTTTTGGGCATTCCATTGCCATCTAATCACCCAAACGTTGAAAAATGAACAAGTTATTTTGGTTATTGTCTTTCTTTTTTTTAACTCTCGCAT
>JBBRGN010000266.1:0-6649 GCA_038240665.1 Chitinophagales bacterium | reverse complement strand
TCTTTGATAACATTGAAAACCAAGTCTACGAACTCCCTTGGCCGGAGGAAGGTTCCTTCCCGATCAAAGATATTTTTGCACGCACGGTGTCCATGCTGGCAGAAGGAGCTGATTTGGCTGATATTGGCCAACCAACTACCGAAATTATTCACCGCATTACGCTACAACCAGTAGTGAACGCCAATCAAATTCGCGGTACGATTATTTTTGTGGATGAATATGAGAACACCGTGGTCAATGTCACCCGCGAGTTGTTTGAACATACGGGAAAAGGACGCGACTTTACCTTACATTTTAAACGCCACGACCCCATTAAAGAGTTGAGTCAGCATTATTATGATGTGCCCATTGGGGAGGTATTGTGTTTGTTCAATTCTGCGGGTTATTTGGAGATCGCTATCAATTTGGGGAAAGCAAGTAGTTTGCTGGGGTTGAAGTTAGAAGATTCGGTACAGGTTGATTTTCGGAATGAATGAAGCAAAAAAACTTGAACTCGGTTATGATCAAACGCATTGTAAAAATGACTTTTCAACCTGAACAGGTAGCGGTTTTTTTGGACATTTTTGAAACCAGTAAAAATCGAATCCGCCAATTTCCAGGTTGCCAACACGTGGAATTGCTGCGCTGGTCAGATGCTTCCAACGTTTTTTTTACCTTTAGCCTTTGGGACAACAACGCTGCACTGGAAGAGTACCGCCAATCCGAATTGTTTCGAAGCACCTGGAGCAAAACCAAAGTTCTTTTTTCGGAAAAACCAGCTGCCTGGAGTCTGGAATTGGTCAGCGAACCTGACGAACAATAGCACAATGGCTCCATATTCGATAACGTTTCATGCTTATTTTTATGGAAAAAATTCACCTAGACGATTATACGATCCACATCGGCGATGCCGGGGAAACCCTTCACGAGTTTTTACAAGAACGCCGGTATTCCAAAGTTTTTTTGTTGGCCGATCAACATACCGTTTTGCATTGCTTACCCAAGTTGAAATTTAATGAGGAGTTGCCAAAGCTGGATTTAATCGTAATCCCGGCAGGTGAAATCCATAAAACCATCAGCACTTGCGAACTGATTTGGGCACATCTGCTCAAAAATGGTGCCGATCGAAAAGCTGTATTGATCAACCTTGGCGGCGGCGTAATTGGCGATATGGGCGGTTTTTGTGCCCGTACTTATAAGCGGGGAATTGATTTCGTACAAATCCCTACCACCCTACTTTCTCAAGTTGATGCCTCAATTGGCGGAAAATTAGGGATTGATTTTGCTAGCGTTAAGAATAGCATTGGCGTTTTTTGCAATCCGCAGGCCGTGTTGGTTGACCCCTCTTTTTTGCAGACCCTAAGTCCTGCCGAGCGGCGCAGCGGTTTTGCTGAAATCATCAAACACGGCTTGATTGCCGATGCTCACCAATGGGAACACATCCGCACCCAACAAAACCTGGAGAACGTAGCAGATTGGAAAAGCTTTATTGTTCCTTCTTTGCACATCAAAAAAAATGTGGTCGAAGCCGATCCTTTTGAAAAAGGTTTGCGCAAGGCGCTCAATTTTGGGCATACCATTGGTCATGCCATTGAAGGCCATGCTTTGGACACCGATCGCCCTTTACTTCACGGTGAAGCTGTTGCCATTGGGATGGTCTGCGAAGCTTTTTTGTCGGCAAAAAAAACGGGACTAAGTGAACGTGAATTGCGCATACTTACTGATTTTTTGCTGGGTATGTATGACGCTTATGAGTTAGAGGAAAAAAACTTTGCCCATTATCTGGAGCTAATGGGCAACGACAAAAAGAACGAAGGTGATCAAATTAATTTTGCCACTATTGGTCCAATCGGCGTCGCACACATCAATCAAACGGCCAGTAGAGATGAAATCATCGACAGTTTGCGATTTTACAACGACTTGTTAAAATCCATGTCCCCGACAGCGCACTGATTACTGGTTTTCCATCCTGGAATTTGTATATTTGTACGAATTTGCAAAGATTAATTATGAACCAACTTTTGGCTTTTTTATTTGCTAGCGATAACCCCGGACACGCTAAAGTGGTACAGTGGATGTGGCGTTTGATCCTTTTTGGATTACTGGGTGTCGTCTTGTTGTTCACCTTGCTTTCTTTTACCGATCTACCATCGGTAAAACAACTGGAAAACCCCCACAGCGAACTGGCTTCCAGCATCATTGGTTCCAATGGCGAACTCATGGGGCGGTTTTTTACCGAAAACCGCGTTGCAGTTCCCTATGATTCCTTGTCTCCTTATTTGGTGAACGCGCTTTTGTCAACTGAAGACGAGCGTTTTTTCAAACATTCAGGTATAGATTTTGAGGCGCTAGGACGGGTAGCTATCAAAACGGTTCTTTTGGGTGATCGCAGTTCTGGCGGTGCCAGTACCCTATCTCAACAATTAGCCAAGTTGTTGTTTACAGGAAAAACCGGTTCAGGATTTTCCCGGGTTTTTCAAAAATTCAAAGAATGGATCATCGCCGTGCGTTTAGAGCGCAAGTACACCAAAGAGGAAATCATGGCGATGTACCTTAATAAAGCCAGTTTTGTCAACAATGCTTTTGGTATCAAGGCGGCTAGCGAAACCTATTTCAACAAATCTCCCCGTGATTTGGAAGTTCAGGAAGCGGCCATGCTGATCGGTATGTTGCAAAATCCCGCATTGTACAATCCCTTGAGGCGACCAGAATTGACGCAAAAACGCCGGGAGATTGTACTCAAGCAGATGGTAAAAAACGGTTTTTTGTCGCCACAATCTTACGATGTTCTTCGGCAACGCCCCCTGGGTTTAAACTTCAAACAAGAGACCCATATCGACGGCATTGCTACCTATTTTCGGATGGAGCTGGCCAAAGACCTCAAAAACATCCTCAACCAGGATCAATACCGCCGTCCTGATGGCTCTGCTTACGACATTTACCGGGATGGTCTAAAAATATACACCACCATCGATCCAGAGATTCAGCGTTTTGCCGAACAAGCCATGGTAAAACACATGGCCGTCATCCAAAAAGCTTTTTGGCGGGAATGGAAAGGCAAAAATCCTTGGACTTATGATTACGGTTCCGATAATGACATTCCTGTTGAAGTACGCCAAGAATCCCTACAGCGGATGATTCGAAATACTGACCGTTACCAAGTGCTGCGGGATCGATATTTAAGTGAGATTTTGATTCCAATCACCCAATCTACCGGCTTGGAATTCAGTGAAGACGACCATGAGATTGAGCGCATTATGCAGGAGCGCAAAACGCCGGGTACCATTGCCAGATTGGTAGAACAAAATCTAATCACTCCAGCCTTGGCTGATCAATACCGCCGGGTGATGCGCCATCAAGATTTCCCAACCCTGCTTTCTCGTTGGGATCAGCTTGGAGATGTAGTACGCCGCGAGTTCAGTCGTCGAGTAAGGATGCATGTTTTTGCTTATGACCCTGCACACAATTTTGAGCGCGACACGGTCATGTCGCCCTTGGATTCGATCCGTTACCACCGTATGTTTTTGCAAACCGGCATTGTCGCCATTGACCCCCGTAGCGGATACGTCAAAGCTTGGGTAGGTGGGATCAACCAAAAATATTTCCAGTTTGACCACGTACGCTCTAGCCGCCAAGTGGGATCTACATTCAAGCCTTTCGTATATGCAACAGCGATAGCGCAACAAAAACTTTCTCCCTGTTTTGAGGTGTACGATACCAAAAAAACCATAGAAGCAGGCTACGGCAATTTCCAGTTGTACCGCGACTGGTCGCCCCGCAACTTCAACAATGAATACTCCGGGAAGCTCCTCAATTTGCGCGAAGGCTTACGCAAATCAAAAAATACGGTATCCGTAGAATTGATGAAATTACTAGGCGATACCGAACCGGTACGGGGACTTATTCATAACATGGGCATTGACAGTAGCGCACGCTATGCCAATGGCCGATACCGTGTTCCCAAAACACCTTCCATTTGCCTCGGAGCTACGGATCTTACGGTAATGGAAATGGCCGGTGCTTATACCACTTTTGCAAACAATGGAACCTTTAACAAACCCTTTACCATTTTGCGGATTGAGGATAAAAACGGCAAAGTCATATACAGTGGCATGCAGGAAGAACGCAACGCCATTCAACCCAACGCTAATTACGTCATGGTTGACATGCTGCGCTACGCAGGAAACGTCACCAATCTGAAAAGCGATGTAGCTGGGAAAACCGGAACCACCAACGATTTTGTGGATGGCTGGTTTATGGGACTTACGCCCTCTTTAGTGGTAGGTACTTGGGTAGGCGCTGAAGACCGCTGGGTACACTTTCGCTCTTCGGCCAACGGACAAGGGGCCAGAATGGCTAAGCCGTTTTTTGTAGAATTTATGAAACTTTTAGAAAACTCTTCGATTGCCGATTATGATCCTGCTTTGCGGTTTTTTAGACCACCTGGAGATTTAGGCATTGAATTGGATTGCAGCAAATATGTTAGAGGTGGGCTCAACCTTGAACCAGCCCCGACTACCAATTCTGGTCTTAAAGAAGATATGTTTGGCGATGAATTGCATTAGCCTCATTCTTAATGGTAACGCTGGAAAGAAGACTAGATCCAGCGTTACCATTACTCTTTTTCCTTAAGTCCCTACCCCGTCATGACCATTAGCGTTTTCCTTCCCTTCGGTTCTTGTTAAGTTCTTTTTCTAACTGTAGCTTCTGTCATAAAAGAATAGATTTTACATAGGTTCTGGTCAGATTGCAAAAAGATGGCTGGCAATTGCTATTTTTGTCTTTAGAGTCGTGTAAATTTCAACATGCCCTTGACTCTTAAGATTATCAAGTAGGAAATTATGGCAAAACAATTTAGCATTAAGATCTTGATCGCTTTGGCAATATGCAGCTGGAGTGCTTGTAACCGTGGAGGCGAATCAAAAGACGTAGCGCAACTCAGTACCGGAGATTTATTGAAAACACCGGAGTTTCAAACCATTTACAACCTTCAGGATCTCCGCCGCACCGATGAACTGGTTGCTTATTTTGCCAATGAAGATCCTACATACCGTTATGCAGCGGCCATGGCTTTTGCTTCCCATCGCGATTCATCCGTGATCGGCAATTTGGCTCAGCTGTTACAAGATCCCGTTCAAATGGTACGGCAAGCTGCAGCATATGCTTTGGGGCAAATTGGTTCCAACAAGGCCGAAGCTAAATTATTAGCCGCATTTGACCGTTATGATTCCCTCGGTGCTTCCATTTCTGTCAATTCCGCTATTTTGGAAGCTATTGGAAAATGTGGTACCCGCGCTTCCTTGCACAATATGAGTAAAGTAACGACTTATAAATCGACTGATACCCTATTGTTGGAAGGACAAGCTTTGGGCATTTACCGCTTTGGGCTTCGTGGTCTCATCGATTCAATCGGAACCAAGCGGATGGTACAATTGGCCACGGAGGTTCAATATCCCAGCAAAGTTCGTTTGATTGCTGCCAATTATTTGTCGCGCAGTACCGTACGCCTTGATACATTTATCCGAATTCTTGCTCCAGCGGCACCAAAAGAAAGCAATGTCAACATCCGTATGGCGCTGGCTTCTGCTTTAGGAAAAACCGTTAAACCTTATGCTTTGGACACTTTGCGGCATTGGTTTCCCAAAGAGACCGATTACCGAGTGCGGGTCAATATCATTAAAGCCATTGGCAACCACGACTACAATTTTGGACGCGCAACCGTTTTCAATGCCTTAGGAGATCCTAATCCACACGTTGCGAATCAAGCAAGTCAATATTTTGTAGATCATGGTCAACCCAAGGATGCTACTTTTTATTGGCAATTGGCCAAGGATTCTACCTACAGCTGGCAAACCCAAGCTAATCTTTATGCGGCGGCTCAGCGTTTTTTACCCCCTATATTGGCTGATTTACGGGACAAGCTCAATTTCCAGCATCGCCGTAAATTTGAACGCGCCACAGACCCTTATGCTAAAGCCGCATTCCTGAAGGGGCTTAGCTGGTTTGGTTGGAACTACCGTTATATTTTCCGTGAAAGTGAAAACGTAAAATCGCCGGTTATTCGTTCAGCAGCTTGGGAAGCCTTGGAAAAAATCAGTAGCAGACCTGATTTCGCGCGGCATTTTGGATTGGGTTGGCGCAAAGTAGCGAAAGACCTATCCCAGTTTTTTCGGTATGCCATGCTAAAAGGAGACGCTGGAACGATGGTGTCAAGTGCTACCGCTCTGCGTTTGCCCGAACGAGGCTATAAAGAGTTTTATACCCAATTTGGTTTTTTAGATACTGCTCTAACTCGACTTACTCTACCCCGCGATTTAGAAACTTATCTTGAAGTACAAAAAACCAGTAATTTTTTCAAAGGCCTTAAAGAAAACGCCAACTTATACCACTATGACCCTTCAAAACATCCCATTGACTGGGCTGTTTTGGCTTCAATAGGAGACAATCCTACTGCGGTCATTGAAACCAGCAAAGGTGAAATTCGCATCAGCCTTTTCCCTAGTTTAGCGCCTGGTAGCGTTACTAATTTTGTTAAGCTCGCCCGTTCAGGGTTTTACAATAACAAAGTATTCCATCGTGTAGTCCCCAATTTTGTAGCCCAAGGCGGCTGTCCACGCGGCGATGGTTATGGTAGTCTGGATTATGCCATCCGCACTGAAGTTCCCCCTCG
>JBBRGN010000265.1:0-6731 GCA_038240665.1 Chitinophagales bacterium | reverse complement strand
AACCCAGATACCGTATACCAATTTACCTTTTGATCTAACGCGGGTTGCAACTGCACCCAATTGGCAGTTGTCAGATACCGTTACACCAAATGTGTTCTTCAATCCTGCTACGGTGCTCAAGAAAGATGCGGTGCAATCCATTGGGCCGGTAGACAACAAGATCGGTAATTTTGCTGGAAGCTTCAATTTTGGTGCTTCGAAGTCGCCAATTTTGATCAATACGCGGAAATCATATACGATTCCACCTGCACACCAGTCAAAAATCTTGATCGTACGATCGATCTTGATGCCACGACCTTGGCAGATTGGGAACTTGATGTCCGTGTAAGGAGTGCTTACTGAGAAATTACATTCCAATTGATCCAAATATACCCTTACACCGAAGTAGTTGGTAAAGTAAGGGATGTAATCGTTGGTTTTGATTACACTTTCGTCTGCTGAGCAACGGTTGTATACAGTTACTGCATCGTAAGGTTCGCCGTCGCCTAGATCAGTTTCGTCGTCATCCAAGAAGATAAAGTCACCCAAAGATGGACGAGTGAAGTTGATCTGTTGTACCGTAGTCGCGGTGTTGCCAAAGCAATCAACGCCAGACCAAGTACGGAAGATCGTAGCAAACAAGTTAGGTACGCGCTTGCTGTTGATGCTATCGCAACCGTAGTAAACTACTCTATCGCTCCACTTGGTAGTTACAGTACATCCGCAGTTTCTGCAGTTGTCCGTGAAAATAACTCTACCCAAGTTTCTAACGCCATCAGTTTTGTCTTCGCGACCCAGAGGACCTACTGTCTTTGGGTTGTTCAATACAAAGTTTACATCTGAGCAAAGCTGTGC
Source organism: Chitinophagales bacterium (assembly GCA_038240665.1). Lineage (GTDB taxonomy): Bacteria > Bacteroidota > Bacteroidia > Chitinophagales > Saprospiraceae > Haliscomenobacter. The sequence goes on along the minus strand of JBBRGN010000265.1, from coordinate 5,897 downwards.
CCATGGCTCGTAGCTTTCAACGAAAGTTGGTGCAGTCTTGTCTTCTGCCAAAACTTTTCCCCAACAGATCAAAAGTACCGTTGGTCGTAAACAAACCATAAGTGAACAATCCAGGACAGTCAACAATGGCTTTGTTAGCTGGGTTGCCATCTTGTACGATCACGTAAGAGTTCTCTGCATTACAGTTACCATCAGACACCTTGCCTGGATTGAGGGTAAACTGGCAATTGGCATCCAATGTCACGTTTACCTGGAAACAACCACATGAGGTTGATTGTGCAGAGGCGGACATTGGACCTACTAACAGAGAAGCTAAAATGAGCAAACAAACGCTTGCCATTTTGCTCAACACAGAAGTAAAGGTCAATTTTTTCATGTTAAGAATGATTTGAAAAATTAGTTAAGTAATATTTAAAAGTTATTAGCAAAACTTGTTGAAGAAACAGGTCGCTATTGATTTGATCAATAGCTACTTGCTTGAAAAAATAAGATTTATGATGGATCATCTTTTTGTAATATTTTTTTTTGCATACGAAAAAAAATGATTACACTTTGGGAAAAAAGGGTCTGAACAATATGGACAGACCCTTGAATTACTTACGCCAGGATGCTTCATCCTGAAAAAGATGACCTAAAAATCTTGTGATTAGAGAGCTGTTAAGATTAGAAGCTGTGCGCTTGGTGTGTTTGCTGTTTCTGATAAAAAACGCTTAAAAAAATAGACTTATTAAAGCCTGCGTATTGTTTTGAACCTTGAAATTGTAAAAAAAAATACATAAATGTGCACATATGGTTATTTGCTCAAAATGCATAGCATTTAAATGATAAGAATGCCACGCCTGACATCTTAATGAAAATTCTTTAGGGAAGTTGTCATTTATTCATTACTGAAAATAGCAGCAGACAAAGCATGCACTGCACACTAAATGAAGGACATATAGTATGCGTAACATTATAACGCTGCTTTTTAAGGATTAGAATGCCTGTAGAGATGTATTACTGGCAATAGGTCTTTGGTTGAACGGAAACTATTTTACTTGACCTTTTGACAAAGGTAAATAAAACTAAAATTACTTTCTTGAAAAAAAACTGCATCATGATGCAGTTTGTTAAAAAAAAATAAACATGTTGTTTTTGTAGAATGTATATTCGGATAGGGTTTTAAATTGTGAAAAAGCAATTTTGTCCATTTAGAGGCAGTTTTATGATTGTTTTTAAATTGATTGTAGTAAAAAAAATTACCTAATCATCCCGTGCTTGGGATAACTATAGCATTTTTGTGACCAAAAACTATGCCAAATACTTGTTTTTATGATGACTTTTATTTAAGTTTATCCTCTAAGGTTATTGATACAACGCTGTAAATCATTGTAAATGATAAAGTTTGCAATCTTAGATGCTGATCAGGTATTTCGTTCACTTTTGGAAAATGCTATTGAATCTCAGCCCGACTGGCGCTGTTTATTGAGCTCTTCATCAGTAAAGGATTTTCAGGCATCTTATCCAAAAAGAACTACCATTGATTTTATTTTTTTGGACATTGAGCTTCAGGGAGAATCGGGTGTAGATTTCATTCCTTATCTCGCCACACACTATCCAGAAACCAAAGTCATCGTTTTCACAAATGATGACTCGCAAAAGGCGTTGATTCATACAATGAGTAAAGGAGCTATGGGTTATCTTCTCAAGAACTTTTCCTTGACGAAACTTCCAGAATTAGTCGAGGTTGCTCAAAGCGGCGGGGCAATGATGTCACCCGTGATGGTAAAGCAACTGATTGAGTACTTTAACCCGCCCAAACGCAAAAAGTATGAATTGGATATTTTGACTACTAAAGAAGTGCAAGTCATTAGGCTTTTGTCAGATGGGAAATCCTACGATGAGATGGCCGTTTTTCTCGGCATCAGTAAGAACGGCATTCGGCATCACATCAGAAATATTTACTCCAAGTTGAATGTAAGCAAACGCGTGGACGCAACACGAAAGTGGCTAATGGGTTCCGCAGTTGAAAAATAAAGCAAAAAAAATAACGCTTGTGATTCTAAAGTTTACCCAAAAAACAAGCCAATCGTAATTATATGAGTCAAATCCGGGAACTGTTAAAAAAAAGAACCAACTTGGGGTAATTAGTTCAAAAGATCTCAGATTCCTTTTTTGTTGCTACAACTGATTTAGAAGCGATTTTTTTAAAAAGGCAACTTGTTGTGTTTTTAAAGAATCGCTACAGTATTACTGACACCATTTATTACCCGGTTAAATTGATTCAAAAACAGTGAATAGCAATGATATCAAATCCACTGATATCACGAACTATCTGCAAGCAACAAAGCGATGCTGAACATAGTGATCATCGAGAAAGATTTGAATTTTTGCTCGATGTTAGAAAAACTGATATTGTATGAAGAAAATTGGCAATGCATTTGGATTTCGGCTACGGCCGAAGACTTTTCTGAAAAATTCAACAAACGCTTGCGTATTGACGTAGCGTTGGTGTCAATTCTCCTAAATGTTGCTGCCAACTCCAAACTGATTTCCTTCATTTTGGCCGCTTCTCCGGATGCCAAAATTATTCTCCTTACCGAAAAAGAAGACTTCAAAAACTTGCTGCATTTTTTTCATAAAGGCATTGCCGGCTATTTGCTGAAAACCGCTTTTCAAAGAGATGTTGTTCGGGAAATCAATACAGTAAACGAGGATGGCGCTCTCATATCTCCCCAGTCAGCTAAAACCCTGTTGGATTATTTTGTTCATCCAGCTAGTAAAAAAGGGAAACCTAACTTTACGGTCAAAGAAACGCACATCCTCAATATTTTAGAGACAGGCTATACTTATGATGAAATGGCCAAAATATTGGGCATTACCAAGAATGGGGTTCGCTTTCATATTAAAAACATCTACAATAAGCTTGTCGTCAATAAACGGGTAGATGCCATCCGAAAATGGAAGGGCATCTAAGATCAGTATTGGACTAGGCTTTTCTAGCCCATTTTGTGCTTGATCGATTTTTTTATTACCTGCCTATTTTAGCTACTTCCTATTCCTTTGCATAGACCTGAGTTCATACAAACGAATGAGTAATAACCTTTAAAATAGCGCATTGAAGTCTCAAATAACCACATTCTGATGTAGGTTGACTCAAAAAACTAGTTTGCTCCATGTTATTACCACCACAACAATGGTATAATTGTCGGCCATGTAAAAATCAAGGTTTTCGCGCCTGCTGTTTTAGATTTATTCTTGGTTTCTGATCATGGAATCCTGACATTGTTAAACCAGATTACCCTTATGATTAATATAGTAGTCGTTGAGAGTGACGACCAGTATCGCGCGGTACTAGAGATGACGATTAAGCAACAGCCAGATTGGCAATGTTTACTTAGTTCAATCTCCGCAGAACATTTTCGTGCTGCTATTCCTACTCGTTCGCGGATTGATTTTGCTTTTTTAGATATTGAACTGTCGGGTGAATCGGGAATTGATTTGATCCCTTTTTTGCACGCCCACTCTCCCGCGTCGGAAATCATCATGCTTACCAACCTAAGCGATCGCAACACATTATTGCAGTGTTTGCTCAAAGGCGCTACGGGCTATTTACTCAAAGATGTTCCATTATCCGAACTTCCGCAGCTGGTAAAAATAGTAATGGATGGTGGCGCAGCGCTATCTCCGTTTATGGCGAAATACTTAATCCGGTATTTCTCGCCCCCTAAGCGCCAAGCACATGAAAAAAATATTTTAACCCCCAAGGAAGAGCAGGTGCTCAAGTTATTGGATCTGGAAAGCAGTTATGAGGATATCGCTACCATGCTTCGGATTACCAAAGACGGCGTTCGATTTCATGTAAGGAATATTTATGGTAAACTGAACGTCAACAGAAGAATCGACGCAATTCGGAAATGGAAAGCCGTTTAAAGAGGTCTTTGGCACACTATTCTTTTTCTTTAACCTAAGTCATTCCTAAGCGGTAACAATAGTGTAAAAATAGAGCAAGGATCTGGAGTTTTATCTCTGATCCATTGCTCTGATTAATATAGCGTTCTAACCTAATTTTTTGAGCCAAAAAAATAAAATTCATCAACTTACTTTCGAGTTCAAATAAAGTTTAAAAAATATTGCTGAGTAGATTTTTTTTTAAAAAAATCCTACACTCGGATGTAGGTTGGTGAATAAAACAATGTGCTTTCATTTTTTTTTAACTTAACAACACTAAATTGTCTAAGCGTAATTAAAAATTTTTCTTGAAAAAAATACTCTTATGACAAACATTGTTGTCATTGCGAAAGACAATATTTTTCGTTTATCGCTGGAAATGGCCATTGATGAACTACAAGATTGGTGTTGTCTGCTATCTTCTCCTTCTGCGGAGCATTTTCTAGCCAATGTTTTGCCCAACAAACGCATTCATTTTGCCTTTGTAGACGTGGAGCTTCCGGATGGGTCAGGATTTGACTTGATTCCTATTTTACTGGCACATTCCTGCAACGTCGAAATCGTTATGACCTCTAATAAAGAAGCGCGGGATGCTATTTTCAAATCCATTCGCTGGGGTGCTAATAGTTTTGTATTGAAGGATCAATTGCTACATGAGTTTCCACAAATTGTTCAAACGGTGGAGGAAGGTGGTTCGGCTTTATCACCGAAAGCTGCAAAAATACTATTGGAAATATTTAAGTCGAACATCCAATTGTTGAATTTTGGGGAGGATAGTATTTTTTAATAAAAATTAAGCGTTCCGCAGTTTTTCAATATCAAATTTACTCATTTGCATAAAGGCTTGAACCACCCGCGACCCTTTTTCGGGATCGCTCATCAATTGGCCTAAAACGGCAGGAATCACCTGCCAGGAAACCCCAAATTGGTCTTTTAGCCAACCACATCTGCCGGCTTCGCCGCCGGTAGTAAGCCGATCCCAGTAATAATCGATTTCTTTTTGGGAGGTGCATTCAATCACGAAAGAGGTGGCCTCGGTAAAGCGGAATTGTGGTCCACCATTCAATCCCATAAACCTGCAGCCATTTAATTCAAAATTGACCACCATTGGCGTGTCGGAAATGATATGGGAATTTTTAAAAACGGAGCAGTAAAACTCCGCTGCCGCTTTGGCTTGCCCATCAAACCACAAACAAGTGTAAATTGGCTGAGTCATTTCTTCTTGGTTTTATTTTTGGCTCTTTCTTGGTCGTCTATAGCGCGAAATCGAACAATCTGCTCAATCAAATCAAAAGGTAAAGGTTGATCAAGGGCAAACTGGATGGTGCCTTTGGAATGTTTGTAGGCACCAAGTTCATTCTTAAAGGCTGCTACGCCCGCTCCGGTGGGATGCAAACTAATATAATTTTTGTACCCATCAAAATAGACCAGCACGCCATGTTGTTTGTAAGCAGGCATGCCATAACTGATGATCTCCTTGGCTTCAGGGATGGCGTTTTGGATGGTCATGCGCATTTCATGGAGCTTTTCTTGCACTTCAACCGGAAAATCGAGGATGTAGGCTTCCTCGGTGATGGCTTATTTCATGGACTCAGGTGTTTTTGAAATAAAAAACTTTAATTATTTTAAAAATAGTACAAATTATTGTGTAATCAAAATTAACTCAAATTGGATGTTACAAATTCTTGGCCTTAAAATTTTTCGATGGAGGAAAAATTTAGAGAAAGCTAAAGGGAAACGCTAGGTTATATTAAGGTTTCAAGTGTCCCGTTTTTTGAAGTAATGCCGTTAAATTCATCGGTCATCACTCAAAAAAAAGGATCAGCCCAACTAGCTTTTCATTTGCGCAAAAAATTCCACAAATTCCGGTAGTACTGCGCTGCTTTTGCCACTAAGCGCAAAGCCATTTACTGCCCCTTCGGCGATCTTGGAAAAGTAGTTTTTATTTGGGTTTACGTCAATGATAA
>JBBRGN010000264.1:0-6739 GCA_038240665.1 Chitinophagales bacterium | reverse complement strand
CCGATCGGTAATGTTTTTTGAAATAGCATTCATCTTGTCAACTTCAGTCATTTTGTCGCGAAGGAATATCTATGGTTGGCTGCTAACCCCTTGATTTTTCCTTACGACAACTTTTTTTAAAAAGGCCTCGGCGAATTTACGGAATTAATGTTGCACCTGAAAACTTGATTTGGAATCCAGACAAATGGTAGACCATTTTGCAAGGAAAATAGATTTTTGTAAAATTTTGTTGCAATTTTTTGTTTTTTTTTGAAATTTTATAAATTTATTACACGAATTTGCCTTCTTTTTTAACAAGATGAAAAAAGGGGTAATTTATTGTTGAATCATTATTTTTGACTACCCAGTTAAATCGACTAACCTAATTGTTCATTGCTAAATACTACCGGAATTGAACGACTTTGACAAGCTGGATAAGCAAATTTTATCCCTATTGATGCGCAATGCGAAGATGGCTTACACCGAGATCGCCAAAAAATTGTTTGTTTCCGGCGGTACGATTCATGTACGAATGAAAAAACTAGAAGACAGTGGCATCGTAAAAGGCTACAGTCTTTCCGTGGATCATACGCGATTAGGGTATGATATCTGCGCTTTTTTGGGCATTTACCTCGATAAAAGCTCGCTATACGATGAGGTTGCACGTCATCTGGAGCAGATCCCGGAGGTAGTTGACGCGCATTATACCACTGGATTGTACAATATCTTTGCCCGTATCATTTGTAGAGATACCAATCATCTGCGCGATGTACTGCATGATAAGATTCAAAAAATCCCGGGGATACAACGGACCGAGACGATTATCTCGCTGCACGAAAGCATCAGCCGCCCCATTAATATTGTCGACGACGAGGAAGGAGAGTAAATTTACAATCTAGGCGTTCTATAGCTGGAAAAGCCGAAATAAAAAACACCAAGCAGCGGTAAGTTACCTCCCATGCTTGGTGTTTTTTGTATAGGTAGTTGATTATCAACCTCCAAGGTAATGTTTTAGCAATTTACTGCGATTAGCAGAACGAAGCTTGTTGATGGCTTTGTCTTTGATTTGGCGTACCCGTTCGCGGGTCAATCCAAATTTTTCACCAATATCTTCCAAGGACATCGGGTGCTCAACGCCAATACCGAAGTACAATTTGATCACATCGCATTGACGATCGGTAAGGGTACTCAAAGAACGCTCAATTTCCCGGCGCAACGATTCATTGTATTCCAAACGCGAATCCGTGCCTGGCGTACTGCTGTTTTCAAGTACATCCAACAGCGAATTGTCTTCCCCTTCTACAAAAGGCGCATCCATAGAAACGTGACGAGCAGCAACGCCGAGCGTAGTTTCTACTTCTTCCGTAGGGATTTCGAGCATTTCAGCGAGCTCTTCAGGCGAAGGTTCACGTTCAAACTCTTGTTCCAACTCCGAGAAAGCCTTATTGATTTTGTTCAAAGAGCCTACTTTATTGAGGGGGAGGCGTACAATACGCGACTGCTCCGCCAAAGCTTGAAGAATGGATTGACGAATCCACCAAACGGCATAGGAAATGAATTTAAATCCACGCGTTTCATCAAATCGTTGAGCGGCCTTGATCAGACCCAAGTTGCCTTCATTGATCAAGTCACTTAAAGAAAGACCCTGATTTTGGTATTGTTTGGCCACGGAAACAACAAAACGAAGATTGGCTTTGGTTAGTTTTTCTAAAGCTGCTTGATCCCCTTGTTTGATTCTCTTCGCTAACTCAACCTCTTCTTCTGGGGTTAACAAATCTACTTTGCCAATTTCCTGTAAGTACTTTTCCAAGGACTGACTCTCTCGATTGGTTATAGATTTTGTGATCTTAAGTTGTCTCATTCAAAAATGCTGTTTATAAATTAAAAAAAGCTACGCAAATCTTTTGCTGTTTCAGATATGTGTCAATGGGTCATGGAAGGCAATGGTTGGGTAAAGTTAAAGACGTTTTGGTGTGGGCTTAGCAGGGTGGCCATCAACGAAAGGAGCAGTTTACTTACATTCTAGTCGCTTTCGATTTAACCGACTACAAAAATATCTTAAATACTTGTTACAATCAAGTCTAATCTTGTCTCATTTACACAAACCCTTCGAAATGAAAAAAGATTTTGGATTTGGTTTTATCAGATTTTTATTTTTTATTGTGCCATATGGGAAGAAAGAAAACTTTCATTCTAGTAGTACGGTAAAATAGAACTATTTTTATGAAAAGAGTAAAGCTTCAACTCGAATACATTTTCCGTGCTTCTCCTGCTATTCTTTATCAATTTCTTACGACTCCGTCTTGCCTGATCCGTTGGTTTTGTGACGACGTGGATGTAGAGCAAAATAGTTTCACCTTTATTTGGGGTGAAACTGCGGAAACGGCAGAAGTTATTGAAGAAATAGACGAAGAACTGCTGCGTTTACGTTGGGAGGATGCAGAAGGTGACAATGAGTACCTAGAGTTTCGTATTTCGGAAGCTCCAATTACCGGCGAAACCATTTTGGTGTTGACCGATTTTTGTGATCAGGACGAAACAAAGGATCAAAAACGTTATTGGGACACACAGATGCAGCAATTGCAAAAGGAATCAGGAGGATAAAACTTACCTGCCCAAAGCACAACTCATCCGATCATGGTCATCTATTTTGGGCTTGCCTTGGATTTTTCGGCCTGGCCTAACGCGCTTCAAACTACAGGAAACCAGCTCTCCCTTGGTCCTTCGGGGCTATTGCAGTGGCTTGAAAATCACCTTGGACTCAGCGGCCTGGAACGATCCATCGATTATCTTCGCATAGAGCAATACCGACAGGCGCTGCGAATGCATTGGCAAAATGACCCTGAGGTCTTTTATGCGGCTGCTTTCCAGGCAGATCAATTTGCTACGGCTACCGAATTACTTCAGCGGCGCGATGAATTATTGCTCGCCAATTGGAATTTTGACATTCAAGCGGGTTTACCTCATCGGCTTGCGACCTTAGCGGCCATTGAAAAAGAGATCCGCCAGCGTACGCCTCCCGTGGCCAGCGGTTTTGCTGATCGCTTTTTAGCGGTTGAACACGCTGTGCTGCAATTGCGCATTCCTTTGCTGGAAGTCGTATGCGTGGAACCGCTTTCTTTGTTACCGACCTATTGGCAGCGACTTTTTACTTTGCTTCAAAGTCTTGGCGTCCGCATAAGTGAACAGAAATTGCCTGTTTCGGATGCTTCTACCGATCTTCAACAGTTTAAAAACAGCCTTGGGCAGCCTTCAAAGTCTAAACCAGCCCTCAAAGGAGATGGCAGTTTGTTGATGCTACGTGGCAAGCGTGACACGGAACTAGCAGCTTATCTCGCTTCTTTGTTTCGGAATAATCCAGCGTTGTTTCCCTGTTTACTGATTCCTGAGCGTTCGCGCACTCTTGATAATGCCTTGATACAAGAGGGGTTGCCAAGTTTGGGCATTCAGCCAGCTTCGTTGGCGCGCCCAACTCTTCAGATCCTCAAATTGGCTTCGGTCTTTTTGTGGTATCCGATCGATCCATTCAAAATCATGGAATTTGTTTCTTTGCCAGTTAAACCCTTAGATGGAGAATTGGCCAACCGCATTGCTCAATTGATGGCTCAAACGCCTGGTTTGCAAGGCGAATTTTGGCACGCCATGATCAGCCAGTTTTTTCGGGAATTGGACAATAGAAGTAGTGGTCTTGCTGGTTCACGTCCTGCCGAAATCCGCCAGCAGTACCGTTTTTGGTTTGAACGCAAACGGTACGATGCCAGCGGTATCGCTCCTAAAGAAGAAGTGACCGAAATTTTTAATTACCTCGCATTTTGGGCACGATCAGTTTTTCGGGATAATCCCGGGAATCCTTCGTTGATGATTTTGGCCGAACAGGCGCGCCAAATTGAGGAGCTGTTGTTGACTTTACCTGAACGTCAACTTTCGCGCTTAGAACTGGAGCGGATTGTTCGAACCATTTATGAAGCTGCACCTGCTCAGATGAGTGTTCAGGAAGTAGGGAGTTTTCCGTATGTCCACCACCCACATGCCTTCAAAGCGGGTGTTGATCAACTCTTATGGTGGAACTTTATTCAAAATGAACCAGATTATTTCTTTTCGCGCTGGTACCAAGGCGAATTGGAATGGCTTAATGGCCAGGGGATCAAATTGACCGGACCACGCGAACAAAATGCTTTGCTTAGTTGGCAACGCCGACAACCGGTTTTGGCTTGTCAACAACAATTGATCCTCGTGATTCCCGAAATTGTAGAAGGAAAAGCCGTAAACCCGCACCCCTTGTTGGGGGATTTGGAAGCTTGTTTTGGCCACCTCGCCCTCATTACTGCAACAATTGACAACCAATTACTGGGCAGTTTTTTTGCTTTACCGGATCAGGTAAAATTGTCTCACCGCCAATTGGGTCGCCCTGCCCCGTTTTTGTCCGTCAAAAACCCGGAAAAATTGGCGCAGCGGCAAGAAGAGACATTTAGTAGCCTCGACTCTTTATTGTATTATCCTTATCAATGGTTGTTTCAGCATCAAATTCGTCTTCGCAAATCATCCATCCTGAGTATTGTAAAGGATCAAACCCTGATGGGAAACTTGGCCCATCGTTTTTTTCAGCAATTATTGGAAGAAAAAGATCCACTTTCCTGGAGTAAAAAAGAACTAGAACAATGGACTGATCGCGAAATAGCGCAGTTGTTGCAAAAAGAAGGAGCGGTTTTGTTGATGTATGGCCGGGAACCAGAGCGGGTTAGGTTTATAAAAAAATTAAAATACGCCGCTTGGAGTTTATTGAATCACTTGCAGAGCAATGGTTGGGAAATTGTAGGAACCGAACAACCATTAATCGGTAAACTGGAAAACATCACCTTACATGCCCGCGCTGATTTGATTTTGCAGCGTAATCAAGAAAAGGCGGTACTGGATTTAAAATGGCGAGGTGCCAACTACCGCGAGCAAATGATCAAAAACGAAGAAGACCTTCAGTTGGTTTTATATTCACGGTTGGCAACATCCGATGGAAGCTGGGCACATACCGCCTATTTTATTATGGAAACTGGCAAGTTATTGGCCCGCAACAATGTTGCTTTCCGGGAAGTATCTCCAATTTTACCGAATGCTGATCATGAAGAAGTACACCAACGGATTTGGGAGAAAATGTGCAACACCTTTCAATGGCGTATGGAGCAAGTTGAAAACGGTCGAATTGAAGTGCGTTGTGAACAAACTCGGCAGCAATTAGAGCAAGCATATGAGGGGCAATTGCTGGCTGTATTGGAAATGAAGAATGGCGATGCAACCTATGATGATTACCGCACACTCATTAACTTGGTTCAATAGCAAATGCTGTTTTTATAGCTAAGTGGAAAGACGAAAGTTGTAAAAATCACCAAATACTCCGTTTATTAAATGAACTGCTTAGCTGATTTGTCGGCCATTGGTCTCTTCAAATCTTACTATTCGGTAGGATTTGCAATTTTTTAGACAAACGCATTACTTATTCCCCTGTTACAAACGATTTTTTAATCTTTACATAGTTATACAAGGTGACAATAGAAGTTGAATAAGATCAATTTATATTACCCCGTTGTGTACCAATTAGAGCACGAATGCTCAATCATAATCCATCAACCATTAAGGCAAACAAGGAAAGAAAGATGAACAAAGGACTATTTTTTAGAAAACAGCGGTTTTTGATGATAAGCTTAGGTCTTATTTTTGGAAGCGCTTTTCTAAATGCCCAAACCAATTTCAACTGGGCGAACGTTTCCAGCGAACTGACCAGAAAACTAGACAAATCTGCGGATAAAGACTATTTTGAAGTACTCGTCCTCCTGAAAGATCAGGTAGACCTGGATAATTTAAAAACCACGGAACTGCGTAGCGCTACCTCGCAAAAGGAGATTATTCCAGTTTTGATTTCCAGTTTACAACGCAAATCTGAAGCTACCCAGCCCGCCTTGATTGATTGGATGAAAACCCAAGCAGGTGTCGATATTGCCAGCATCAATGGATTTTGGATTACCAACGCCATTTTCGTGCGGGCTAAAAAAAGTTTTTTGGCGGCACTCAGCCAGCACCCCTCGATTCAATGGATAGAATCCAATCAAGATGCAGTAATTGAAAGTACAACGCGCTCAAATGTAGCGATGCCCCTTATACCAAAAGGCCGCGAAGAAGGTCTTACTGCTATCCGCGCACCTTTTATGTGGCGATTGGGTTATACGGGCTACGGTCGCAAGGCCTTGATCATTGACAGTGGTCAGGATTATTTACACCCTGCCTTGCGTACACAGTTTGGCTACAACTATGGCGCACAAAGTCAAACTTACTATGCTACGATTTTGGGCGATTTGTGTGAGGAGCATGGTACGCACGTGGCAGGTACTGTAGTGGGCATCGATCGGGTTAATCGCGATACTATTGGTTCTGCTTTTAATGCCCAATGGATAGGCGCGCCTTCGGTATCCAAAAAAGCGGGTGGGGATGCCTGCGATTATAAAGGCGGTACTTATTCTACTTTGTCTAGTTTTCAATGGGCGCTCAATCCTGACCGCAACACCAAAACTACCGATGATGTGCCGGACGTGATCAACAATTCCTGGGGACGTAGTTCCGAGACGGCTTCGGTTAGCGATTGTTTTACCAGCGAACGCTCCGCCATTGCGGCACTAGATGCAGCCGGGGTTGTGGTCGTTTTTTCCAATGGTAACAATGGACCAGCTAGCAATACCGTATCTTTTCCGGCTGGTTTAACGGTTGGCCCGGTAGT
>JBBRGN010000263.1:0-6803 GCA_038240665.1 Chitinophagales bacterium | reverse complement strand
TGGCGTATAAGTGATTTGATCGTTAACGACCCCAACCATTACATTTTCCTGACCATTCACCAAGCCTTCTACTGCAGCATAGCCTAGGCGACTAGCCAACATACGATCTTGAGAGCTAGGCGCACCACCACGTTGTAAGTGGCCAATGATGGTTACTTTGATGTCAAAATCACCGTCGCGCGCCTTCACTTTTTCCGCAATTTCATTTGCTGAGCCTAGCGTACTCCCTTCAGAGACGATCACCAAGCTAAATAGTTTTTTGCGCCGTGCATTCTTTTGCAACACATTCACAATATCATCAATAGTGGATGGCACCTCGGGAATAATGGCACTTTCAGCACCGCTACCAATAGCTGTATGCAAGGCAATATAACCCGCGTGGCGACCCATTACTTCGATAAAAAACAAACGATCGTGCGAATCGGCAGTATCGCGAATTCGGTCTACCGCTTCAATAGCCGTGTTGACAGCTGTATCAAAACCGACGGTAAAATCGGTGCCATAGAGGTCATTGTCAATAGTACCCGGTACCCCAATAAAAGGAATATCGTATTCGCGGGAAAAAATTTCTGCGCCGGTAAAAGTACCATCTCCGCCAATAGCAACACAAGCGTCGATGTCGAAAGCGCGGAGGGAGTCATGAGCAGACTTACGGCCTTCAGGAGTCATAAAACGCATGCTACGCGCTGTTTTAAGAACGGTACCTCCTCGGTGGATGATGTTGGCTACATCCTTTCTTTCCAACCTGCGGCACTCGCCGTCAATCATCCCTTCGTAGCCCCGATGGATTCCATAAACGTGTAAATCATAATAGGAAGCTGTACGAACTACCGCACGAATAGCAGCATTCATACCAGGAGCATCACCTCCAGAGGTAAAAACAGCAATACGCTTAATGTCTGATTTTTTCATCAATATAAAATTTAATGGCTAGACTTATGGAACTGAACCAGGCTGTCGATGGGCTTCAAGATAAAAACCCCTGGTTTCATACCGCGCTCCTCTAAGATCACCTTGAGAATATCCTGAAAATAATAAGCCACTGAACCAATAAAATGGATGGGTAATTCCATGTGGTTAGGGTACTTACGAGCGTTGCGATCGATGAATTCGGCAAAGGATTTGTAGATCAGTTTTTGGATAAAAAAGTTACTTTGGAATTCCCCCAAAAATCGGGTAAAGGAAGCCAAATATACGTTTGGGGAAGGTTTACTGTATACGTTTTCTAAAATTTCGGCTTGACCGCCTGGAACAAATTTTTCAAAGGCTTCAAATAGTTCAATGGGCAATTCGCGATAAAAATAAGCGCGTACCAGTTCTTTGCCTAAGTGTGCGCCACTACCTTCATCACCAACAAAAAAACCAAGGTTGACCACATTGTCCGTCACATCTTTGCCATCAAACAAACAGGTATTGGATCCCGTACCAATGATACAAGCAATGCCGGCATCGTGTCCGCAGGTTGCGCGGGCAGCACCCAACAAATCATGTTCCACCTCTACTTCGGCATTAGGGAACAAACGGTGCATCGCGCGATGGATTTTATCCGCTTTTTCATGATCCCAAACGGCAGTGCCGTAATAAAACATAGCGGTAACCTCGCCATATTCTACTTGGTGCTTGTCGAGCTCCTTTTTGCTTTCTTCGTAAATAAGGTCTTCGGAATGATAAAGCGGGTTAAAACCCATGGTGCTGATCATTAGTGCTCCATCCGCATGGATGAGCATCCAATCTGTTTTTGTTGATCCACTGTCTGCTACGATGATCATGTTTGCCGTTTATTAGAGTTGATGCAAAGGAGATACAAACTACGCACAAGTTCTAAGAAAATACCACTTTTTGCACCAATTCTAAATTAATGAGGTAAATGTAGTGTAAAAATTACACTAAGTAAAATGCTACCCGGTGGTTTTTTTAAATCAAAATGTTTCAATTTTATTTTAAAAAACAAATAATTGTTTTATTTTTACTCCCACAAACAAAAACATGCGCGATGAATAAAATGAACACACCCACAGCACCAGGTTTTTATCTCTCTTTGACCGCTCTTGTCCAGCTGGTCAACCGTTATTGGTTCCAATGTATTTTGGCCTATTTGAGCTGGCATCTTTTTTTTCAAAAAGATGTATCCATGAACGTCCAGATGAATGGGCTACCGATTACGCAAGTCCAAGTAGTAAGTACCAGCCTTGTTGAACCCATTAGAGAGGTGGAAGCAGTCGTTTTTTTGCCTGCCCAAAACATCAGTCAGTATCTAGAACAAAAAGAGGTTTCGAGCCCGCGTCCTCATCCGCGCCCGAAGTTAAAAAAATTGGCCAGCGAACCCACATTTAGCTTGTCCAATCTTACTCCGGCTTTGAGTCCCAATTACGCAAAAGAAAAGGGAATTGATCCCGCTTTGGTAGAAGAAAAATTGGCAGTTTGCCAAAATTACGTCGAAAAATTTGCACCGATGGCTGTACGCGCTATGCAAGAACACGGAATACCAGCCAGTATCACCTTAGCCCAGGGTTTACTTGAATCCAATGCCGGATCCAGCAAATTGGCTCGGGAGTCCAACAACCATTTTGGCATCAAATGCCGCAGCAAATGTCGGGGTTGTACTTGTCGCAATTACACCGATGATGATGTCTACGATATGTTCCGGGTGTTCACTTCTTCCTGGGACAGCTACCTGGAGCATGCTGAATTGCTGACTAGTGCGCGCTATCGGCATCTAAAAAAATATGGTATCGACTACAAAAGTTGGGCTTATGGTCTTAAAAAAGCGGGCTACGCTACCGATAAAACTTATGCCCAAAAACTCATTCGCATCATTGAGAACCTCCATTTGCATCAATACGATGGCCAGGCATAGCGCTAGCGTATTGCGCGTTTTGTTTGGTTTTTTTGAATAATGACTCTTGTAAGTTTCACCCATAAACACCGCGTTTAACCGGAGCGCGGTACGTGAACCGCCGAACCTTTAACCCAAACTTATTTTTATCCTGTTTTGGCTGTCTGGAATGCCCGCGGGCATTTTGGGCAGCTATTTTATTCTTATGAAAAGGAAGTGTCGTGCCCATTACTTGAATTATAAATATCCAGCGATGACCAACGAAGAAAATCCAAATTCATTTCTACAGGGTAGGGGAGCGCAGATCAATACGCCCAATCGGTTTCACAACTGGGTATATGACGAAAACCCGATAGCAGAGGAAACGGACACCGAGTTTATCATGGTTCACCCCAAAACCATCCTCAACAAAGTGGTCAGTCCCGATATCGGTATGGGCTGGTCGATGAATCCTTACCAGGGCTGTGAACATGGCTGTGTGTATTGCTATGCACGGAACTCGCATTCTTACTGGGGTTACAGCGCCGGACTAGAATTTGAACAAAAAATATTGGTCAAAAAGGAAGCACCTCAATTGCTGGAAGAAACACTGCGCAAACCCAAATGGGAGCCTACTCCCATCATGCTGTCTGGCAATACGGATTGTTACCAACCCGCCGAACGCAAATACCGCATCACCCGACAAATGCTGGAAGTGCTCTGGAAATACCGCCACCCAGTGGGTATCATCACCAAAAATAGTTTGATATTAAGGGATTTGGATATTTTGGAAAAAATGGCGGAACACAATTTGGTGCGGGTTGCCATCTCCCTGACTACCCTCAACGAAAGCTTACGCCGTTTGCTAGAACCACGTACCGCCACTGGTACCAATCGGGTGAAAACCATCAAAATGCTCAGTGAGCGGGGTATCCCGGTTACGGCGATGTTGGCGCCAATTATCCCCAGCTTGAATGATCACGAGATTATGGACTTGGCCAAAGCCGCAGCTGAGGCAGGCGCACGCCGCATGCACCACCAAATTGTAAGGCTCAACGGTGATGTAGGCCCTGTTTTTGAAGATTGGATCGCCAAAAGTTATCCCGATCGAGCCGAAAAAGTACTCAACAAAATCAGAGCCTTACATGGCGGTACGCTTAACGACAGTCGCATGGGCGTACGCATGAAGGGAGAAGGTAACTTCGCCGATATCATTGAGCAACAGGTAGCCCTGGCGCGTCGTAAGTACTTTGAAGGTCACGAAGTCCCGCCGTACAATTTAGAATTGTACCGACAAATGAAAAATCCGCAACTGAATTTGTTTGATTAAACTGGATTTATGCATCCAGTTTTCTTGACCAAAACCAATAAAACGGAATGCCAGTTGCAATCAAAATCAGCCCAAAAAAGGCTTCGCGCGGCTGACTCAAAACCGTGTTGATGATCAAGGCCACACAGAATACAATGAAAATAATCGGCACAAATGGATATCCCCACACTTTGTAAGTACGCGGTGCATCGGGCATTTTTTTGCGTAGAATAAAAACACCCAGGGTAGTGGCACCATAAAAAAGGAAAGAACCAAAAATCAACATATCTGTTAATTGATCAAAACTACCTGTAAATAAGAGTACACAAGTCCAAAATGCTTGATAGACCAACGCGGTATTCGGCGTGCGATAAACAGGGTGAATCTCAGCCGCCTTTTTGAAGAAAAGTCCCTCTTGAGCCATGATGAAACCCGTGCGTGCCGACAATAAAATCGTGGTATGCGTAGAAGCTAACGTCGTGATCATAATCAAAGCGGAAATGAAATAAGCCCCCCCATTGCCCCAGAACACTTTTACCGCTTCGACGGCTGCAATACTGTTGGCGCTGCGTTTGATGGCGATTAGCTCATCACTCGACAATAAGGTTAGGTATGTAAAATTGGCCAGTAAATAAACAGTCATAACCACCATAACACCCCAAAACAACACGATGGGCAAGTTGCGGTTGGGGTTTTTAATTTCTCCTCCAATATAACCGATGGTGTTCCAGCCTTCATAAGCCCAGAAAGCAGCCAACATCGCTGTAAATATCCCTTTGAGCAACATACCAAAACTAGGCTCTACATAGCCCGTCGCATTGTGGTTGATGCGATCAATATGCGATTCACTGCTGCTTAAACCAAAAATGATGATGATCGAAATCCCAATGAGTACCAACGCCACCAATACTTTGCTGATGTTACCGCCCAATTTGACTCCACGACAATTCACAAAAGTAAGGATGCATATGACCAAGACGGTAAACAGCTTCACACTGAAATTTTCAAAAGGAAAAATAGCCCCAAAGAGGTTCAAATGCGCCCATTCCGTTAACAAAGGAGGCAAAGGAACAAAGAAATTAAACGATTGGGTAAAGACATAACCCAGCGAAGCGATAGATGCGGTTTTGATAAAAGCAAAATTAGCCCAGCCAAATAAAAAAGCAAAGAAGCGCCCATAAATCGTGCGATAATAGCGATACTCACCACCCGTTCCAGCCAATAAACTCGCTACTTCGGCATTACTGAGTGCGCCAGCTAAACTCACCAAACCACCCAGCACCCAACAAAAAAGCACCAATTTTGGCGATCCCAAGGTTTCTGACATGGGAGCCACTTTTTTGTATACTCCCGATCCAATAATGGACGAAATGATCAATGCAATGGCAGTAGAGAGCGATATGGTAGCGCTCAATTGATTTTTGTTGGTGGTCGTTTCTTGCGACATAAATCCAGGTCTTTTTAGGTTTGAAGGTTTCTCAATCTCCTAAAGATAAAAAAAGCCCCGAAAGCTAAAGAAATATTAATTTTGAAACCATGACTAATCGCCAGTCAATATTCGTCACCGCTCATTTAAGCACCCATGTCAGCGTTTCAATTTTATGATTTTCGCGCCATTGATCGCCCTTTGTCTACCGCCCAGATAGCGGAAGTAGAGGGGTGGTCGTCCCGCTCCAAAGTAGGGTCAAAAAAAGCCGTATTTACGTACGCTTATGGGGATTTCCAAAAAAATCCCCTCGACGCAGTAGACAGTTATTTTGACGGGTTGTTGTATTGGGCGAGTTGGGGAGCTAAAAAGCTCATTTTTCGCTTCCCTTTGTCATCCATCGACTTGCCAGCGCTGCAAAAATTCGCCTTTGAGGTTGAATCTGCTGATAACACCTATCAATACGGCATCAGAATCCACAAAAGAGGCTCAAATGTGTTGCTGGAATGCTATGCCATGAATGAAGAAGAGGAAGATTATGTGGATGAAATGGGCAAAGAGATGGATCATTTTGTGCAAATTCGCGAAGCCATTCTGACTGAAGATTACCGCTCCCTATTTTTATTTTGGCTACATTTAGCCGAATTTAAGGTGAAAGAAAGCCTAACTACAAGCTTATCCCTGACGCTACCCATGCTGCCTTCAGCGCTCAAAACCTTATCAGTTGAGCTGGAAGCTTTTGTTGATTTTTTTGGCATCGATCGGTTTCTAATTCGGGCAGCCGCCCATTTTAGTCCCGATTCTCAGGCCGTGGATCGGGTTTATGGCCAAGCTTTGGCGCAATTGGATGAAATGGAGAAAAACGAATGGCTTCTACGCTTAGCCAGTCAAGAACCACACCTCGATCGGCAGTTCAAAAAGCGCTTGGATTTTTTTTTGGAGCAAAAAAATTCAAACGGAGAAGCAGTTGGAGTTCATTTGGCTGAGATTTTGGAGTTGGCGAAGACAAAGCCGCGAAAAAATTGAGCAAAACAAAATTCTTTTTCTTCATAAATCCAAGTAATTGCTTTTTGTGCGTTTATAATGAGTCTTAGAAAGGAGTCAATAAAGTTGGTGCAAGGGTAATGCTAATGACCAAGAATAGAGATTTTTTTCTTGATGCCACCTTTAATTCCCCTATGAAAGATGAAAGCTGTAAGGTTATTGCTCTATTTTTTTTGCATCCCTATTTTTGCGATAGCGCAAAAAATTAA
>JBBRGN010000262.1:0-6868 GCA_038240665.1 Chitinophagales bacterium | reverse complement strand
GTTAAAGTCGTAGCGGCGCGCTTGATTTTTGGCGGTTTCATAGGCGGGATACAACTCGACTGCGGCGCGGAGTTTTTTCATCCGCAAATTTTCTTCTTGGAATTTGGCCACTTTAAGGTCTCCCTTTTTGAAAGCACCTTGATTGCGTTGATAGCGGTAATCAGGGCGATCGGGCAAGGAGGTCAAGTATAAATCTATCTGTTCCAGCACATATTCGGCGGCCCAGTCCTCCATTTTCAGGCGCTGAAAAAGATCTTGGAGGTGGGATTCGTAAAAATAGGCGTCTTGTTGCCCCCGACGAAGCGGGTGTTCCACATCCAGTTCATCCAGCAGCGTACGCACCAAATCAATGCGATCTAAGTCGCTCAGTGGTTCCAGATCCTGGCGACCGAAGAGCTCCAGGTTGTCCTGGATGACGGTATTGCAAAAAGAATGAAAAGTATAGAGGTGTACCCGATGTGCCTCTGGACCAATGAATTGTAGCAGGCGTTCGCGCATGGCCAGTACACCGGCATCGGTAAACGTTAAACATAGAATATTGGAGGCTTGGGCATCAGTTTCCAGCAGTATTTTTCCAATACGTGCGGCGAGGATATGCGTTTTTCCCGTGCCAGGCCCTGCGACCACCATTACCGGACCTTCTAGCGTTTCTACCGCCGAGCGTTGAGCTGGATTGAGCCGCTCCAAAGTAGCCTGGAACGAATCATTTAAAGATTGACGGTTGGTGCGAACGGTAGACATGTAGGCTCCGGAATTTGCGGAAAGTTAAGAACTTATTTTCTTCCGGAAAGGGTGAAATCCCAAACAAACCATTCTAGTTAAGACTCATTTCTGAGGGGTGTGTTTGGGATTTCAAAAAAAGCAATCTCAATTAAATGAAATACAGCATATTATTCATGTGCCGCCATGACTTCTTTTTCCAGGGCTTCCAAATTGCGGATGAGCAAACGCCGCCGATCAAAAGTAAGGATGTTGCGTTCGCGTAAATCATTGAGCAGCGTGGTAACCGTTTGCCGCGAAGTGGCCGTTAAATTGGCAATTTCTTGGTGGGTGATGAACTTGCGTACTTCCAATTCAAAACCAACCTTGCGTCCTTTTTTTTCAGCTAATTCCAACAAATACTCGATGATGCGGGTACGGGAATCTTTGAAAACCAAGGATTCCAATCTTTTTTCCATCTCTACAACCCTGGAACCCATGATCTTCATCAAAAAAAGATTCAAAGCACTGTGATCGCGCATCAAGCAACGCATTTCCTCTACATTGACCACGCAGAGGGTAGATTCTTCCATAGAGTAGGCATAATCACGGCGCTTTTCTTCGCCTACCAATGACAATTCACCAAAAACATCGCCAGCATTTAAAATAGCTTTGGTGATTTCCTTACCAGATTCGCCATAAGCGCCAATTTTCACCCGTCCTTCGGTTAGGAAAAAAATGCGATCCGATGAATCTTCAGGCAAGTAAACATAATCGCCGCGTTTGTAAATCTTATGAAAATGAGCACCTAGGTCGCCGCGGCGAATTTTTTGAGGACAAAAAATACCGGTTACATCTATATTTTCAAGATACCACAATGATTGTTCCATGTTCGGATAAATTATTTTTTCCCAAAAACTCAGCTTTTGGGAAAAAGGTTGTATGCATTATAGCTGATAGACCGCTAGCGGACAGTTTGAGTCCCACTCAAATGTATTAAAGACTGGCAAAAGATCCAAAATATTCTGCATTCAATTCCGATGCTTGTCCTAATCACCATCAAATCTTAACCCAAATCGTTCGGTCATGTCTTTAACCAAAGGGTTCTTCTCAAACATAGTGAGGAGCTTTTCTTTATTGGTCAGGGGGCGCGCCTTTTTGGGAGCAGCTACCTCTGTTTTATCAACTTCAATTTTAAGCAGGAGATCGTTGCGGTTAAAATGGGCGCGCAAATGAGGCATCAAACCGCGTTCGTTTTTCAAAGTGCCTTCCGCCAAACCGGAACTAGCTTTGATCAGAATGATAGAGCCTTCTAATTTAGGAATTAAAGGTAGAAGAAGGCTTCGCGTCGTATCCTGTTCAATTTTTTCCATATAGCCCTGCCAAGCTATCAATAAGGTGTCGGAGTTAAGCGCTTCGCCGGTTACCGTGGTGGTATGCAAACTTTCCGCTTTGGCTTCGGCAACCATTTCTTCAATTCCTTTAAAACGGGAAACAGCGAACAATTCATTGGGTGCTGGGACGCCATTGTTTCCATTGACAACGGCTACGGCAGTTGCGGAGACCGCAACAATGGATTCGGAGCTAGGAATTTGTTCCTTTTGTGGTGTTGGAATGCCGTTATTGAGGCCAGTGGCGCCTAAACCGTTGGATTCAGGATTTTTTTTTTCCAAACCAGCGCCAGTATCCGAATTTCCGTTGATGGCGATAGCACGGTTGATGTAGGTCATTTTCATCAGCGTCATCTCCACATGAAGGCGTTTGTTGCGCGCCATGCGGTAGTTGATGTCGCAGTCGTTGGCCAAGTTGAGGGCTGTCAGCAAAAAAGTATTGGAGGCCAGCTGGGATTGTATGCGGTAGCGTTCTTTGAGGCTTTCGCTGGTTTCCAGTAGGGACAAGGTTTGTTGATCCTTGCAAACGAGAATGTTGCGGAAATGCTCCGCTAGGCCATTGATAAAAATATCGGGATCAAACCCTTTTTGAACGATTTCGTCAAAAAGCGTCAACACCGTAGCTAAATCTTCGGTTAACAGAGCATCTGTAAACCGAAAATAGTAATCGTAATCAAGTACGTTGAGGTTGTTGATGACGTCATCGTATCCCACCTTGTCGCCAGAGTAAGAAACGATGCGGTCAAAAATAGAAAGTGCATCCCTTAGCGCGCCATCCGCTTTTTGAGCAATGATGTGAAGGGCGTCCTCCTCAGCTTTGATGTTTTCTTTTTGGGCAATTCCTTGTAGATGTTTGACCATAGCTGGCGCTTGAATGCGCTTGAAATCAAAAATTTGACACCGCGAAAGAATAGTCGGGATAATCTTGTGTTTTTCTGTAGTCGCCAAGATGAATACCGCGTAACTTGGCGGTTCTTCGAGGGTTTTCAAAAACGCATTGAAAGCCTGTTGTGAAAGCATGTGCACCTCATCGATGATAAACACCTTGTACTTGCCTTGCTGGGGCTGAAAACGCACTTGTTCGATAAGCCCGCGGATGTGCTCCACGCTGTTGTTGGAAGCAGCGTCCAATTCGGTGATGTTGAAGGAAGCATTTTCATTAAAAGAAGAACAAGAAGAACAAGTATTGCAAGGTTCTAAATCGGCGCTGAGATTCTGGCAATTCAATACCTTGGCTAAAATACGGGCGCAAGTCGTTTTGCCAACCCCTCGCGGACCACAAAATAGAAAAGCGTGCGCAAGGTGATCATTGCGCAAAGCATTCTTTAAGGTGTTGGTCACGTGTTCTTGCCCTACTACATCGGCAAAGGTAATGGGGCGATACTTTCTAGCGGAAACAACAAAACTGCTCATGAGTCCTCGTATTCTTTTTGAGTTAGATTGCTTTTTTTGCTACTCCTCCACAGGGTAAATTTAGGAAAATTACCAGCAGCAGAGGCAAAAAGTTTAAACCTAAAAAAACTTTATTAAAATCATTTACTTAGTTTGATTTTAAAACTAAGTTGTTGTATTTTTGTTTACAACAAAGAAAGCGGGATTGAAGTTTGTATGACCAAAATCTTCCTTTGTTTAGGCTTAGACCAAAAAAACTCAAAGACATGCGCATCGCGATTGCCCAAATTAACGTCCACATTGGCAATTTTACCGGAAACCTTGCCAAAATGCTCCACATGGTAGAACAAGCTAAAGCCCAACATGCGGATGTGGTGTGTTTTCCGGAATTGGCTACTTGTGGTTACCCGCCGCGAGATTTTTTGGAATTCGATGATTTTATTGATCAAGCGGAAGATTGTATTGCCCAATTGGCAAAGGCTGCTCAAGGCATTGCCATTGTAGTCGGTTCGCCTACGCGGAACCCCAATTTGGAAGGCAAAGATTTGTACAACTCTGCCTATTTTTTGGCCAATGGGAAAGTGCAGCAGGTTCAGCACAAAGCTTTATTGCCCACTTACGATGTGTTTGATGAGTACCGCTATTTTGAACCGGCCACGGAATTCAACATCGTGGAATACAAAGGCAAGCGCATCGCCATCACCGTTTGTGAAGACATTTGGAATGTGGGTAATGAAAATCCCTTGTACACCATTTGCCCGATGGACGAACTTGCCAAGCAGCAGCCTGATTTTATGATCAACGTGTCGGCCTCGCCCTTTGCCTATAACCACGGCGACGAACGGATTCATGTCATTCGCGCCAATGTGGAGCGCTATGGCGTACCCATGTTCTACATCAATCACATCGGCGCGCAGACGGAGCTTATTTTTGAAGGCGGCTCCATCGTGATGTCTACCGATGGTAAAGTGTATGACGAGATGCCCTATTTTGAAGAAGCCCTAAACGTGTATGAGTTAGACGATGTATTGAATGGCGGTCAGGAAAAGATTCGAGCAAAGGAAAAATACCACCTCATCCACGAAGCCCTAGTCATGGGAATTCGGGACTATTTTGGAAAACTAGGCTTGAAAAAAGCCATTTTGGGACTTTCAGGGGGGATAGATTCGGCGGTTACAGCCGTTATTGCTGCTCGTGCGCTGGGAGCGGATAATGTGCGGGTATTGCTGATGCCTTCGCAATTCTCCTCAGATCACTCAGTAAACGATGCCCGTGAATTGGCTGAAAATCTGGGAATCCAGTATGATATTGTTCCCATCGAACCCATGTATGCTGCGTATATGGACACGCTCCAGCCTCATTTTTGGGGTAAACCTTTCAACATTACTGAAGAAAACCTTCAGGCACGGATTCGGGGGATGCTGTTGATGGCTTTTTCCAATAAATTTGGATCTATTCTACTTAATACCAGCAACAAAAGCGAAATGGCCGTGGGCTATGGCACGCTTTATGGGGATATGTGCGGCGGCTTGTCGGTACTGGGAGATGTGTACAAAACCGAGGTTTTTGCCTTGGCACGGTTCATCAACAAAGATGGAATTGTTATCCCTGAAAACACCATTAGTAAGCCGCCGTCGGCAGAGTTGCGCCCTGATCAAAAAGACAGCGATAGCCTACCCGAATATGATATATTGGATCAAGTGTTGTACCAATACGTTGAAAAAAGCCAAGGACCTAAAGAAATTATGGCCCAGGGATTTGAAGAAAGCCTGGTGCGCCGAGTCTTGCGCATGGTCAATATCAATGAATTTAAGCGCTATCAAACCGCTCCTGTGCTGCGCATTTCACTCAAAGCCTTTGGAATGGGACGTAGAATGCCGATTGTAGGGAAATATTTAAGTTAAAAGCGGATTAATAGTGCGTTTAAGAAAAGAGGCGGCCTTAGTTGATGAGGTCGCCTCTTTTCTTTGGGAACATGCTTTGGTGGTGGTTATTCCAACCTAAAACTAGCCGCACCCAACAGACCCAGATCGGTATAAACAGCAACACGATAATATCCTTCTTTGAGTTTTTCACCCAAATCATGACTGAAGGACAAACGTTGATTAGCTGTAATGTTCACATCTTTTTCCTTGACGCCAATCAAGTCAATGATTTGTCCGTTAGCGTTGACTTTGGCTTGGATGTTTGAACCAGCAATCGGCGTACCTTTGTCATCGGTAATGGTAAGGTATAGCGGACGTAAGCCTTGGTATTCCTGAGGTACATCGGTAAGATCGCAAGTAACAATGACCCGGCGGGCACGACCCGATTTCACGGTAGCTTTAGGTTTTTTACCTTCCACTTCCACCCGGAAAGCGGTAGCTTTAAAGTTGGCTAGGGTCAGGCGTTTCAATTCACCCTGGATGGTTTTGTTGAGGTTGCTTAGCGCGGTATTTTCCCCTTTGGCGATGGTAATGTCGCGCTCAAGTACGCCCGTGCGGGTGCGCAGAGAGTCGTTTTCAGCTTTGACGGCGGAAATGGAATTTTCCAGCTCTGCTTTTGCAGCGAGCAGTTGTTGAATTTCACCTTTCAAGCCGTTGACTTCACCAAGACGGTTGCTTTTAACCGCTTTGATTTCGGCATCTTTGCGCGCGAGCGTGCTTTGGGCATCGGCCAAAGAACCTTGAAGCTGTTGGTTGTCGGTAGCCAACGTTTGATAAGAAGCCTGGAGGCTATCCACCTCTTTTTGCAGATCAGATTTTAGCTCGTCGAGCCCTGAAAGCTGTTGCGAAAGTTGCTCTTTTTCGGTGGCTAGCGTTTCGTTTTGGTTGTGTTGCTGGAATCCCCACCAACCCGCTCCGATCAATCCGAGAGAAAGTAAGGCAATCAGGATGACAAATCTATTTTTGTTGTTTTCCATATGGTGCAATAAATTGTTTGTTATAAGATGGAGTTTTTACACTCTAGGCTGTAAAGGTAAATAAGATTGTCGATGTAAAACTAGTTCATAGGGCAATGCTACTCATTTTTCGGAGAGATAAAGGAAGGGAGAACCATGAACTGCGCCAACTTTTCACTGAGGCTTTGCGGTTTCTTTTTTGGGCTAGAAGTCAAATTGAAAGAGGACATCTTCATTTCTCCCTCACAACTCATCCAAACGTGGTATCTGCCAGGAGGGAAACCAGTTAAAGGAAAGGTAAACGTTTGTTCGCCTTCTTCCAGTTGGTATTGGGAATTGAAATAAGGTTGACCACGTTCATTTTGAACAATGATGCCTGCGGTAACATTTTTTGTGCTATGACAAGTTACCTGCACGATGTTTTGCTCAGGTAAGAGTTTGATTGCTAGTAGTTCCATTAGTAGATTTCAAATAGTATGTTCTGGATATTTATACGCAACAATGG
>JBBRGN010000261.1:0-6901 GCA_038240665.1 Chitinophagales bacterium | reverse complement strand
GGTAGTTTTCAATCGTTCAATGATTAAAAACTAAACTGCTATTTGGTTTGCCAAAACTACCCAACTATTGCAGCGCAGCAACAAAAGTTGCAGTTTTTGAAATAGAAGCAATGAGGTAAGGTGTTTCTGGACTCGCGTTTTTCTTTTGTTCCAGATTGGCATACCCATAACTATCGAACTAGATGGTTTTATCCTTGCTAACGATAGCTGCTGACAAGCTCATCATGCTGTATTTGTCCTTTATCTGGGTTAGATAAGGATCGATTCCTTCTAGCTTATCAATCCGGCTTGCTTCCTTTTGGAACGGAGCTGTTTTGCTTATTACAGGCACTAAATGGAAGTGCAAGCAGAAAGAAAAATAGTCTACTAATTTTTGGCGATTTCATAATACAATTGTCGTTTAGGTGAACAATGCATCAAAAGTAGAGGCGGGGGAAGAGTGCAAAAGGAAAAATTGATACCAAACGGTAGGTAGTTATAGTAAACTAGGGAAATTGTATATTGATTGAATGGGCTACAGGGGGCAGCTTGAATTTTTCAAAAAATAAAGTTTGTCTAAATAGCTTGTTGGTGCAAGTCTTTGAAAAGACGCTGTGTGCAAACGCTTGTGTTGGAACAGATTATTTGAACACTTTTTTTTCAGCACACGGATCACACGAATTAGACACGGATTAATTTGGATTTTAAAGCTTTCGCGATTTTCAAGATTTCCTTTAAAAAAAATCCGTGTCCCATCCGTGTCATCCGTGTTCCATCTAAAAAATCGCGGAACGCGATCTATAAAGAACCACGTCCCATCCAAAAATCGCGGAACACGATCCAATCAACCAAGTCCAATCAACCCAATCCACAATCCCCCCACAACCTCAAATCTCCGGCAGATAAATCCTTTTCCACTTGGATACAATCCGAATACCCACTACAATCACAATACAAATCCCCAAATTAAGGTCTTCAGCTACATCATTGTGTGCTAAAACCACCTGAGTAAATCCTCCTACCAAACAAGCAGTAGCGTACAACTCTCCCCTTTTCAACATATCCGGAACCTTATTGCTGATGATGTCCGCCAAAAAGCCGCCAAAGGTAGCACTGATCGCGCCCATGATGATGGTGTAACCGCTGTTGATCCCGGCTTCTAAACTCTTCTGGATGCCCAATACCGTGAACAATCCCAAACCAATGGCGTCGGTAATGAATATGGTGCGTTTGGCGTATCCGGCTTTTTCCTTCAACACAAATACCAAAACGACCGCCGCTACCACCAGCAACAAAGGGATGTAATCGTTGAGCCAACTCACCGGACGAATGCCGATTAAGACATCTCTTACCGTACCGCCACCATAAGCGGTAACAAAAGCCAGCACCAAAGCACCAAAAAGATCCATTTGATAAGTACGTGCTTTGAGTGCGCCGGTAATGGCGAAAATAAAAGTACCGAGGTAGGTGATAAAGCTTAATCCATTCATGGCCAGTAATCGAACTGTGTTAATCCGTTTTTAAAGTTAATTATTCTAAGTAAATTTCTACTTTGAGTGATCGCAAACACCATTTTTTTAAAGCAAAAAAAAATACCTACATGAGCAAGCAATTAACTTCGCGGCGCGACTTTGTTCGCCATAGCGCAACTTTGGCTGGCGTAGCCTTGGCAGCGCCTTCTCTTTTGATGCCAAAAAAAGGCAAACACATTGGGCTCCAACTGTATTCCGTGCGGGATGAAATGAAAAAAGACCCCCTGGGTACGCTTGTACAATTAGCAGCGCTGGGATACAAGGAATTGGAACCAGCATCTTACACGGGCGCTTACCCCAATGCCTACAACGACCGCACAATTTATGGCTACAGTTTCAAACAGTTTCGAAACATAGTGACTGATCTAGGCATGAGTATCCCCAGCAGCCATGTCGTTTTTCGGATGAAAGATTGGGATGCTTCCAAAAACGACATCAAAGACGTTTGGAAAAATGTAATCGATGATGCCATGACCCTTGGACAAAAATACATCATCAGTCCTTCCTTTGATGCTGATAAAACAAAACTTGAAGAGGTCAAAAAAGGCATTGAAATCTACAACAAGGTGGGCATGATCACCGCTCAAAAAGGCCTGCGTTTTGGTTTCCACAACCACCATCAGGAGTTTACCCAAAAATTCAATGAAGAATACTTGTATGACATTATGCTCAAAGAGCTGGATCTGAAATACGTTTGCCAACAATTGGACATCTGCAACCTTACTATGGCTAATGTTGATCCCATGATCTGGTTGCGCAAGTTTCCCAAACATTTTGAGTTGATGCACGTCAAGGATCGCAGCAAAACATCCGAAGAAAGCACACTGTTGGGTGACGGCACTTTGAACTTAACCGAGATCATGAAATTTGCCAAAAAACATACCAACATCGAATATTGGGTGCTGGAGCAGGAATCTTATGATGGCAGAACGCCGCTAGAATGTGTAAAAATTGACCTAGCGCGGCTAAATGAGAGGTATATGTAGAATAATGGAGAGTTGCTGGCTTATTTTTAAGCAATGAGCCAATAATAAGGTATTAATTTAGACTAGGCTATTTTAATGCCAGACAACTATCTTTTGAGGCGAATAGCCGAGCTATTTAACAAAAAAGATAGGCAGTATGGCCGCAAAAGAGGTAGACTAGATTGGTATTTTATTGTTGAATCATTCCTAAGCCAGCAACTCAAAAAAAATTAGAGGGTCGGGTTGTAATTGCTACCATCGGCAGGCTTCAATTTACCGAGCAGGATGCGAATAAAATCGATCAGTGTCCAGATACCTAAACCACCCAAGGTTATAATTTGAAGAACCCCAATGAGGGTATACCCCAAATAAAAGCGGTGAATCCCGATACCACCAAGAAAGAAACAAAGCAGTAACGCTGTAATTTGGCTTTTAGAACCACCAGCTGGTGCATCAGGGTTTTCTGCTGCTGCTTTCTTCAGGTGCTTTTGGCTTACTTTGAGTGCGATACTGCCCATCATACCCAATCTTTTTCCCGTTTTTTCTCTGAACCTCTTTGGAGTCAAGGCCAAAAAATCAGCAGTGGTGTAGTTCTCAAAACTTTTAGCCATGGTCTCCATTTCAGCAACAGCAGCTGGTTGATCCACAACAATAGCATGAGCATTTAAACTTACCAACAAAAAAGAAAGGGAAAGCACGAAATTTGGAATAAAACGTTTCATAAAATATGGTTTAAGGTTTAATAATTCTGTATGGAATAAACGAGGATTGGCACACTATGTTCAATGAATTGTAGGCTACAAATTAGCTGAATTAAGTTCGAATTTCCAAATATTTATTTTTCAAATTCTTTTAAACTGAGTCAAAAATAGGTGCCATTTCTGACGGTTCTATTTTGCAGGCCGACTGCTATACTAGATGCAAATAGCCCGATTATACCCAAAAGATTAGGCAATATAGCATCACCCGCGCCAAATAAAGAAGGTAATTGATTGTCGATTCATTCCTTATAACGATTCTAAATTAACCGCTGACCAAAATCATTGTCCTTGCCCAAGCTTATGACCATCAAAATTTATAATTTAGCGATCCACCATCCATTTTCTTTTTTTGATTGGCAAAGCAGTAAACAATGAAAGAAATTAAAGCCATCCTTCAAGCGTATGATCAGGTTGATTTCACCCATCAACAAGCGGCATTAGCTACTGTGGTAAGGGTTGAAGGCTCTTCATACCGGCGCATTGGCGCACGTATGTTGGTGATCGACAATGGTCAATGGGTCGGCGGCATCAGCGGTGGCTGTTTGGAAGGTGATGCTTTGCGCCGCGCCAGACTAGCGATTCATAAAAAACAAGCAACCAGCATTATTTACGATACTTCTGAAGAAGACAGTTTTCAAATTGGCGTCAATCTTGGTTGCAATGGTGTTATTGAAGTGTTGTTTACCCCCATCGATCCCACGGATAAAAACAACGCCGTCGAGTTGTTGCGCAATTACACCGAGGAAAGATCAGCTCGCGTTCTTTACACGGTCATTGAATCGAGCGACCATAAAAATATGTTATTAGGGAAAGTATTTCGAGAAGAAGATCTTTACCAAATTGGACTGGATACCCTGATCTTTGAAGCGATCGAAAGGGATGCCAAAAATGCTTTACTGGCCAAAAAGTCTAAAACAATTGCCTATGGCGCTTTTAGCTTATTGATCGAGGTACTGCCTCCAGTGATTCACCTGGTTTTGTTTGGCAGCAATTACGATGTTTTCTCCTTGATCAAAATCGGAAAAGAAGTTGGCTGGAAAGTAAGTGTAGTGGCCAATATCCACAAAATATCCAAAACGCTTTATGATGCTGCCGATCAAATCATTGATAAAACCCAAGCACCACTCATTGACGAATATACGGCCTTTGTACTCATGTCTCATGATTACAATACCGATTTGCGCTTGCTGGAAACTTATATGGGATCTATCGTTCCCTATATTGGCATGTTAGGGCCTAAAAAACGGGCAGATAAAATCTTTGATGAATTGACTGCAAAGGGTCTTCAATTGCCTTACGAACGCATTTTTGCCCCCATCGGACTCAACATTGGTGCGCTTTCTCCGGAGGAGATCGCTTTGTCGATTGTGGCCGAAATCCAGGCCTATTTTATGCACAAAACGCCTAGCTTCCTGCGGGAAATTGAAGGCGCCATTCACGATCGCGATTAACTTTCTCTAGTAAATAATGATAGCGATAGCGCAAGCAAGGCTACTGGTAAAAAAACAGTTTTCAATTTTCAAAAAACCTACATCATGAACTTAAATGGAACCTATGTGGTCAATGCTTCTGCAAAAACCATTTGGGATATATTAATGGATCCCGATGCCTTGGCGCGCATCACTCCGGCCATTACCAAACTGGAACGAATTGAAGGGGATACGTTCAAGGCCATTGCTGAAGTAAAAATCGGCCCCATGAGCGGCGCTTTTACGGGTAATTTGACTTTGACCGATAAGATTGAACCGGAAAGTTTCAACCTCAATGTACAGCAAAACAGCAAAATCGGCAACGCCAACGCGGTCATCAGCATGCACATGAAGGCTTTATCGGATACCCAAACCGAGGTGAGTTTTAATGGCGATGTGAAATTGTCGGGGATGCTCAATACAATGGGTGGAAGGGTGATCACGCCTGTTGCGAATATGCTGTCCAAACAGTTCTTCGAAGCGCTCAATGCGGAGGTTGCGAAATAGATTTGGGGCGCCAGTGGCGTGATTGGATCAAAAATGATCTTTTTTCTTTGACGTGAATAGGGTTTTTGGATCGCGTTCCGCGATTTTTTAGATGGAACATGGATGACACAGATTGGACACGGATTTTTTTTAAAGGAAATCTTGATATGCGCGAAAACTTTAAAATCCAAATCAATCCGTGTCTAATTCGTGGCATCCGTGTTCTAAAAAAAATGTGTTCCGTGTTCAAAAAAATCCCGTCACAATCCATCTAGAAAATATCTTTTTTGAGCTCAATCAGTCTATCTTCGCACCAATTGTATTAAAAAAACCTTGCTGAAACGCTATGATCAGCAAGGCTTTTTTACTTAAGTCAAGGAACAATATACATTCCCATTCCTTATTTCGTTTCCCAAGGCACCAACTTGGAAGGATAATAATTAATCCCCATCGCCTTGAACCGCGCACCGTGCTTGGCCAAACGGAGTTTGTAAGTATCCCAATTCCTTGCACTAGCCGCCGACCAACCAATCTCTCCATAGCCTGGCAAACGTGGAAAAGTAAGGAAGTCAATTTGTGCTCTCGTGGAAATGGTTTCTGACCAAAGCGTCGTTTCAATTCCAATGATGTTTCCACGAGTAACACCGGGTGTGTAAGTCGCAGGATCCCAGGTATAAGCTTTGTCGACTTCAATGTATCCTGCCCATTTCAAACCCAGCTTGGTGGTAGAGTCATATTTCATGTCAATATAAGCCCTTGCCGCAGGCGACATCAATACTTTTGAGCCTTGATTTACGGTAGCTTGTGCATTTTTTACATTACCCCATATTTGGGCAACGGTTGTAGGTTTCAAAGTACTAGAAGCTATTTCATCCCATCCAATTACTTTTTTTCGATGTGCCGCCACGATCTCTTGTACCCGATTCATAAAAGGGATATAATCTTCCTTTTTTGTTGAATGCGATTCATCCCCACCAATGTGGATGTAAGGGCCAGGCGAAATAGCACTCAACTCGCGCATCACATCATCAATAAATTTGTAGACCTTTTCATTGTTCATGCAAAAAGTACTAAAGCCTACGTTCGTACCAGTATACAAAGTTGGTTGTTTGCCATTGCAATTGAGCTCTGGGTAGGACGCCAAAGCTGCGTTGGTGTGCCCCGGCATGTCGATCTCTGGAACGATGGTGATGTAGCGTTCCTGCGCATATTTGACGATGTCTTTGAATTGCTCCTGGGTATAAAATCCACCTTTACCGCCACCTACTTGGGTACTTCCCCCGTAAGTGGTCAACTTAGGCCAGGATTTGATTTCAATCCGCCAGCCCTGGTCATTCGTCAAGCCCAGGTGCAATACGTTGAACTTGTAATAAGCGATTTGATCGATAAAATGTTTTACATCCGCTACGCCAAAAAAATGTCGCGCTACGTCCAGCATTGCGCCGCGATAGGCGTATTCTGGGGAATCGCTGATGGTTCCAGTACCAATTTCCCAGGGGCCGGCTTGTAGTACTGCCATTTCAATTTTAGCAGGTAGCAATTGACGCAGGGTTTGGATGCCACGAAACAACCCAGCTGGCTTTAAGGCCGATAAGGTAATGAGGTTGTCCTCGATATTGAGTTCGTATCCTTCGTCTCCAAGCGAGGATTTCTCAGCAGACAACATCAAGTAAATACCTTTACTCGGTGCTGTATTAACCGCGCTTACT
>JBBRGN010000260.1:0-6986 GCA_038240665.1 Chitinophagales bacterium | reverse complement strand
CCAAGTTAAACCCATTGCAATTTGTAAAAACATGACCATTTATCTGGATGCCAAAGGGGAAGCCAATTTGATTCCCATTCAATTGGATGGAGGGAGTAAGGACAATTGTAGGATCGATAGCTTAGCCATCAACAAAAGCCGTTTTAGCTGCGCCAATGTGGGCGAGAATTTTGTTTTATTGACCGTTTATGATCAAGAACGTAATTTGCATACTTGCGCCAGCAGCGTCATCGTGGCCGACACCATCAAACCCGTTTTGCAATGCCCTGATAATCTTACCGTCAACGCCGGAGACGACGGGGATCAAAACTGTTTTTTCACAGTAACCAACCGCCGTTTGGATCCAGTGAGTAAAGAAGACAATTGCTCGATCAAAAAGGTCTACCATGATTTCAAAGGTACGCCAAGCGATACCACCCTGCGCGGTGCCAATTTCCCAGTAGGATTGACCAAGGTAATTTGGACAATCGAAGATGCTGGAGGACTTAAAGCTTCTTGCTCGGTAACCGTCCAAGTCCGTGACAACATTTTCCCCATTGCTAAAACCAGAGACACGGTATCCGTACAATTGAGCGCAGATGGCAGCATGGTGATCGATTCCAGCACGGTTGACCTAGGTACTTCCGATAACTGTACTTTAGCCAGTTTTAAACTTGATAAAACCCGCTTTACCTGTAATGATGTTGGTTACCGACAGATAATAGCCACCATCAAAGACGCCGCTGGCAACACGGTAACGAAAAAAATTATTGTTGCGGTTTTGGCCTCAGCAGCTTGCAAGCCTCCTAAAATCAGCAATGAAAAAGGTCCGAACATCAGCGATCCCTGCTCGTGTAAGGGCAACGGCGCTTTTTTTGAAGAAGTTGTGATTGGACCCGCCAAGTCGAACCAAGTCTGGAAGGTAAAAGCGACTACCCTTAGAGATACGGTCAATCAAAAATTTTATCCAGTAGGTACCCTATTCCGCGAAATCAAACTGGGAGGAGATTCTAGCATCTACGTTTTGAAAGGCGTTCATTTGGATGGCGAAGGCTACACCATGGAAGCTGCCAGCCCTGTTTTTCCAAACACCTTAACCATTGCCAATCGTTGTAGCTACCCCAAGCCAAGCATTACGGGATTGGATGAACCCATTTGTTTGTTTACACCAAGTTCTTCTTTAAGTGGAAATGGGGGAACGGGCGTACAAGGAAGCGGAAGTTTTACCATTAACGGTAAAGCTGCAACCATTTTTGATCCCAAAACATTGGGTCGGGGCAAACACCAAGTGGTCTATACCTTTGATGCCGGTAATCCTGCCGGAAAGTTATTGCCCAAAGACGTAGGTTGCGTATCCAATGTAACCAAAACGGTAGAAGTGTTACAAGCGCCTTCTTCGTTTTCTTGCCATAGCGATATCACCATCACCTCCAACAGCGCTTGTGAAGTACTGGTTGTACCCGATTACCTGCTGTCCAGCAAATTCCCTTGCTACGATGATTACCAAGTGATTTTGAGTTACAACGGCATACAAATACCTAACCCTGCTCCAGCACAATATGTAGGGCAAAATATTGTGGGAGTCATCGTTTACAAACCTGATCCTACCATTGGTTCTTGCCGAACCAACATCAAATTGATCGACTTGAGCGGCCCACAGTTCAAATCCTGTCCGGCTGACATTACCACCAAACTGGTTTGTACCGATTTTGATCTGGTGTTCAACAAGGCCGAAACCATCGATCCTAAAAGCAAGTATTACACCGGAAAACCGGTAGTAGAAGACAATTGCTCGGGATCTACCCTGACCTTTAGTGATGGACTTTTGACTATTCCGGCTTGCGATCCCAATTATTTGCGGGGAATTGTAAGGACTTTCGTGGCCAAAGACCGTTTTGGCAACACCTCTTCTTGCGTTCAAAAAATCTATTTCAACAAACCAAAAACCATTTTTTTCCCAAAAGATACTTTGGTTAAAATCAGTTGTAATGCTGTAGCGCCTAAGGTGGACGTCAAAGGAAATCTTGACCCCAGCGTATCCGGACAACCTTACCTCATCAATGGATTTGGCGAAAAAATCGTTTTGCCAGCGGATGGTGTTTGTAATTTCGCCATGTCTTATACTGATACCCGATTCAATGTATGTGGTAGCCGGTATGGCTTGTTTAGAACTTGGAGCTTGATGGATCGATGCAACCCCAGCCAAATCACCCAAAAACAGCAGTACATTGAAGTAGGCGATTTTGACGCTCCGATCGTGAGTTGTCCGCTTTTAGATTTGGATAAAAATGGCTTGCCCGATGACGTGCCCATTTACAGCACCACGCCATTTGCTTGTGCCGCCAGCGTGCCTTTGCCTACCCCGCAGATCAAAGACTGTTCGCCCACGACCGTACGTACCGAGATCTGGTCATGGGGCACTGGAAAAGATATTTATGGATTCCCGACTGGTCAGCGCGTGTTTGCTAGAGTGGATTTGCCCGTCGTCAATGGCGTAGCTCAAAACGTGCCTCCTGGCGATTACTACTTCCTCTTCACCGTTCAAGATCTTTGCAACAACGTTACAGTGGATACTTGTTTGTTCCGCGTACTCGATCGCATCACACCTACAATGATTTGCAACGGCGACTTGAATCTATCCTTGGGCGGTGGCGGCATAGGGATCGTTCGGGTTTCTGATGTGGACAAAAACAGTAGGGACAACTGTGACAACACCAACTTGAAACTTGAAATTCGCCGACTTATCCCAGTAGAATGCAGCGACACCACGGTAGCCGTCTACACCAAGTGGGGACCAACCGTTGAATTCAAATGTTGTGATGTAGGAAAATTAGGTACGGTAGAATTGCGCGGAACGGATTTGGCAGGCAATGTCAACACCTGTATCACCCGCTTCAATGTGGAGGATAAATTACCGCCCACTTGTTCGCCTCCGGCCAATGTCAGCACCAACTGCAATGGCTTACCCCCTGGTTTTTCGCCTACCAATTTAAAGGTGTTGCAGCAAAATTTTGGCGTACCCACGGTGAGCGACAATTGTTCGGCCAACTGGGAAGAATTGACGCCAGTAGTGAATCTAAGCAACTGCGGGGTCGGTTCCATTACCCGTAAATTCCGCGCTAAGGATGGTGCTGGAAATTATTCATCTTCCATTTGCGAGCAACTCATTACCGTGCAAGCGGTGCACAATTATGAAATCAAATTCCCCAAGGACGTGGTTTCTTTTTGTGGCGCACCGATTGGAGATACCTTACAGCTGCGTACGATTGGATGCGATGTGCTAGCGGTAAATGTTGAAAACCGGGAATTTGTAGTCCCCGGTGGTGGTTGTTACCAGATTCTGCGCACCTTCCGGGTCATCAACTGGTGCGAGTACGACAACTCCTCCGATCCGGTTATCCTCAGCCGAGATGCCGATTGCGACCAACAGGCTGGTGATGAAGCCCTTTACTTAATGGTACGCCCCAACGGCGTTACCTATTTGGATAGAAACAACCTAGAAACCGACGCCATTCCGGCGGCAGGGCAAAAAAGTCCAATTTGCGATAATGTCACCAATCCCAAAGGGTACTGGACCAGCAGCGCCTTGAATCCATCGTTGCGTTCTCGGGGTTTCTGGCAATATACCCAGACCATAACCGTGGTAGATACCGTAAAACCGGTGATTCAATCGGCTACAGCGCCGGTTTTTTGCAGTGAAAACAGCACCACTTGCGCCGGACTGGTCAATATGGCCTTCAATATCAATGAAAATTGTACACCTAAGAATCTGACCATTTCGGTGGGAGTTGACCTCAATGGCAATGGCACCATTGATCGGCAGTTGGCGGTTTCGGAAATTCAGGGAACCTATCCCGATTACAAATTACAGGGAACTTTCCCCATCGGATCTCATGCTTACCGCATTGAAGTCCGCGATGCCTGTGGAAACCTAGCCGTCAAAATACTTAACTTTAAAGTAATTGATTGCAAAGGCCCTGCTCCTACTTGTATCAATGGCCTTTCAACCACGCTTAGAGCTTTGACCCCGCCGATTGATGCCAATGGAGATGGAAAAGTGGATCTAGCAGCAGTTACTTTGAACGCAACTGATTTTGTGGCGAGCCCGGCAATCGATTGCAGCGGCCCAATTCGGTATTCCATCAGCCGGGAAGGTCAAACGCCCGACATCAACCAAACTAAAATTATATTCGTTTGTGGGGATGAAGGCGTGGTTTTAGTTAACCTGTACGCTTGGGATCAAGCCAACAACCCCACCCGTGTACAACCGAATGGCACGGTTGGCGGACCCAATTACGGTTTTTGCCTTACTTACGTGGATGTACAAAACAATAGCAATATTTGTAAGCCAGTCTTCATCCCCAATGGTGCGGTAAAAGGACTGATTACCAACGAAAATGGCGCAGCTATGGGGCAAGTACAAGTTACTCTTTCCGATCAAGTACCCCAACAAGTGATGACCACCAGCGCTGGGGAATACAGTTTTGAAAACTTGGTGGAAGGGCGAGATTATTCCGTAACTCCTCGTTTAGAAGGCGATGATGTCAATGGTGTCACCACTTTTGACTTGATCATCATTCGTCGTCATATTTTGGGTATTCAATTGTTTGATTCCCCCTATAAACTGATCGCCGCCGATGCCAATAATTCGCGAACGGTAACTACCCTGGACATGGTGTTGTTGCAGAAACTCATTTTAGGAATCGATATAAAACTGGCATTTAACAGCAGCTGGCGTTTTGTAGATGCAAATTACAAGTTTAAAGACGCTACCAATCCTTGGAAAGAGGGCTTCCCAGAAGTTGTCAACATCAACAATTTGGTAGGTAAAAAAATCAATGCCAGCTTTATCGCCGTTAAAATTGGCGATGTCAACGCTTCTGCTACGCTACCAGGCGCGGTGCCACCGGTGGCACAACGGCAAAGTGCCAATCGCTTACTTGTGAACATCGACGATCAAGCGCTAGTAGCTGGAGAGATCTATGAAATCCCCTTGCGCTTAAAGGATTTGGGCGCTATTCAAGGTTAC
This sequence comes from Chitinophagales bacterium, assembly GCA_038240665.1. Classification (GTDB taxonomy): domain Bacteria; phylum Bacteroidota; class Bacteroidia; order Chitinophagales; family Saprospiraceae; genus Haliscomenobacter. The sequence goes on along the minus strand of JBBRGN010000260.1, from coordinate 1,978 downwards.
CAATTTGGATTGCAATACCAACCTAGGCATTTAGATCTTTTAGATGTCCGCGGCGGAATTTCAAGAATGGAACAAATTGCGGTGTTCCCCGACGAAGGCTTGATCAATACCAACTGGCAAACCGATCGAGCCATAGAAGCAAAGGATACTCAGTTGATGGTGCTGGTTTTCCGGGCGAAGAGCAACCTGCGCTTGCGTGATGTGCTTCAATTGAGTTCGCGTAGACTACGAGCCGAAGCGTACAATTTTAGCGATCAGCAAATGGAATTGGGTTTGCGTTTTGGCGAACAAACCATACAGACACCTGGATTTGAACTGTTCCAAAATGCACCAAACCCCTTCCAGGAAGAAACCCTGATCCGTTTCTTTTTACCAGAGTCGACACGCGGAAGTCTGGTCATTTACGACGCTTCGGGACGAGTATTACATGCGCTTACTGCGGATTACCCGGCGGGTATGAACAGCATTCCCATTCACCAGAGTGATGGCAGCTCGCTACCCAGCGGTGTGTTGTATTATTCTTTCCGCAGCAATCGATTTGCGGGCACGCGAAAAATGATCAGGTTGGAGTAGAAGCATTGGAGGATGGTCTCATTTCTTAAAAAAAACACCATCCTCCAAACTTCAGATTTCTTATCTTTAAGCGTTTCAACCATTTTTTAAAAGACAATGCTCTGTAAAGTCAGAACTTTGATAACACACACGCCAAACACATGAGAAAGTTTTCGTTTTTTTTATTTATTGTCCTTTTATCAGGCATTTTTCAACTAAGTAGCCCAACGACTTCAGGCGCTCAGGATCCTTCCAAAAAACCCAGCGAATACTACCAAGTAAACGTCTACCATTTGGCAACTAAAGCCGATTTGGATACCTTAGATCAATTTTTTAAGTCAAGTTACATCCCACAACTACACCAAGCAGGATTGAAAGACATAGGCGTTTTTTACCCCATCACCAACGACACCAGCAAAGACAAAAGAATCATCGTTTGGATTCCACTAAAGTCTTTGAAAGATCTGGGAAAAATCAATCCCAATCGCAGTTGCCCGCGTTATGGTAGGTTGGAAACCAACCTGATGAGTGCGTTTGTTGATGCACCGCATTACAAAATGCCCGTTTTGAAAGGAGACCACCTGAGCCATATCTACGAATTGCGCAGCTACGAAAGCTTGACGGAGGACAAATACTTGCAAAAAGTAAAAATGTTCAACGCTGGCGGTGAAGTCAAACTGTTTGATCGTTTGCAATTCAACGCCGTTTTTTACGCCCACGTGATTGCTGGTGCACGAATGCCCAACCTGATCTATATGACCAGCTTCGATGACATAACCAGTCGGGATGCACACTGGAAAACGTTTGTGGAAGATCCCGAATGGAAGCGGATATCTACTTTGCCAGAATACTTAAAAACAGTTTCTAAAGCCGATATTATTTTGATGCACGCTGCGGCTTATTCGGATTTGTAATTTTTTGACAAAATCAGGCTGTTTGTTTGGATGATGGTATCCAAACAAACAGCTGATTCATCGTACACATCCTTATAAAACTCGTTGAAAATGAACCAGGTAACACGATTGTTGTTGTTTGGATTTTTTGCAATCTCCTTTGCAAACATTGCTCAAGGCCAACAAACCAATTATGTTGCTTCCAACGATACCATGAAAGCCATTGATGCTTATCTGAGCAAATTGGCACTGGAAAAGAATTTTTGCGGCGGACTACTCATCGTGCGCGGAACAACCAAAATGCTTTCCAAAGGCTATGGTTGGGCCAATCGCGAAAAGAAGATTCCCTTTACGCCCGGAACGCTAGCCAGCATGGGCAGCATTACCAAAGCCTTTACGGCGGCTGCGGTACTAAAACTAGTGGAGCAAGGTAAACTTCAAGTAACAGACAGCCTGAAAAAGTTTTTCCCCACCGTTCCCCAAGACAAAGCGGCCATTACCCTGCATCAATTGTTGACCCATTCCAGCGGTTT
>JBBRGN010000259.1:0-7018 GCA_038240665.1 Chitinophagales bacterium | reverse complement strand
AGGAAAAAAAGAATGGCCAGTAGAGCAATTCTTCTACTGGCGCAGCAACTCTATTAATTAAGCTTTTTTCAATTTATCAGCAAACTGTTTGCGAAACTTGGTCACTTTGGGCGTGATCACAAAGGTGCAATAAGAATTGCGGTTGCCTACATTGTTGTAGTAATTCTGGTGATAATCCTCCGCCGGGAAGAATTTTTCCAGGGGTCGAATTTCCGTCACAATCGGTTTATCCCAGATCGAGGTAGCCACCTCTTTTTTGGACGCTTCAGCCAAAGCTTTTTGCGGCTCATTATTATAAAAAATGGCGGATCGATACTGAGGACCAACGTCGTTACCTTGACGGTTAGGGGTGGTGGGATCATGTGAACTCCAAAACATCAATAAAATCTGATCCAAAGAAATTACTGTAGGATTAAAAGTGACTTCCGCCACCTCTACATGATCAGTTAATCCGCTACAAACTGCGGTATAATTGGCATCTTTTTCAGTTCCGCCTGCATATCCAGACACCACGGAAAGAACCCCTTCTACCGACTGTAAAACAGCTTCTACACACCAAAAACACCCTCCGCCTAGCACAATGTTTTCTAGCGTGACAGCAGGTACCTTATCGAGATTGGAATCTAATGCTTGTGTACTCATTATTTGCTTGATTTGAATTGGAAACGCAAAACAATACCGTAGGGTTCAAGGGCAAAATAGAAAACGGTATTGTGCCGACAATTAAGTAACCTTTACCAATCCAGCAAGTTGATTGGCTTCAGCGGGTGTACTATATTGTGGAAAAACGGTACTTCCCATTTTTTGCAAAAAAAGTGCTAAGCCCCGTTTTTTAGGTTCGTCCAATTGGTAACTTATGTTTTGCGTGAAATAAGTCTTGAGATCAAAACCAGGGTGAACAGCTGGGAGCAAGTACAACAACTCGGGCAAATGATCGAGTCCCAATTGCAATGCTTGATTAAAAGCAATAACGAAATCTTCGTCTAAAGGTCGATTACTGACCCAAGCGGCAAAAACAAAAGGCAAACCCGTATGCGCGATCCAAGCTTCACCGAGGTCATAAACATAGGGGTAACGCTCATCCAAGCCCATCGTGCGATCCCCAATCACCAATGCACCAGTACGGCCGCCAATGCTGGTTTCAAAACCCGGTTTTGCAGGAATCATGTCAATGTCAAGCTTCCAATGTTCCTTAATCAACAGCTTAACCAACTCAACTGAGGTACGTGAATGGTAATCCAGATAAATGCGTTTCAATTGCTCTAATGGGCGATCAGCATAAATACAAACCGTTTTTACGGGCCCCACTGTTCCAATACAATAATCAGAAATGATGTAAGGGTTGTTCAATTCAGGAATAATCGCCACCGGAACCAAGCCCAAATCAGCTTGCCCGTTTTTGAGCTTTTGCGCGCATACCGAAGGGATATCCAGTACAAGATCCAGCATATCGACTACTGGACTTTTGAAAATACCATACAGCAAAGGTTTGGTATTCAAATAGCTAACCGCAGAAACCCGAATCTTGTCGTTCATGTTAAAGTTGCAATGTTTCCAACTCGGCCAAATGCCGGATGTCGTTTTCTAATTCAAAAACAAACTCCCCATTTTTAAAGTGCACTAGGTACAAGCCGGTATTGGAATGGTGGAATTGCTCCATCTGGTAGAGCTCGCGATTTTTGAACAAGGTTACCATACAGCGCATCGCCCGACCGTGACTACATACCAAGAGTAATTTTTCGGGCCGCGTTTTGAGCTGCTCAATAAATCGAGACATGCGCTCCGCCAGTTCGTGCGCGCTTTCGCCTTGCTCCAATTTGGTGTGGTAATCGCCATTTTGCCAGGCTGCCATCATTGTACGGTATTCTTGGTGCATTTCTGGCGTATTTTTTTTGCCTTCATGTACGCCCCAACCCATCTCGTTGATGTCGGCAATTTGCTCCCAGGGGAGGCCTTTTTCCAAGAATGGAGCTACCGTTTGGTGGGTACGTACCAATTTGGAAGTAAGCACCGCTTCAAAAGGGAGGTGCTGGTATTGGTCATAAAAGGCGCGCGCTTGCTGTAGCCCTGTATTATTTAAGCTGGCATCCACGCCGCTACCTTGTACGATGTGTTGTTTGTTAAGCTCCGTTTCCCCGTGTCGGAGAATATAAATGGTTTTTTCCATGATCAATTGTTTACTACCGGCAATGCCATGTAGCCCTTAAACTGGTTATCTTCAGGGAATTGGTAATCTGTAAAATCCTGTACTACATTGTAAAGCGTGTCGCGCTCAATGGGTCGGCGGCCTACCCGGCGAATAAGCGTTACCAATTCTTGGGTATTGAGCGCGGGGTTCTGTTCTTCCGAACCTGCCATGGAATAAATTTTTGTCGTATCATCGATCGTTCCATCGATGTCGTCTACGCCAAAAGAAAGCAGCATCTGCGCGATGTTGCGACCAATCATCGGCCAATAAGCTTTGATGTGGTCAAAATTATCCAAGTAAATTCTACTGATGGCGTAATTGCGTAAATCTTCAATTGTACTGACCTCCCCAAGATGTGAAAGTTCATTTCCTTGGCTACGGAATTTCAGTGGTATAAAGGTCTGGAAACCGCCGGTTTTATCTTGTAGTTTGCGTAATTCCTCTAAATGGTGGACGCGATGGTGGTATTTTTCAATATGCCCATAGAGCATCGTTGCATTCGAACGCATGCCCAATTCATGCCAGATTTCGTGGATACGCAACCATTCTTCGCCACTGCATTTGCCCCCGGCAATTTGGTCGCGAATCTCAGGATGGAAAATTTCTGCACCGCCACCAGGAAGCGATTCTACGCCAGAATCTTTGATCCTGCGCATCCCTTCCTCGTAGCTGATTTTGGCTTTTTTAAAAATGTAGTGAAACTCCACTGGCGTCAAAGCTTTCAAGTGTAACTCCGGACGGTGCGCTTTGATTTGGCGGAACAAGGTTTCATAAAACTCCATATCGTATTGGGGCAAAACGCCACCTACAATGTGTACTTCGGTTACTGGTTCGTGGTCGTACTTGCGCACGATGTCCATGATCTCTTCCATGCTGTATTCCCAGCCTTCGCCACGTTGTTTGATAAGCCGGGAATAAGAACAGAAAGTACAGGTATACAAACACACATTGGTAGGCTCAATGTGGAAATTGCGGTTGAAATAGGTGTTGTCACCATTTTTTGCTTCGCGTATGAAGTTTGCCAAAACACCCAGGTAGCCCAGTTCCCCTTTTTCAAATAAAAGCAACCCTTCGTCCTCGGTGATGCGTTCCCCATCCTGAACCTTTTGGGCAATGGCTCGAAATTCTGGAGCAAGCTGCTGGTCTTCAATTAAAAGTGCTACTTTTTTAGCGGCGGTCATGGCTACTTTTTTTGTGTTAGTAAAGGTAACAATCTTTCGAAACTTTCAGTTTTAATTGAAAGGAAGTTTTTTTATTCCTCTGCAAAATACGACTCCTTTTATTGCGATTTGTATGGATTTCTAATTTACTTGTGGTTGTTTTTAGGGTGTGTTTGGGTAGTGGTTAAAATTTCAGTTTTAGTAAAATCTCAAACGCAGTGGTCTCTATTTTGCTTCCTGTATACAACTATGATGTACGTACTTTGGTGAAAGAGCTGCTTCAACAAGGGCGATCAGCGGGTATTTCTTTTGAAATCCTCTGTTTGGACGACGGTTCCAATGAAAAATACTGCGTTTTGAATCGCGAAGTGACCAGTTGGCCGGGTGTGCGCTATGAAGAGTTACCAGAAAATGTGGGTCGATCGCGTATTCGCAATCTTTTGGCACAGCGCGCGCGCTACGAATACCTTTTGTTTGCCGATTGCGACTCGGGGGTAGTACGCCGGGATTTTTTGGAAAAATATGTAGCACAAGCCCAGTCAGATTTAATATTATACGGTGGTCGGTGCTACGATGATGATCCGCCGCTGGAGCAAATACTGCTTTTGCATTGGTTTTTTGGTAAAAAAAGAGAGGAGATCCCGCTGTCGAAACGTTTGGCAGATCCCTATCATTCTTTTATGACCAATAATTTTTGGATACCGCGGTCGGTTTTCTCACCCATTGGTTTTTCTGAAGAATTGCATCGGTACGGACATGAAGACACTCTTTTTGGCCAAAAATTAGCAGAAGATGGCATTCGCTTGCTACATTTGGACAATCCATTGCAGCATTTGGGTTTAGAGCCCGCAGCAGTGTTTTTGGAAAAAACGGTTGAGGCGGTGCAAAACTTGGTTTTCTTAGAAAAAAAAGGAATACGCCTGACTACCCGCTTAAGCAAGGTTTTTCATTACTTAAAAAGCTGGCGACTGTATGCTCTTTTTTTCTTATTCTATCAAGTAGTTGAACCACTGATTCGCCGTTATTTGCTTCGCTCTAAACACCCCAATCTGCTGTGGCTAGATGTTTTCAAGCTAGGTAAAATGGGTGAATATTATTCTAGATGAGGAATGATTCAACAACATGATTTTGAATTTCAACACCTAATATTGTCCTTTTTTAAAAACCAAATTAACCCTACTATGCGCAGCTCCTTTGTCCTTGTTTCCACTATCTCTTTGCTCTTACTAGCCGCTTTAGGTTATTTTTTCACCCCTGCTTGGCTTTGGTTGCTGTTCTTGGTTGTCCCCTTGATCCTATTGGGTGCCGACGATATGCTTCAAACCAGACAAGCCATCCGGCGCAATTTCCCCGTTTTTGGTCGGGGGCGCTACTGGATGGAATGGCTACGCCCCAAGATGTACCAATACTTTATCGAATCTGATACGGATGGCAAGCCCATCAGCCGCATCCAACGCTCGGTGGTTTATCAACGCGCCAAGAAGGTGGTAGACACGACCCCCTTTGGTACTCAGCTCGATGTATATGCCGAGGGCTATGAATGGATGAACCACTCGATTGCTGCCCTGGATGGCCATCACCTCAACGCCGACCAGCGGGTGATGATTGGTGGTTCGGAATGCAAACAACCTTATTCAGCGAGCATTTTAAACGTTTCAGCGATGAGTTTTGGCTCCCTCAGCACCAATGCGGTTTTGGCACTAAACGGCGGCGCAAAAATTGGAAATTTTGCCCACAACACGGGCGAAGGAGGCATCAGTCCACATCACCTGTCTATGGGCGGTGATTTGGTGTATCAGGTAGGAACCGGATACTTTGGTTGTCGCAGCAAGGATGGTAAATTTTCGCCAGCTGCATTTGCAGATCGAACTGCCTCTCCTAATGTAAAAATGATTGAACTCAAGTTGTCGCAAGGTGCCAAACCGGGGCATGGTGGAATTCTTCCCGCCTTAAAAAACACCCCAGAGATTGCTGCGATCCGCGGCGTAGAACCTTATACCGAAGTATTGTCACCTCCTTACCATACTGCTTTCACGACCCCCATTCAATTGATGGAATTTATTGGGCAGCTGCGCCAACTATCCGGAGGCAAACCAGTAGGTTTTAAATTGTGTATCGGGCATAAACGGGAATTCATTGCCATAGCCAAAGCAATGGTTGCCACCGGTATCAAACCTGATTTCATCACCATTGACGGTGGAGAAGGGGGAACCGGCGCTGCGCCGATGGAGTTTTCCAACAGCGTAGGGATGCCTTTTCGCGAAGCTTTGGCCTTTGCTTACGATGTCTTGGCTGGTTTTGATTTGAAAAAAGACATTAAATTAAATGGATCGGGTAAAATCATCAACAGCTTTGATTTGTTCCGAACTTTGGCCCTGGGTGCTGATTTTTGCAACAGTGCCCGGGCGATGATGTTGGCGCTGGGTTGTATTCAGGCATTGGAATGCAACAAAAATAATTGTCCGACTGGGGTAGCCACCCAAGATCCACAATTGGTGGCCGGTTTGGTGGTGTCTGATAAAAAAGTACGGGTAGCCAACTACCACGCCGAAACGGTGCGCAACTTTGTGGAGTTGATGGCCGCCGCCGGTTTAGAAGACACCAGTTTGATCAACCGTTATCATGTTTACCGCCGCATCAACAGCACCGAATACAAAACCTATGAGGAGCTTTTTCCGCATTTATTGCCCGGCTGTTTGTTGCAAGAAAGTACTGTTCCTGAGTATTTATTGAAAGATTGGCAACGGGCCAACGCCATGAGTTTCCAGGTGATTCACCAGGTTTGGTAAAAATAGAAACCAATATCGAAATCAAATCCCTGCTACTGGATTTGATTTCGATATTGGATTTTAACAAATAAATTACTGCTTAATTCATCCCCTAAATCCTGCATTTAGTAACCCTTTTGGCGCCGATTGAATTGAAAATATTGCACTTTTAAAACTGTTCTGTATCTTCATGGGATTATTACCCTCTTTGCAAGATCTCTACCATGCGCATGAAATTCACTCTTTTGCTTTCGTTTATCTGCATTTTTTGCCTTACCCATTCATCCGCCCAAACCATCACCACGGTTGAACAAAAAAAAGCTTACCTCAAAAAATATGCCTGGATCGCGATTGAAGAAATGAAACGCGTCAGGATACCGGCGAGCATCAAATTGGCACAAGCAATGATTGAATCCAATTCAGGCATCAGCAATTTGGCCAATAAAGCCAATAACCATTTTGGACTCAAATGTGGCGTTATCTGGAGTGGAGAAACGAATTTTCGCTACGACGATGATAGGGATCGTGATGGGTTTATCATCCAATCTTGTTTCAGGGTCTACAAATCAATCAAACAATCCTTTGTTGATCATTCAGCCTATTTGATGAGTCCTGAAAAGAGCGATCGTTATAGCTTCCTTTTTACGCTAGATCCGATGGATTATAAAGCTTGGGCAATTGGATTGCAAAAAGGGGGCTATTCTACCAATCCCAATTATGCCGATATTTTAATCCGGGCCATAGAAACGTTCGGGTTACAGGAATTGGATAAAAAAACGATACAAGAAATGAAAACCACTCGACCATAAATAGCTATACTCCTAATTTTTCATAGATTCTCAGCAGCTGTTTTTCTTCCACTTCCCAGCAATAAATTGACGCGGCGTTTAGACAGTTCAGGT
>JBBRGN010000258.1:0-7029 GCA_038240665.1 Chitinophagales bacterium | reverse complement strand
CCTGGCTACTTTTTCATTCATGGCAGCTGGAATCCAACGTACGCGGTATTGATCGTTGACAGTACGCAATAGTTGTGGCACAAAGGCACCATTTCGCGCTAAGCCTTCAGCGTAGCGGTAACAAAGCCAGATAGCGCGAAGTTCTGGCGAAATACCATCTAATCGCCCCACTGGTATACCGGAAAGCCATTGGATCAACTCCTCCAATCTTTTTGCTCCAAAGATTACTTTTTCATCTACGTCCCAAGCACTGAATTTCGTAAATCCCCCTTGCATGGAGAGCCAGATTTCCAAGATATCTACTTGGTGGTAGGGGGCGGTGGATAATTCAGCGATACGTCCAGCTGATTTGGCTACTCCTTTGGCTACCTTGTTTTGGGTTTTTACCAAAAGTTCTTTAAAGTTGCTCCCCGGATAAAATACCGGCTTAGTGGACAGTAACGCTTCGAGCACATTAACGCTGTCACTAAACTGAGTCAAATCAATTTCCTTCCAGTTAATTATAGGTGTTATATTTTGAAGAAGCTCATCTGGCTGTGGCTCCATTAAATCAGCCTCTAAAGTGGGTTCTGCCTGTTTTTCAGCGGCAATAGAAATTCCTGATTTTTCCAATTCACCTACCAAATCAAAACCATGTAGCTCAAAAACTTTGAAAGGATTTTTATCTATTTCATTGGCAATTAAGTAAATGATAGCTGCCAAATGTTTACAAGGTTGCGCATAATCTGGACAAGAACAACTGGCTGAAAAATCTTTCCAGCGGCGTGGAAATACATGTATTCCCGCAGCAGTACACATATCTAAAAGATCTTGGGGCAATTCTCGATTGAGCAATCTTGAAAGTAAATCGGGTCTATTGATCACCTTTTTGAGCACTTTGCTTCGCCCATTGGGTGAAAAAAGAGGTACTAAAATGTGAATTTTATAAGTGCTGGAGCCGATTACAGTTGCTTTTACCTCGTTTTCATTGATCTCAATGCTGCGCACCGAACCATTGTTGGCATAAGTCCGACCGCGAGGAAGTCGATTTGAGTCGCTGATACCGATAAAAGCGTTGAGCCATTGTTGGCCCCACCAAGTGATCCCATATTTTCCGCCGCCACGAATACCCGTACCAGCTTTGATCTTTTTCTTGGCCCTTTTTTCAAAATACCAGCTCATTTTTTAAGCTTATATAGTTTAACAAAGTGTTTATTTCACTCTTTTCTGTAGTAAAATACAAAATGATTCCAAATATCGAAATACTTAGCTTGTAAAAATGAAATATTTCAAAAAAAGTAGAGGGGACAATTCCTTGCCCCCTCCATCGTCAAACCAAGAACACGAATGCGTTGATCATTCTTTGCATGTCCTCTTTTTTGCTGAACACCTAACTTTTCATTACATCTTGGGCAACAAAACGCTATCTATCGAGTGAATCACGCCATTGCTTTGGTATACATCGTATACGCTGATGTTGGCGGTTCCACCATTTTCGTCCTTCAACTCTATGTTGTGCGGTCCGTTCATCATCAAGCTTAATTTGCCTCCAGCTACGGTATTCAAACTAGCCTTGCCCGCACCTTTTTTAATCAATGCGCTCAAAGCATTAAAATCGTACCGACCAGTAACGACATGGTAAGTCAGGATACCTACCAATTTGGATTTGTTTTCCGGCTTGAGTAGGGTTTCTACGGTACCTGCCGGAAGGTTTTCAAAGGCATCGTTTACTGGTGCAAAAACCGTGAATGGGCCTTTGCCTTGCAAAGTTTCGACCAATCCTCCGGCTTTTACGGCTGCTACCAAGGTGGTATGCGCTTTTGAATTCACCGCATTCTCGATGATGTTTTTCATGGGATACATCGCTTCGCCACCTACCATTGTAGTTGACTTATCCATCATTTTCTGTGCCTGTAAACCAGCACATACTGCCAAAGTGCAGACGGCTACCAATGCTGTCTTAAACCAATTTTTCATGTTCGTTGTCATTTGTGAAATTGTTTGTAAAAATGTTTGTTCCTTTTGAACACCACAAAGATGCAGCACAGAATTGCCCATTGACCAGTCCAAGGTTTGTCCAGTTTTTGGTCAAAATCAAATTGCTTTGTTCATAAGATTTTGTAGTTTACTCCCAAAATTGACTGCCCAATGAAAAAACAATTGATCCTTATGTATCTTTTCTCCTCCTCTTTTTTTATATTTTTAAGCGCTCAGAAAGTGCCTGTAATCCCATTGTATGCAGGAGAAATCCCCAATTCCAAAGCAGCTGAAAACAAAGAAAAAACCGAAAACAGACCGGGCGGGATACTCTTCACCACCGAAATATCCATACCCAGCATCAAAATATTTTTGCCAAAAACGCCCAATGGACAAGCGGTTGTGGTATGCCCTGGAGGCGGATATTGGGGTACTGCGGATGAACATGAAGGCGATTTAGTGGCAAAAATGCTCAACAACTTGGGCATTACGGCCTTTGTGCTCAAATATCGAGTACCTGATGATCGCTATTGCATCGATAAATCCATAGCGCCGCTACAAGATGCGCAAGCGGCCATCCGCATGGTTCGCCACAATGCGGCCAAGTACAAAATCAACCCCCGCAAAGTCGGTATCATGGGTTTTTCAGCTGGCGGACACTTGGCAGCTACTACCGCAACTCACTTTAGTTTTGCTGCCAATCCCGCCGATGTGGACACGACCTCGGCGCGGCCAGATTTTGCTATTCTTGTTTATCCCGTGATTAGTTTTCAAGAAGGCGTCACACATCAGGGTTCCCGTACCAAACTCATTGGTCAAAATGGCTCCGCTACCCAACAACAGTTTTTTTCCAATGAATTACAGGTAACACCCCAAACGCCGCCTACCTTTTTGGTGCATGCTGGCGATGACAATGCCGTACCAGTACAAAACAGCTTGTTGTTTTATGAAGCTTTGGTAAAAAATGGTATCCTTGCGGAAATGCACCTTTACCCCAAAGGCGGTCATGGTTTTGGGATGAACAACCCTACCACTACTGACAAGTGGACGGAACGATTGGCCAATTGGCTGAAAGGGATAAAGTAAAAAAACCAACAAAACCAACATGAGCAAGCGGATATTTTTTATCGCCATTTTTTCCTGGGTACTTTTTGAGGTACTCCATGTTTATTTCATCATGCCAATGCTGGGAAGTCAATACCTCGAGACTTTGCATCTTGCCTATTTTCTGTACCGCTTCCGCTGGTTTTTCAGAATTGCCTTTGGCGCCATGGCAATTTATGGTTTGGCGAGCGCTCAGTGGAAAAAAGGTTGGGTTCCGGTACTGCCAATTTTAGTCTTAAGCGGTGTTTATTATGCTTTTAATTTCCAAATGGTAGCACAGGAAATTTTCAAACAACCCAATCAGGTGATCATGGCGCAAGGTGCTGCCAACAAAATATCCAAAGATCGGATCATCCTCGGGGTTACTTTGAATGGAATATCCAAGGCTTACCCGATCCAGTTTCTGGGCTATCACCACCAGGTAGTGGATGAGTTGGGTGGCCAAGCAATTATGGTAACCTATTGTACAGTTTGTCGATCAGGGCGCGTCTACCAACCACTGGTAAATGGTAAATTGGAAACCTTCCGCTTGGTAGGCATGGATCTGTTCAATGCCATGTTTGAAGACAAAACCACCGGAAGTTGGTGGCGACAAGAAAGTGGTGAAGCCGTTACGGGAAAAATGCGCGGAACGGTATTACCCAGTATTCCATATGCCCAAATGTCGCTACAGGAATGGCTGCTGCTGCACCCGAATAGTCAAATAATGCAGCCCGATCCCAAATTCAAAGCGATTTATGCACAAATGTCGAAATATGAAAAAGGCAATGGCAACAGCGATCTGACGCGTTCAGATTCCCTTTCCTGGCAGAACAAATCCTGGGTGATTGGCGTCACCGCGGGGAAAGAAAGCAAAGCATTTGATTGGAATCGCCTCAAAAAAGAACGCATCATCAACGACGTCGTCGGCGAAACCCCAGTGGTTCTGGTGTTGGGGGCTGACAATAAAAGTTTTGCTGCGTTTAAACGCCCCGGGATCGACATTTACTTTACCCTGAGAAAAGATTCCTTGGTGTCCAATACTTTTATATTTAATTTGGAAGGTGTGGCTAGACAAGGTCAAATATTGCCAAAACTTCCGGCTCACCAAGAGTTTTGGCATTCTTGGAAGACCTTTCAACCGGCTACGGGGAAGTACTAAGAAAAAAAGGAGTGCCCAAAATATATCGAGAGGAATAATTCAGCGCAAAGGCGGAGTTACTTTTTGCATGCATGTTGACCAATTACAAAATACTGGGTATTTGAATTTTAATGCGCTTGCTCTGGGGCTGAATGCCATAGATGGTGAGGTTTGCGCCATTTTTTTATACTCGCTGCTGGGCATTAGCCCCGGCAGCACACTTGCCTGCATCGGCTTCAAAAGGGTCTATGCTAGATTTTAGCTTTTTCAAACCATCAACACTGGTGGGTCTCGAGATGCGGCAACAATGGGAACAAGTCTAAAGGCGTAGTTCCAGCAAGGCTAGGGGGTGACATTTAGCCTCGTTTATGATTTTTCTACTCACCGTCCAATGCAAATAACATCTCGATTTATGCTACATCCTTGTTCACGATCACTGATACATCCAAAGGTGACAAGCTAAATTTTTGGCTTAAATAACGCATGGTGTTGTCTAAACGTTGGCGTTCTTCTGACTCTCGTTTAGTTGCTTCTTCTTCTGCAAGTTTAGCTGCTTCTACTGCCAATTGGCGTTCCTTCGCCAATATTGCTTCATAAAGACTGCGCTTTCAAGCCGCACTTGCACAAAACCCATTGTTGCCTGCTGTGTTTCATCAAGGTCATCTGATAACATTATTAAAATGTCGACATTTTTCTAGTTCAATAAACCAATTAATTTCTTTTTGTTTTTCTGATGGACAACTTTCACTGTCTTTTTAAATATAACCTGTCTTGTTAGTTATTATTTTCCTATTTGTTAATGTCAAATCGTTTAAAATATTTTGAAAATCTGACAAGACAACATTGTCAAGTAAGTTTGTTTCGCAGAAAAGATTTTAATGCAATTTCAATTTCTTTAAGTTTTATTATTTCAAATTACCTATAAGAACTAAAATTATCTTTTTTCTGAATTATTTCCTGTCGGTCTAAATAAACTTATTTCTAAATTGATATTTTAAACAACTAATATTTTGTATGCTTGACTTTTAGAATGAAAAGTCTCATTTCCTTTGCAATATTATCTACTTTTCAATTTTAGATATTATTTGTTTCTCAACTTTCAGAGAGTTCCATCCTGCATTAAACCCTTCTTTAACGTCTTTAAGATTTGTCAAAAAGGTATAAAATGAGACGATAAATATTAATATTTTAGTTTTTATTTCTTTTGGTTTTCGTGTTATCATATTGTTTTGTGTTTTAAAGTTTGAAGTCTGCGGTAACATAACAGGCAACGAACAGGGCTTTACGATGTTGGGGAATTAGAAAAACGTCAAGCCTGGAACCGCTGCCGATTGAAAAACAAAAGTACAAGATAACAACCAAAAGCTTAACCGTTGCTTGTCCTGCCCGAACAACTGCTGCTATGTTGCTAATGATGAAGATTACAATGTCAAGCCCCAATATTGCAAAACCCCCGGTTGAACTAAACCTACGGTAGCTATGTCGTAAATGTTGACATTCGTATTTCATGTAAAAGACAAACGATCATGGCAAAAAAAAGACAGTGACGACTTAGGCCAACACACCTGGATGGCTAGAGCACGCTCCGAAGTTAAAGGCATGTACCTCAAGCCCTGAAACCGAACTAAACGGATGAACACAGGTTGCAAAATGGCAGACTTTGCAACGATACCCGAGCAGAATCCTATCTCGAAACCCAAAAAATTCTCGATAACTCCATAGGGTATAAGATTGGTTTTCCAGGCCTCAGAACGCTCCCCTAGGTTCCGTTCAACAGGGTTTTCATGGCTTGTCCGGTGGACACCACGAAAACCTGGTTGTTATAAGCCGTTTTTATTCTAATATTTTCATTTTTTTGATATTTTCCATTTTTCAATTATAAATCTTATGCCGTCTGGTATTGCTTTAACTAATTGAGAATCGTGTGTTTCATTTTTGTAAGTAATATATTTATATTCTAATCCCGATTGCTTGTTTTTTTGCAGCAAAGAATCAAATTTTTGTACGACTTTAAAATTTGGATCTTCTGTTCCATCACTTATAAAAATATTTTTGTTTTTATAATTTTTGATTTTAAATAGAGCCTCCGCTTGTTGTATTATATAGTCATTTTCCAACCATAATGATGGGCTAACTGCTATGTAATCATTAAATAATTCAGGGTAAATTAACAAACAATAGACAGACATTAATCCTCCAAACGAATGTCCAAATAGTATTTTTTCATTTGTTGTTTTATACTCTTTATTTATAAAAGGTATTACCTCGTCTTCTCTAAATTTTAAAAAAAGCTCACCACCACCAGATTTTGTTGCACCGAGAGAATTGTTTGCACTAAGGGCAACAGGTGTTAAATCGTTAGTTCTTTCATCTTTATAATTTGCAATGCCTACAATAATCATTGGTGGGAAGTCGCCATTTTTAATTGAAGAGTCAACAATACCAGCAATCATTTCAATGTTTTCACCATCCATCATATATAATACTGGAAGTGGTGTGTCAGATAAAATGTCCATTTGAGGTTTATATATGAAAAGTTTTCGCTTTTGGTTTAAAACACTTGAATGGATAGTTTTTATCGTTCCACTCTTTAATATTTTACTGTCAATTCTTTGTGCTCTTAAAGAATTTGGCGAAAAAGAAATATTAACGATTAGAAAAAGGATAATAAGTTGAATTTTCATTTGATTATTTCTTTGATTTTAAATTTTTGTCGTTGTGTTGCCTCAAACAAACAGGGATTTGTACAGTTTGGAAAATATAGTTCAGACTGCCCCACTTGCACAAAACTCCATGTTGAACTAAACCTACGGTAGCTATGTCGTAAATGTTGACATTCGTATTTCATG
>JBBRGN010000257.1:0-7050 GCA_038240665.1 Chitinophagales bacterium | reverse complement strand
ATGGAGACATAGAAATTGAGTTTGTAGGGGCTAGAAAAGAATCTTATCGCTTTGATTCCCGCAAACCTACTGTGGAAGACGGCTCGCTAGAAGACGATCAAAATCGACGTGATTTCACCATCAATGCATTGGCCGTTAGTCTCAATGACCTCGATTTTGGGACTTTGGTGGATCCTTTCAATGGTTTGGAAGATTTGGAGAGCAAAACCATTCGTACGCCACTTGAACCAGGAAAAACTTTTTCTGATGATCCTTTGCGGATTTTGCGCGCCATCCGTTTTGCAGCACAGCTCGATTTTGTGATTGAACCCAAAACGTTAAACGCTATTCATGATTTTCGGCAACGCATCAACATCGTCTCCAAAGAACGCATCGCTACGGAGATCAACAAAATCATGTTGTCGCCAAAACCTTCCATTGGTTTTAAATTGCTGTACGATACTGAGTTGTTGCACCAAATTTTACCGGAAGTGGCTGCATTGCAAGGGGTTGAAATCCGCAATGGCCTAGCGCACAAGGATAATTTTTACCACACCTTACAAGTTTTGGACAATCTTGCCCGCAAAACCGATAATCTGTGGTTGCGTTGGGGGGCTTTATTACACGATATCGCCAAACCACCCACTAAGCGTTTTTACCCCGAACAAGGTTGGACTTTTCATGGACATGACGCTTTAGGAGCGACCATGGTGCCCACTATTTTTCGCCGCTTGCGTTTGCCTATGGATGCGAAAATGAAGTATGTCCAAAAATTGGTACGGCTACATCTTCGTCCAATCAGCTTGACCAAAGAGTCGATCACGGATTCTGCTATACGGCGCTTGTTGGTAGATAGTGGAGAAGATCTGGAAGATTTAATGCTGTTGTGCGAAGCCGATATTACTTCTAAAAACTCCGAAAAAGTTAAACGGTACCTGGAAAATTACGAGCTGGTTCGCGCCCGCCTCCGCATAGTAGAAGAAACCGACAACCTGCGCAACTGGCAACCGCCCATTACCGGTGAAATCATCATGAGCACTTTTGGCATTCCGCCTTCCCCCAAAGTTGGGGAAATTAAAGAAGCAGTTCGCGAAGCCATCCTTGACGGCATTGTACCCAATGATTATGATGCCGCTTTTCAGTTTATGTTGGAACATGCAAAAATACTGGGGATGGAGCCCAAATCTTAATCTAACAAGCACTAAACTATTCTTGGCCGATTACTGTATTTTCTGTCCTGTTTCAATATTCCTAATTTAATTCAGTGTTCTTCAAGATTCAATAGTTTTATGTTTTGATTTTTGTAAAAAAAATGAATAAAAATTCGGGACGTAACACTTGATTTTTATTCCCGCAAGAAACTGCGCTCCTTTTTGTCTTTTTTTCAAAAAAAATATACAATTGTTATAAAATATTTATCTAATTTAGTTCGCGGCAGTTATTCATTATTTTTTTGATGGCCATACGAGAAAGACATTACACGGGAAAAAAACGGCGGAAAGATGAAGCAAGTCAACACAAATAACGTCTCGATTTTTGATGAATACCAGTTTCCCAAAACCTTTTTCGATGAGGCTTTTGATGAACAAGGACAAGTAAAAAGCGGTTATAGTGGCCTCTTTCAGTTATTTAATCGTTTGGGTAGCGACGAATTTTCACGATTAAATGAAGAAGCCCGGCGTTCGTTTTTTAATCAAGGCATCACCTTTGCGGTGTACAATGAGCCTACCAATCCTACCGAAAAAATCTTTCCTTTTGACCTAGTGCCGCGTATCATAGACTCCTTAGAATGGGAATACCTGGAAAAAGGGGTACTACAACGGGCTTTGGCCGTCAATGAGTTTTTGTGGGATATTTATCATGATAAAAAAATCTTGATGGATAAGATTGTTCCTGCTGATTTGATCATGACCTCGCAAAATTATCTTAAGGCGATGATTGGCGTCAATCCGCCAGGAAAAATATACAATCACATCTCGGGAACTGACTTGATCCGCCATTCCGATGGCAAGTATTATGTGCTGGAGGATAACTTGCGATGTCCATCGGGGGTGAGCTATGTGTTGAACAACCGCATCGCCATGAAACGCTTGCTCACCAGCGCTTTTTTGGATTTTCGACTGGCCTCGATTGTCGATTATTCCGAACACCTTTTGGGGATGCTGCAATCAGTTAAGCCATCTTCGATTGATGTGCCGCGTTGTGTGGTACTTACGCCAGGCGTATACAATTCCGCTTATTTTGAACACGCTTTTTTGGCGCAAACGATGGGAGAACCTTTGGTTGAAGGCCGGGATTTGTTTGTCGACAATAGCTTTGTTTACATGAAAACCATTCATGGACCGCAACGGGTGGACGTCATTTACCGCCGGGTGGATGATGAGTTTTTGGATCCTCTGGAATTTCGGGAAAATTCTATGCTGGGTGTACCTGGATTGATGAGCGTGTACCGCAAAGGTAACGTTACCATCGTGAATGCGCCGGGTAATGGCGTTGCCGATGATAAGGCCGTTTATGCTTATGTTCCGGATATTATTCGCTACTACCTCAACGAGGAGCCCATCCTCAATAATGTACAAACGTATCACTGTGCTCGTCCGGACGATATGAAATACGTATTGGAACACGTCCATGAATTGGTGGTAAAACCGGTAGACGAATCGGGGGGGTATGGGATTACAATCGGACATACCTTGACCCAACAAGAAATTAAAGAAGTACAAGCCCGAATCAAGGGGAATCCGCGTAAGTACATCGCTCAACCGGTGATGTCCCTTTCGGTTTTGGCTACCTATATTGAAGATGAGGGGCGGATTGAGCCCCGACATATTGATCTACGGACTTTTACGCTGTTGGGTAAAAATAAGAGTCACGTGCTCAAAGGCGGGCTTACGCGGGTGGCTTTGCGGAGAGGGAACTTGATTGTCAATTCTTCGCAGGGTGGCGGATCAAAGGATACTTGGGTGATGGAAGACGTTTAAGGGATGTTTTTTTTGATCACGTTCCGCGATTTGGTATGGGACACGGATTTTTAGATTGGTTCATTTGGTATTGTAATCCGCCAGAATCCAGAAAAATCCTTGTACTTTTGATCAACTTTCGTCAAATAATAAAAAGTGTTGTTGCAAAAGTGGAAAAAGACCAAAGTAACAACCCTAAAGCACTGAAAGTCTATGATGTTAGCACGAGTGGCCAATGATTTGTTTTGGATGGGTCGCTACATTGAGCGAGCAGACCATGTAGCGCGGTATACCAAAACCAATTATTTTTCTTCATTGGATGCTCCTAATAAAGTGTCTAATTCCCGTTCTTTTGTACTAGAATCGATCGGATTGATGACGGGAATTCCAGTGGAGTTGCCAGCAGATGAAAAAAAGGTTTTGTATTCCGTAGCATTTGATCGCGATATTCCGGGGTCGATCATGGGTATTTTAACGGCAGCCCGTCAGAATGCACATGCTACAAGATTCTTGTTGTCGACTGAAGTATGGGAAGCCATTAACAAGTTTTATCATTTTGTCAACCAATATGATCAAGATACTTTTTTGAAAACCGGATTGTACGATTTTACTTTTCAGGTATCAGAAACCTGTTCAGCTTTGCGTAGTAAATTGGTTACCACCTTGTTGCACGATGAAGCTTATTCAGTAATTATGCTGGGAACTTATTTGGAGCGCGCTATTCAGGTGATTCGCATGATCAATACGAAAGTAATAGACGTGCAAAAAATTCAAAAAGCCAACGATCATTTAGGCGATTACAATTATGAATGGACTACCTTGTTGCGTTGTGCTGAGACATTTGACATGAGCAAGAAATTTTATAAAAAAACACCCAATCAATTGGAAACCATCGATTTTTTGGTGCTACAACGCATCAATCCCAAATCGGTGATCCATTGCTTGGAACAAGTGCGCAGTCACATCCGACGCATCAGCGTCAATGCCCAATTTGATCGGGATGGTATTGATTTTAGAGTGGGTAAAATTCTGGCCCACTATCAGTACCTGACCATTAGTGAAATCGAATCGGACCTTCCCGGTTTTTTGAGTAACGCAAAGAGCGTTTTGGGGGAAATCGGAATGAAGGTTCAAAAAGCGTATTTTAGTTATTGATTATGAGTTTGGTATATAAAGTTTCTTATCAGTCCAGTAATTGGTATGAGCAAACCGCAAATGGTGCCATTTGGCGTTTGCTGATTTTGCCTTGTACCGACCGTACCCAGCGGGTCAACAGCTTGTCGTTTCAGTGTTCTTTGCTGAACAAAGAACCCGAGCTAATGGAAAACACATTTGGCTTTTCTTACTATTTGATTTCGCTACAGAAGCCTTTTGAGGCGGTAGACTTTAGTTTAGAAACGGTGGTGGAAAAAACCTTCATCAATCCCTACGAATTTCAGATGGAATGGCCAGGTTCGGATGAATGGCGCTATCTAGACTCCCTAGAGTCGCAGATCGAAAACCACCTTTTTTTAGGCAAGAGTCCGTTTACCCAAATAAATAGCGAAGAACCCATATTTGTTTTTGATCGCAAAATCAGGGTCATCCAAAACCTGATACACCTCAATCAATTCCTTTTTGATCAGATGCAATATGTCTCGGGCTCTACGGATGTAACGACTACTGCTGATGAAGCTTGGCATCAACGCAAGGGCGTATGCCAAGATTTTTCCCATATCTTTTTGAGCCTTGCCCGCCAGAATAAAGTCCCTGCCCGCTACGTGTCGGGTTATCTTTCTCAAGGTCAACAACACCGAGGAGCTACCCAAATGCATGCTTGGGTAGAAGCTTTTGTGCCTGGCTTGGGTTGGAAAGGATTTGATTCCAGCAATGGCCTTTTGGTCGACCACCATTTCATCAAAATAGCCCACGGGGCCGATTTTTCCGATTGTAGCCCTCTCAAAGGCATTGTGCAATCGGCAGGTCAGCAGCATTCTACCTACCAAGTGTCCGTAGCCAATCAGTACCAGAACTTGAAAAACCAATAATAGACAATGACTTATTGTATTGCGATAAAACTGAAGCGGGGGCTTTTGGCCGCTGCTGATACCCGTATTACTTCGGATGTAGGGATCTCCACGGCCCGCAAAATCACTTTTCATAAAGACTCTGAAAGCTCTTTGTTTTTGATGACTTCGGGTTTGCGTTCTTGTCGGGACAAAACCTTAGCCTATTTTGAAGAAGCACTGGTGCACCCGGAAGCACATTTGGAAAAAATGCACCACCTGGCCAACTTACTAGGAAAACAGATCAAAAAAGTATCAGGGGAAGACAAAAAAGACCTAGAAGCGAATGGTTACCAATTCAATTTGCACGCTATATTAGGGGGGCAATTCAAAAGTGAACCGGAACCGCGTTTGTTTTTGCTCTATCCAGAAGGGAATTGGATTGAAGTGACCGAAGAAACGCCCTTTGCCATTATCGGCAATTCCAAATTTGGCATCCCAATCCTGAAAAGAACTTTGGACGTGGATCTAGAATGGCAAGAGGCACTTAAATTGGTTTTTCTTTCCTTTGATGCTACCTATCGAAATGCCAACGATGTGGGTTATCCAGTAGATGTAGCGCTTTTTCCGACGGACAGCTTTGAAGTCCAAGAAAAAAGATTTCACGAAAAAGACCTGCGTGAGTTTACGGATTTGTATAACCAGGGAATTTTGGATTTGGTAAAGGATTTGCCAACTGATTGGACTAAGGGTTTGCCTTCTAGTTAATCTCTAGTGTTAATGTTTGATTTTTGTTGTGTTTTTGGTTGTCATATCGTAGGCGGAAACGTTATTAAAAAGAACTGGTTTTCAACAACCTTTCCTTTTTTTTAACATTAAAGTAATGGGATCGTACTTTGAAATCATTACCGGTACTGAAAAAACACAACACTCATGAGCGAAACTACACTCCAACTTGGCCTAGTTCTTTCCGGCGGTGCTGCTCGTGGCGCTTATCAAATGGGCATCTGGCAAGCTCTACGCGAATTGGATCTTGAAAAAAACATTAAAATTGTTACTGGTGCATCGGTGGGTGCTATCAATGGCGCTTTGATGATCCAAGGCGACTGGGATGTGGCCAATGACCTCTGGGTTAATGCGCAGCCAGAAGAAGCTTTTGACTGTTTGAGCGAAAAAAACGCTATGGGGTACTGGGCTTTGCTGCCTGACGGTTTGCGCAATGGCGGCATCCGTGTCAATGGCTTAAAAAAACTACTGCGCAATGCGTTGAACGAGGAGAAAATTCGCACCTCCAATAAAGCCTTTGGATTGGTGGTGTACAACTGGTCCTTGCGAAAAGGGCAATCGTTTTTTAAAGAGGAAATTCCTCAGGACTTACTAGCTGATTACATCATTGCCAGCGCCAGTTTTCCGGCTTTTCAGGCACATGAGATCAATGGGGAAAAGTTTATTGACGGCGGCATCTACAAAATATTACCCGTTGATATGGCTTTTGATCACCAATCACTTGATTTGGTCATCGGTATTGATGTAGCGGAGGCTTCCAAGTTTTTGCCAGAAATGTGGAGCATCAAACAAAAATACGGTGATAAATTGATGTACCTGCGGCCTTCCAAAACTTTGCCATCGCCTTTAAATTTTTCGGTTGAGGCCCGTAAATTTCAGATCGAAGTGGGGTATCAGGATGGGCTGGCCTACCTCTCAGCATTACCTGAAAAAATTGGAGCTATGAAAAGTTTAGCGTCTTAGGAATGAGTCGATAATATGGCAGCAAAAGAGGCAGACTAAAAGGGTAGTTTATGGTTGAATCATTCCTTAGGAGTGGTTTTCGGGAAACGATTGTCCTCGGTTCTCAAGACTTGATTTGCTTTTTTAGCGCTTCAATTTGTCTTTGCAACTCCAGGTTTTTTTGAATTTCCTCTTCAGCCCGTTTTTTTTCTTCTTCGGCCCGATTCTTTTCTTCGATCAGTAATTGGTCTTTTTCGGCGATGATCTCCTCTTTTTCGGCGATGATCTCCTCTTTTTCGGCGATGATCTCCTCTTTTTCGGCGATGATCTCCTCTTTTTCGGCGATGATCTCCTCTTTTTCGGCGATGATTTCCTCTTTTTCGGCGATGATTTCCTCT
>JBBRGN010000256.1:0-7057 GCA_038240665.1 Chitinophagales bacterium | reverse complement strand
TGGCGAGGGTACCGATGGCTTTATTGGCACCTTTAATCGGATAAGGCCAAGCAAATGGAATTTCAGTACGAGCGGTAAGTCGACGATTGATGGGGTCTTTTTTGTCCACCTTCCAACGCCCTTTTTTGTCTTTGCGAACGCGGAGAATGCTTCCCCCAACATTATCCATCTCGTCATGGACTTGGTTAAGGGATTTTCGTTCATTGTCCAACTGGCCATGAATGAACAGCGGATTCAAATATTCATGGTTAACCCAAAGTATTCCTTCCTCTGGAGAAGCTGATTCCACAAAGGCAATGAAGTCATTGTGCGTGCCAAACCGTTCTTTAGCATTGATGGATTCTCCCCATTTAATCAGGATATCGTAGTGAAATCCTTTGGCCAATACCAAATCATCGAGATCGGTTGCAGTTATAGGGGAGAAAGGAAGACCATCGGGTTCAAAAATATCTGAAAGTAAATGGAGGTTAAGCGCTGAAAACCCGTAAGCGGCTAGGGAAGTTTGCCCCAAAAATTTAATAAAATCGCGTCTATTGTTCATGCTTTCTTGCTATAGGATGATTGATTTCTGATCACCGTATAAATATATTACGATTGTAGGTCAAAAAAAATTTTAATATTTATAATAATCGGTAACCTTTTAAAACTTGGAACGTATTGTAAATAATAAAATACAGAACAGCACTCGTTTTATATTCTAACCTTTCCGGACATGGCTTCTTCATATAGCCAGCGATACCAATTCTTATAACAGCAATTTAGCCTGGTTTTTTTCGTCTTTGCAACAAAAAAGTTAGCGGCGTTAAAATTTTAAGATTTCCTTAAATGTCTGGAGCGGACATTAACGATTCTTTAAAACACTAGTCTACAACAACCAGATTCTATATTGAGTTATACAGTGGAAACAAGCAATTGATTGAACCAGAACCCATAAACATATCCTAACATGAACATTCGAAAAATCAAACTAGCTCTCTCCGTAGGGCTAATGAATCAAGAGGCTGGAAATGCGGTGAACAAAATTGAACGCATGATGGACAATTTCCGGGAAGATGTAGGCGATTTTGTTGGTCGTCGCGAACTTCGTAAATCGAACCTGAATCGCAGCCATGTACAACAAACTTACGCGCTACAGTTCGAACGCTGTACGCTAAATGTAGATTTGGTGTCTAATTTGGCAACCAATACCCAAGTAGTCAATACTTTTTCATTTAGCTAGATATACGGTTGTGTAATCTTTTTGCAGAATTAAAATCTGCAATTGTGCTAGTTAGTCCTTACGTATTTAAGAACCATGATCATATTCAAAATTTCAAGCGCTGCCCTTTTGGGTGGCGCTTTTTTATTTTGCAATTAATTAACATCAACTATAGCAATTGTTGCTGATTTATAGCTAATTTTGCGCCCTGAATGAAGTTTAGGGTGTAAAAGTTGGAAAGCAAAAAAAGTCTGAGTTAAAGGCTTTTCTTTTTCAAAAATCCACTCTAAACCCTAAACAAAGAAGGATCTATTTTATGGAATTACGTAACATTGCCATCATCGCCCACGTTGACCACGGTAAAACTACCTTGGTTGATAAGATGATCCACGCCGGACACCTGTTCAAGGATCATGAGACTCCTGGCGAATTGATCATGGACTCCAACGATCTAGAGCGTGAACGCGGGATCACCATCCTTGCCAAAAACGTATCGATCCGCTACAAAAATTACAAAATCAACATCATTGATACCCCTGGTCACTCCGATTTCGGTGGTGAGGTTGAGCGTGTACTCAATATGGCAGACGGCGTACTGCTTTTGGTTGATGCTTTTGAAGGCCCCATGCCTCAAACTCGTTTCGTGCTGCAAAAAGCATTGGAATTGGGCTTGCGACCAATCGTTGTGGTCAATAAAGTAGACAAGGAAAACTGTACTCCAGATGAAGTACACGAAGCTGTTTTTGACCTGATGCTAAGTTTGGATGCCAATGAGGATCAGCTGGAGTTCCCTACCTTGTTTGGTTCTGGCAAAGGCGGTTGGTTTAGCCTCGACTGGCGCAATAAGACTACTGACATTACTCCACTTTTGGATACCATCATCGATTATGTTCCCGCGCCCAAAGTAGCAATCGGCAATACGCAATTGCTGATTACATCGCTGGATTATTCGAACTTCATTGGTCGGATCGCCATCGGTCGTCTGCACCGCGGTATTTTGAAAGACAACCAAATGGTGTCTTTGATGAAAAAAGACGGGACTTTAGTAAAAAGCCGTCTGCGTGGTTTGTATGTTTTCGAAGGTTTTGACAAAGTCAAAGCTGAAGAGGTTACTGCTGGAGAAATCTGTGCCATCGTGGGGATTGAAGGGTTTGAAATCGGCGATACCATCGCAGATGCTGAAAACCCCGAAGCATTGCCGCCAATCGCGATCGACGAACCAACGATGAGTATGATGTTTACCATCAACGACTCTCCTTTTTTTGGACAGGAAGGCAAGTTTGTAACTTCCCGTCACGTTCGGGAGCGTTTGGAAAAAGAATTAGAGAAAAACCTTGCTATGCGTATGGAAGACACTGAATCCGCAGATTCTTGGCGGATTTACGGTCGCGGGGTACTGCACTTGGCTGTACTGATCGAAACCATGCGTAGAGAAGGCTACGAGCTACAAATTGGTCAACCACAGGTAATCATGAAACGCGTCAATGGCGAACTTCAAGAACCGGTAGAGGAAATGACCATTGATCTTCCAGAAGTTGTATCGGGCAAAGCCATCGAGATGGTAACCCGCCGCAAAGGGATGATGCAATCCATGGATCCCAAAGGTGATCGCATGATCTTGCGTTTTGAAGTGCCTTCACGCGGTATCATCGGTTTGCGTAGCCAAATGTTGACCCAGACAGCCGGTGAAGCCATCATGACCCACCGTTTGAAGGAATTCCAACCCCATCGGGGTACCATTCCTGGTCGTACCAATGGTTCCTTGATCAGCATGGAAAATGGAAAATCGATTCCTTATTCTATCGATAACTTACAGGATCGCGGCACCTTTTTCATCGGTATCAACGAAGACATCTATGAAGGCCAAGTAGTAGGAGAAAACAACCGCCCCGGCGATATGATCATCAACTTGACCAAAACTAAGAAATTGACCAACGTACGCGCTTCTGGTTCAGACGACAAAATTCGTTTGATTCCACCACGTCGTTTCTCTTTGGAAGAGGCTTTGGAATACATTCAAGAAGATGAATATGTGGAAGTAACGCCATCAAGCTTGCGTATCCGTAAAATTTATTTGAAGGAACACGAACGCAAACGCTATGGCAATACCAAGGCGAGCGCGATCGTAATGGAAGAATAAAATAAAGCTTAAGTTGTAGGCTTGAAAAAAAGGATCCCTGATTGATTTCAAGGATCCTTTTTTATTTGTAGGTACAAAATTACTTACCTTGATGTTTTTTGATCTTCTTCTTGGAAGAATATCATTTAACTATTTGTAAATCGTGTGTTTAATCTAAATTTTCCATTACACTGGGATTATTATTTTTCTGCCAAATAATGATCATCTAGCACGTTGAAAATGATCTTAGGAATCTTTGCCGCAACGATTAGGATCAGTCTGTCCGAATATTTTATGGGTTGGGCTTGGAATTCAAGGTAGAAAAGATATAGTTCCAGCATATTGTATTGGAGCTATGTCTTTTTGAGGACTTGTACCAGTGAGGGATATATACCCCTGCACTTTTTCCTACAAAATCATTCCCGTTCTTGCCATTTTTGCATAATTGACCAACGCTTCCGGTTGTTTTTTTCGATTTTTCAAATAGCTATCAATGATCGGCACCGCAATAGCAGATTGAAAAGTCGCCAAATGCCCAAGTCCATGCAGACCACTCTCCACGCAGGCAGGATTGCTCAATTCAAGACAGCGGCTCATCACATTGGCAATGGCTTCATAGTAGCCACTTGTTTCTGCATCCTTGTTTTGAAATTGCCGCTTTACATGTGCGACAATGTCTTCGGGATTTTTTATTTCGACTTTAGTTTGGGCAAGTTGCTTTTGCAGATTTTCCAATATACTTTCTGGCAATTGCATGCCTTCTAAATCTTCAGGGGTAAGATTGGCAAAAAACGACAGGTTTATTTGCTCGGCATTGTCATATTTTATCCAATCTGACAAAGGGCATACGTCCCAGAACATATAGCAGATATACGTCAAAGGCGATGATTTTTCCTGCGATCCCGAGACTATCTTTTGCGGACAGCGCGGCTCGAATATCTCCCGGAACAAGGAAAACAAGGCGCGTAAGGCCCGCTCTTTCCGCTCGTACGGTACCGGAGCTGCTTTGAATCCATGTGTCAGGTTGCAGGCGTTGCCGTCGAAGAGGTAGGTGAGCCCTATCCCAATTTGACTATTGGAGTAGGGTGCGAGATCCACCGCTGGCTGGACGAAGAGCTTTTCGAAGAACTCAAAAGCGATCAGCGGGTCTTCTTCTTCGCCGAAAGGTGTTTCTTCGTCCAGTAGCTGCCAGTACCAGGCCGGTTCCTCGATGGGGCGGTCGAAAACGTAGGTGAGTTGTTTTTGATAGATTGTGGTCATGAATGAATTTTTGGTTTATCAAAAAATTATGGTTTTTAGAGTAAAGTACTTGGTACATACCCGATCCAGGATCTGCTTGGAGTGTGTTCGTGAGCCGGCGTTTTTCGGGTCACAGACCCTCACAAGCATAGATCATGCATTGATCTCGGTATTTTATTTATCTGTTTGAACTTCAATTATTTTCTTTACTTCTTCTTCCGTTTTATTTGAAGATTTGGCGATTATACTAAGGGGTACCTCATTGGAATTAAAATTAAGAATTAGCTCAACAAGTTGATCATGTTTTGCTTTTTGTTCGGCTAATTCAATTCTCCCTTTTTCATCTTGCTCCCGGATGCCCATATAGATATAAGCGTCATAGGCTTCTCTCGTCCAATTGTGCTGTGCTGCCTCTTCGTAAGCCTCTTTCAATCCTTCATCGTCAATATTCTCAGGCAAGACGTCCAGATCTTCAGCATTTTTGATAAAGAAAGTCCACTTGTCTATTATGTTTTTCAGTTCGTGCGCTTTTTCATTAAATTTTTTCAATTCAATAAATCTAAACTTCAAATCCTTGAAGCCATTCTCTCCAGTTGCTTCGTCAATAATGGAATGAGAAGACAAGTAGTCTTCGCCAATGAAGTAGTCGAAATTCAAAACACCGATGAAATAGACCGGGCGTAAAAGTGGATAGTCATCGCCAGCATTAATTTGCCCTGCAGAATCCTTGCTTGTGTAGTAAAGCACTCGCTTATCAAAGCCAGCAGGCTCAGTGATTTGCATCTCAACGATGAAGGTCGCACCCTTTTCGTCGGTAGCCCGAACATCAATAATTGAAGATTTCTCTCCGGCGATGCGAGGAAGTTGAAAAGGGTTGAGCAAGGTCACCTCCTTTATACGGTCACGACCCTCCAAACCTAATACAGCATTGAGAAACGAAATCAGGATGACTTTTTTGTTCTCATTACCGAATATCTTGCGGAACGCTATATCGTTTTTTACATCAACAAATTTCAGCGCACTAAAATTTTACATTAAAGGTACAAGGTTTTTTGCAAAATATTCAAACTATTTGTTTTTAAAACCAAACATGTACTTGATGGCATTATGTTGAAATGCCCGAAATGTTGTATGAAAACATTTCCAAATCTGAATCAGCCCTTTTGCCTAACCTCAGCCCTTGCCGCTTATCTTCCTGTGAAAATCCCTAGGAAAAATTCTTTAAGCAGGTTTTACTTCTTGTTCCCCCCAAATTCCTTTTTCTCATCCTTTCCATTTTTTCTATCTTGAGCTGCGCAATTTCTCACGTTTAAAACCAGATGGATGCCCAGCTCATTTTTTTCGATCAACCCTTATACCCTCGAAAAAGTAGCGGAATACCCCGCTATTACCATGACCGAGGCCAACAAAAAATTGGAATTGGCCCATGGTGCTCAAGTGCATTGGGCGACCTTGAGCTTTGAAGATCGGGCGGTCTGTTTTCGGCGGTTGGCGCAATACCTACGTACCCATCAACAAGATTTAGCAGTATTATTGAGTACCGAAATGGGGAAAATCCTCGCGGAATCACGTGCAGAAATTGAAAAATGTGCGGGACATTGCGACTATTTTGCCCAAGCTGCGGAAGGTTTGTTGCAACCCGATGTGATCTCCACCGATGCCAGCGATAGCCGGGTGATCTATGAACCAGTGGGCGTGGTACTGGCGATCATGCCTTGGAATTTCCCTTTTTGGCAGGTATTTCGCTATGGAGCTCCGGCGCTAATGGCCGGTAATGTGACTTTGCTGAAGCATGCACCCAATGTTTTTGGCTGCGCTTTGGCCATTGAAAAAGCCTTTTTAGCGTCCGGTTTCCCCGAAGGCGTTTTTCAAACCCTGATCAGCGATGTGGACATCATCGCTCCAATACTTCAGGACGACCGCATCGCGATGGTCACGCTGACTGGCAGTGAACGTGCCGGCGCAGCGGTCGCGCAAATTGCCGGCACCAACATTAAAAAAGTAGTCCTGGAACTGGGCGGTAGTGATCCTTTCCTGGTTTGCGCAGATGCGGATTTGGACTTGGCGGCGGCGGCGGCCGTACAATCGCGGATGATGAATGCCGGACAGGTGTGCATCGCCGCCAAAAGGTTTCTGGTGGATCAATCCATCAAAACTGAATTTGTAGAGCGGGTAAAAATGGGGATTGAAAAACTGGTACAGGGTGATCCTTTTGATCCAAATACCAACCTGGGGCCATTGGCGCGGCTAGACTTGGCGCAACAGCTGGAGACTCAATTGCAACAGGCTTTAAAGCAAGGCGCAGTGTTGATCAGCGGCGGAAAACGCCAAGATTGTAATTTCCAAGCCACGCTTTTAGATGCCGTGACGCCAGATTCCATCGTTTTTCAACAAGAAACTTTTGGCCCTTTGGCTCCGATTGTTGGGGTGAAAAACCTCGAAGAAGCAGTATGCTTGGCCAATCAATCGCGCTATGGGTTGAGTGCGGCCATTTGGACAAA
>JBBRGN010000255.1:0-7108 GCA_038240665.1 Chitinophagales bacterium | reverse complement strand
AATAGCCGTCGGATATATTGCGCCAACTCCAACCAGCATCTTCGGTTTTCCAGATACCGCCACCGGCAGTACCCATAAAAAATACCAACGGATTATTCTTGAGGCCCGCTACTGCTACACAGCGGCCACCTTGCAATGGGCCGATGTTGCGCCATTGTAGCGATTGGTAAATGTACGTATTGAAGGGTTTAATCGGCGTCCCAACAGGCGAAGTCTTGACCTGAGCGATTGCAACATAAAATTGCAACAGCGCAAGTATGACCAAGCCTGGCATCAGTAGTTTTCTCATAGTAACTTCCCTTGATTTCCCACGGAGGGGTAGATTAATAAACAGCGTTCCGTTAGGGGGGACAAAGGAATAAATACAATCTCCCGTAGCCTTGACACGCTCCCATAGGCGGCCAGTACTTTTTTGAATCAACTGTTTTTGGGACGGTAAGAAAATGGGATGAATTTTTCTTGTGTTAAAAAGTTGTTCAAAAATAATAATTATTGATGACAAAATCTACACATGAGAAGTCCACACTACCAATTTATTGTAAAAAATAACGAATAAGCGGTAGTTTTTTTAACGAGAGAGGCACTTTTTTCTGGGTTTTAGGTCGGAGGGTGTTCAAAAGACCGGTTAATCATTAGTACGGGGTTTGGAGTTTAAGGTTACAAAAGTAATCGTGCGGTACCGGAATAAGTCTAAAATTTCCTGTGCATGACTAATAACAAAACCATATTTTTGAAAAAAAGGAAGACCTATGTCTACAAACACTGCCTTATCCAAATCAAATATCAAATCATCCTTAAAGCCTAAACGTCGGGTTTCTAAGGCTCGTTTTTTACAGGAGTTTGCCCATATGGAAGATGGTTATAAGTAGGAGTGGAATGATGGTGTAGTGGAAAAAAACCAGGCGATCAATCAACAACAGGCAGAAATCTATTTCTTACTTTTAACCTATTTCCAGCAAACTGCTGCTGCAAAATCTGGTGGCGGATTGATTACTGAAACCGATATGTATACTTCGCCTAATCAACTTCGCCGACCAGCTATTTCTTTTTATTCCGCCGAACAGCGGCAATTGATGAAACTAGGCGAAAATCAGGTATCCCATTGGGTTATGGAAGTCGTATCAGCAACCGATAATGCCAATAAGTTAAACGAAAAACTTGATGAATACTTCAATGCTGGTGTTCAAGTGGGTAGTATGGCATATTTTTCCTGAATCCAAACAAGTCTATGTTTATACTTCACCAGAAAACGTTACCATCTGTCGGGGCACTGAAGTTTGTAGTACTGCGCCTACCTTACCCGATTTGCAGATCGAGGCGGAGCAATTATTCCTTTGATTTTTAAAAAGGACTCAAAATATCTGCGTCCAATCCGTTCAATTTGTGTTCAAAAAAAAACATCGCGGAAAGCAATCCAAAAAATCACACCGTCTCTACCTCCGTATCTGCCTCTAAGTGTTGACGAATCTTTTGAAACCCAAGCCGCCATAATCGAATCACCAAATAAGTAAAGCAAACCAAAATCAACAAAACGAGAAAAGGATTGAGGTCTTTTGCACCCGAATAAAACAATGCAAAATCATATAAACCATGAAAAAGTATGGGCATCGCTAAACTCAAAATCAAATTTCGACGTCGAA
This sequence comes from Chitinophagales bacterium, assembly GCA_038240665.1. Lineage (GTDB taxonomy): Bacteria > Bacteroidota > Bacteroidia > Chitinophagales > Saprospiraceae > Haliscomenobacter. Next base: position 5,468 of record JBBRGN010000255.1, on the reverse strand, counting down.
CACTCCCCTCGCTGAATTTTGCCAATGACAAGTAATACCCCATTAATACCGCAAAAAATCCATGCCCTGGGACAGCCAATACCGATCGCATCAACGCTACACCCAATCCACCTTGAAATACGTATAAGATGTTTTCCACCAAAGCAAAACCCATCGATGCAAAAATAGCGTACAAAATACCATCATAACGTTGGTCAAAGTCCTTGCTTTTCCAAACAATCCAGTACAATACCACGAATTTGGAAAACTCTTCAGGTATCGCCGCTATCAAAAAAGCATTATAAATAGCATTCAGCAACTGGTTACTCACGCCCTCAACCATTGGCGTAAGCGGCTCGTCAATGATCAAAGTCAGGATGATGGACACAAATCCACCAAAAAAGCATTTGGCTAACAACTGTCTTGGTTCTTTGACCTTGTCCTTCCGATAGGTCAGGTAGAGGAAAATAATGACTGGCGTGATAGAGGCGATTAGGAAACTCATCGTTAAGGTGTTTGTGCCAGTAAATTATGAAAAATAAAACAGCACCACTCCAAAATACCACCGTTTTTTAGTTTTAAGGGAATGAAATAACACCTGCGTTCAATCAAAAAAACCAAAACGCGCACCGGGTAAAATTATGCTGGTCTACTGTGCCATTCATGAAATAGCTTACCCGGATCACGTACTGCACGAATAAGATCCAGCTTATGTAAATGATCCGCTGATACGAATGGCGCAGTACGTTTATGCAAACCCTCATCAGCCAATTGAACCCCCTTGGCCAAGTGCGACATTTCGCTCATGATATCGCTGGCCCAATGTTCATATTTGGCGTTGTCTTTGGCATTTTTCCAGCAGCCATACAGCGCAAGGTAAATTTTATCTTCCATAGAAAAAGCCATATCCTGCTGGCGTTGTGGCGGTTGCCAATTCAACCAAAGCATATGCGTGGGTACGGGCGGCATCGTTTCAGCGATGGTTTTGATGTATGGAAACAATTCCTCAAAAGAGGCGCTGGTCCACATGTTGTCTACCCCCCAGTAATGCTCATCTGGATAATGCAACATCACCATGCTGTATAAAGTCTTAATGTCCAACTTAATCAAGGGTGTATGTAGAAGAGCCTTGTTCTTAATCGGGCTCTTCCGCATAAAGTCGGTGACGGCCTGTAGTTCTTCTTTACTATCGGCAAAAACCGTTGCCGTAACTTCAATCCCTGCCGGTCCGTAATTATTAAAAGTCCCCTTGCTGGTGATCATTTGAAACTCAACACAAGGTGATACACTTGGTCCCACTTCATGCACCCAACGAAAAACGGTTTCCAAATGCTTCATTTCAAAAACTTGCATCATAAAACCGTGGTACTGTGGACGCGGGTACAATTGCAAGTGAAATTTAACCACTATGCCAAAAAAGCCCGCGCCACAACCGCGAGCCGCCCAATACAAATCTGCGTTTTCGGTCGCGCTGGCGTGAACCAACTCGCCAGCAGCCGTTACAATATCCAAACCCAAAACGCTTTCACAAGCCAAACCAAGTTTTGTCCCATTCCAAGCAAATCCACCTTGTAGCAAGTATCCGCCTAAACATACCCCTTTACAATGACCTGCTGGAAAAAACAATCCCTGCCGAAACAATTCCGAAAGCAGAACACTTCCTCCCACCCCTGGTTCTGCGGTGGCCGTCATCGTTTCTCTATTGATAGAAAATTGTTCAAACCCACCCATATCGATCAGCATGCTGTTGTTGCGCAGGTGATTGGCCGACCAACTGTGTCCGCCGGAGCAAATGCTTATTTTGATCTCGTTGGCCTGGGCATAGCGCACGGCGGCAATCACATCATCCACATCTTTTGGCTGCACGATCAAATCTGGTTTTCTACCGGGGTCAATTTTATTGAAGAGCGTATCCATGATCCGTGCCTCGAAACGCAGATCGTTTTTAAACAAAATTTCTCCTTTTATTTTCAATGTTTGCATTGGATCTTGATTTTAGAATGGGTAGAATTCTGCGTATAAAGCTGGTAAAAATGCGGCAAGATGACTCATCTCTTCAGAACAGTGGTGGAGTAAGTCGGGAGTTTGGCCTTTGGGCAAGGAGACGGTTTTTTGTAAAATTTGACTCCCCAACTTTGCTATGCCGCTTGTGCTGCGCAACCCAATATGCGGGCCTCCCATCCAAAACCGCGAGCGCATTTCCGCCCCACCTTCTACCGCTCGAACTTGATGAACCAGCCAACCCAAGTCAATAGGAAACTGAGTGAATCCAAGCCTTGCACAAAATATTACTTCCTGGTTTTTATCAGCCAATTGCTGCAGATCAAACCCCATTTCTGCTGGCGAAACAAACCGGATATTCCCCTTCACCAAGGTATTTCCAACGTATTCTTGGATTACAGAAGTACGACCGATATAACCCATTTCTTGCTGATTACCATCCTCCCAAGCAGCGCTAAGATGTGCTTTAGGATGCCAAAGTTTATAGCGGTTGTCCATACTGCCATGCCAGCCAAACCACCAATCCCACATTTCTGGACTTACCCCTGGCATGGTTGTCAATACAGCGATCCTAGCTGACCCATTAGACTCCAAAGTGTAACCTGATTCAAACTCGGCGTACCCTTTTTGCTGTAACAAGCGCGCTTCTTCAACTGGAGGTAGCGCACCAGTTGGCAATGGTGATAAAGCTTTTGCTTCTTCTACATATGCCGGCGGTGGGACGATGGTTTCGTCATAAAATTTTGCATACGGAGTCTCAAAATCTACTGCATGATATCCCCGGTATTTACTGTTTTGCATGGGTATGGCTTATGGCTAAGTGGTAGTGTTGATCCAAATATACAAATTTGACAATTTTGTTGAACAAAATTGTTCTTTTATTTACAAAAAAAATGCGGTTAGGGCTTTATGCCTTTCAAAACAAAGTTCAGCATACCTGCGCGGCGCTGGCGGGTAAACATTTCCATAGCCTCCTCATTGCGGTTTTCTCTGGCTTTAATATAAGGAGCAGCAAGGTAAGGCATGGCGCATAATGCATAAATATTCATCATCAGATCCTCGCCATTTAATTCCTCAGCTACTGTTCCTAGTTTTTTACCTTCTTCAATCAGTTTATTCAAAAGATTGGGTAGATTATCTTGCTGGGTAAAGGGTAAAAACAATTCCAACTCAGCTGGACTGTTTAAAATATTGATGACAAAATTGGCCAATCCTGGCTTATCCGCTAATAAATTGGATAGGGTATCGATCAGGTTTTCGATTACTTTCTCGAGGCTTTGCCCTTTTTGTACAAAGTTTTTCATATGCCTAATAACGACGCCGAAAGTAGCGCTCAGGACTTCCTGAAATAAGGTTTCCTTAGTTTTAAAATAATAATGCAGCATCGTACGACTAACTCCAGATTGTTCAGCTATCAGGGTGGTACGCGCGCCTTTAAATCCATATAAATAGAAGACATACTCGGCAGCTATCAAGATTTTTTGTTTTGCGGCTTGCTCATTTTTCGACATAGACAATTGTTTTTAAGTTAGCAATCAACACCTATCCAATCCATGTTCCAAAAAAATCAAATATTTTGCTCATCAATACTACAAAGAAAATCAAAAAGCCTTATTGACCACATAGACATACCCATCCTTGGTTCGAATCATGCGAATGACTTTAGCATCATTAAAAGACCAAACATTGTAGGCTTTGGACACCGTCACTACATTTCCGTCGAGCGTCTTAATCGTGGGATTTTTTTCTAAATCTTTCGGACTAAAAGCCCCATCCAATACTTGACCCTTGATCGAATTGATGGATAAAGTCATGTTCTTTGGATTGAGCATCTCGAGCATCTTTTCTACGCCTCTACGGTTGTAAGCATCATCAGTCGGAACAATTAAAGTTCCCTTTTTTTTCCCGCTAGCATAAGGGGATAACCCGCCGGCAGCATCAGAGAGCATCAAAAAGGTGGAAAGTTCTTTGTCGGCTTTGAGTGTACTGATTTGATCAGGATAAGTGATGGGCAGTTGGGCAACCGTTGAACAGCCTGATGCCAGCAATACGATACATACCGTTCCAAAGTTGTGTAAGATTTTTTTCATATTCTATTTTTTCAAAAAAATGCTAAAGCGCCTTGATCCAAAAACGCAAAGATTTGCTACTCGGAGCGGGTTCACTCCAATCCAACCATTCCATTTTTGCCATCATATCGGTAGGGAAATAGCCTCGTTTTTTCCAAAACTCATCCAAAGGAAAATAATTACTTGGCCGCAGAGGGTGAACTTCCGAACGAATAACGCCACAAAAGACTGTCCAATTAAAGCGCTGCAATTGCCGTGCGAACTTTTCCCGTTCTTGAAAAAATGCCACCCCTATTCCTTGTCCACGATAAGCCGGCAACAAAACAGATTCGCCAAAATAAAAAACCTTTTCAACGGGATAAGCATTTTCTAAAAACGGAGCTTGAACATTGTGTTCCTGATGATCCAATGGAATAGCAGTAGAAACCCCCACTATTTTATCCTCATCCTGAGCAATCACCAATAAGCTGTCTGGTGTTGAAAGGTAGGTCTTGAGGTATTCCTGCTCATAAGTCAAGTCGCCTTCATACAAGTAAGGGAATTCTCGAAAAACCTGGATTCTGAGCTGCGCTAAAGCGGGCAAAAAAGCCTCAGCTTCGCGGCCCGAGCACGTGAAAATCCGCATGGGCTTTGCCGTTAGAAGAGCTGTGTTGTATGGGTTCTGGAACATTCAACTGATAAAGGTCGGTTCTTCGATCGAGTAAGTTGCGTACGCTACCTTGCTGGTGTAAATCGTACAAAAGCGCCAAATTTACATCCGAAACGATGATGGACTCTACATTAGGCGGCAAAGTAGATTTTACTGCTCCTAGCGGGAAAGCATAATCAGAAGGGGTAAAAACCGATGATTCACCATATTGGAACTCAATAGCGCTGATCTCGGGTAAATACCCTACACAAACGGCCATCGCTACATAACACTCGTTTTCAATGGCGCGTGCTTGGGCGCAATGGCGTACCCGATAGAAGCCTTCTTGAGAGTCGGTGCTAGAAGGTACAAAAAGTATTTTCACGCCTTTTTCCGCATACAAACGGCTCAATTCAGGAAATTCAACATCATAGCAAGTTTGAATACCGATGATGCCGCGATCTGTTTCAAAAACGCCAAGTTTATTTCCTGGCAACATTTTCCAATGTTCCTTTTCGTAAGGTGTGAGGTGTAATTTGGCATAGGTGTCAACGCTTCCGTCTCGATGACACAAATAAGTAACATTTTGCAGATCCCCCTCGGGAGTTAAAGCTGGAATGCTACCAGCAATGATATTGATTTGATACTTATTAGCGATACGCGAAAAAGCCTTTTGAAAGGTCTCGGCCATACCCGCAAGTAACTTGATTTGTTCTAATTCTTCATGTTGCGAAAACAAACTCAATAAAGGCAAGGAAAAATACTCGGGGTACAACACAAAGTCAGCTCCG
>JBBRGN010000254.1:0-7121 GCA_038240665.1 Chitinophagales bacterium | reverse complement strand
AGAAGAACATGATGTCCCAGCCAGTAACCAGTACATTGGTAGGATAGTAGTATTTAAGCGCTTCCTGATTTTCAAAACCGTCGAAAACTGAAATGGGCCACAACCAAGAAGAAAACCAAGTATCCACTACATCATCATCCTGACGCAAGTCGTTGATGGTAAGATTTGGATTGCTAGTTTTTTCCTTGGCTTGTGCCAATGCTTCTTCTTCCGTTTTTGCTACAAAAATATGGGTTTCCTCGTTGAAGGTTTCCGATTTTAAATACCAAGCAGGTATCCTTTGTCCCCACCAAAGCTGGCGCGAAATACACCAGTCGCGGACATTGTCTTCGTTTAGCCAGCTGTTGTACATGTTCCAGAAGCTCTCTGGGTAAAACTGCACATCTCCGCTACTCACGGCATGTAAAGCAGTTTTGGCGAATTGTTTCATCTCTAAAAACCACTGTAAGGTCAGGCGGGGTTCTACCACGGCATTGGTACGCTCGGAATGACCCACTTTGCTGATGTAGTCGACCGTTTTTACCAAGGCTCCGCCATCTTCCAGCATTTTTCGGATCTTCTTGCGGGCAGCAAAACGATCTTCGCCAACTAGTATTTGCGCTTTTTCGTTCAGCGTAGCATCATCGTTGAGGATGTCAATCACTTCCAGGTGATAGCGTTGGCCAATTTCGTAGTCGTTTTGGTCGTGGGCGGGAGTAATCTTCAGCGCGCCGGTACCAAAGTCGCGTTCCACGTAATTATCTGCCAGGATAGGGATTTCGCGGTTGATTAAGGGGATCAATACTTTTTTGCCAACCAAATGCGCGTACCGCTCATCCTCAGGGTGTACCGCGATGGCCACATCCGCCATGATGGTTTCCGGACGCTGCGTAGCGATCACAATCCCTTGAGTAGGATCATCAACCAAGGTATAGTGGATATGAAAAAGCTGTGAGTTTTCTTCTTTGTAAATCACCTCCTCGTTGGAAAGCGCCGTTTTAGCTTCCGGATCCCAGTTGGTCATGCGCAAACTGCGATAGATCCGGCCTTTTTTGTGCAGATCAACAAAGGTATAGTTCACCGCTTTTGATAAGCTCGGCTCCATGGTAAAGCGGGTTCGATGCCAATCACAGGAGGCACCAAGTTTTTGGAGCTGCTCCAAGATCAGGCCGCCATATTTTTCTTTCCAATCAAAAGCATGTTGCAAAAAAGCATCGCGAGAGATATCCGATTTTTTGATGCCTTGTTCGCGCAAAAGCTTTACCACCTTGGCCTCGGTAGCGATCGAAGCATGGTCAGTTCCAGGAACCCAACAGGCATTTTTGCCATCCAAACGCGCTTTGCGGATCAGGATATCTTGAATGGTATTGTTCAACATGTGCCCCATGTGTAAAACGCCGGTAACATTGGGCGGTGGAATGACAATGGTAAAAGGCTCGCGATCATCGGGTTCGGAGTTGAAATATTCGCGTTCCAACCAGTGTTTGTACCACTTGGATTCTATTTCTTGCGGGGTGTACCTAGTAGACAATGACATAGCCAAAAATATTAATAGAATTGTTTGATTGTTGATTCCTTCCTGACTTTTTTTAGGAGTGTTGAAGCTTAATAAAGATCGATTTTGAGCCAATTAGTCAACCTTCGCGCCCACTTTATTGGAAAAAATCGGAGCTTCAATCTGATGACGCAGCAAATCTTCAAATGTTTCGCGCTCGCGAATCAGGTATTCTTTGCCTTTGAAGACCATCACTTCGGCAGGGCGATACCGCGAATTGTAATTGGAAGCCATCGAATAACAATAAGCACCGGCATTGTGAAAAGCCAAAATATCGCCTTCGTTGATCTCCGGAATTTGCCGATTTGTACCAAAAGTATCGGTTTCGCAAATATAGCCGACCACGGTATAAAAACGCGGTTTTCCATGGGGCTTGGAAATGTTGGAGATCCGGTGGTACGAGTTGTAAAACATAGGGCGGATCAAGTGGTTGAAACCGGAATCTACTCCAGCAAAGACAGTTGAAGTAGTCTGTTTGACAACATTTACTGCTACCAAAAAGGTACCAGCTTCGCTGACTAAGAATTTTCCGGGTTCAAGCAGTAGGGTAAGGACGCGACCGTATTCTTGACAAAAATCGTTGAACCGCAAGGATATTTTTTCGCCTACTTCTTCAATGTTGGTTTCGATGTCTTCTGGTTTGTAGGGTACTTTGAATCCACTGCCCAAGTCGATGTAGGTCAAATCGGGAAAATCTTTAGCGATATTCAGCAAAATTTCCGTACCAGCTAGAAACGCATCTGCTTCCAAAATATCCGAACCACTGTGCATGTGCAAGCCATCAATTTTAAGACCCGTATTGCTGATCATGCGCCGCACCAAGGGCATTTGATGCATAGAAATGCCAAATTTTGAATCCACATGTCCTACCGAAGTTTGTAGATTGCCTCCAGCCATAATGTGAGGGTTGATGCGTACACAAACCGGAACATCGGGGTGAAGTTGGCCAAATTGTTCCAACACGGAGATGTTGTCGATGTTGATTTTCACGCCTAGTGCTAGTGCATCCTCGATTTCCGTTAGACTTACACCATTGGGAGTAAAAACGATTTCTTGAGGTAAGAATCCAGCTTTCAGGCCAAGTTGTACTTCTTGAACCGAAACCGTATCCAAACCCGCTCCCAAATGTTTGAAAAACTTGAGAATAGAAATATTGCTCAAAGCTTTACAAGCGTAGTTGATCTTGAGTTTTTTTACCCGAAAAGCCGATTTGAGGCGTAAAAACTGGCGTTCAATGACATCCGTATCGTACACATAGAGAGGAGCGCCATATTTTTCAACCAATTGTAGGGGATCAATGCCGCCACCGAGTAAATAATGACCATTTTCAATCGTCATGGGAGTAGATTTAAAACTTGAAATTGCAATAACTATTTTTCAAGCACTCGCTTGGGGTTTAACTTTTGTGCGAAAAGCACAAAAGTTAAACCCCAAACAAGCTCTTGCTTAAATAATACACCTTGGCATCTGATTAAGCCCACAAATATGGGTAAAATTGGGTAATATGCCAAGGTTTAAACAAGAGAGTTGGGGCAACGGCAGACGGTTTTGCCTTAAAAATGGTCTTTTTAAAAAAAAATGAACTTTGACACGCCAAAAAACCGTTTTTTTCGCATCATACTAAAGTTACAAATCAAAACCAGTCATTGGTGACCGAACAGCAACTCATAAAAGCCTGTCAAAATCGTGAACGTAAAGCGCAGCAAGCGCTCTATGATCGCTATTCACCTCTGATGTATGGGGTTTGTAAACGGTATGTCCGCCGAGCAGAAGATGCGGAAGATGTATTGATTGAAGCCTTTTTTAAGGTACTCACCAATATCGGGAACTTTAAAAGCGAAGGCAGCTTTGAAGGGTGGATCCGCAGAATCGTTGTTAATGAATCCTTGATGTTTTTGCGAAAAGGGCATAATTTTAAACACATGCTCGAGATCACTGAACTGGAAATGCCCGTTTCTACTACCATCATTCAAGAATTGGTAGCGAGTGATATTTTGAATTTATTGAGCATTTTGCCGATGGGCTACCGTACGGTATTCAATTTATACGTCATCGAAGGCTACAAACACCGAGAAATAGCTACGATGCTAAACATCAGCATCAACACCTCAAAGTCGCAATTGATTTTAGCCAAAAAAAGATTGCGCAACCTACTTGAACAGTGCCAGTACCCAGGAATTGAATTGTTTGAAATGAGTACCGACGAAGAAGAGGAAATGGCAACCAGCGAGCCTTGAGGTCCGTTTTGCCTCATCACTTAAATCAATGAAGAAACTGTGAAAAATGATTTTTTAGACCTATTTCGCCAAACTCCTCCGGAATCAAGCTCAGCTAGCCGTCCTTCTCCCAAGGCCTGGCGAAAATTGGAACGCAAGCTTGATGGCTACGATCGCTGGCGTAAATTGATGGAACGCTACGCCGTTGTGATGGTCTATTTGATATTATTGTTGGTAGTATTGCTGGTTCCAGTGATCATTACGCTGATCTTACGGGATCAACAGCAAGCTTTGTCGCGTACCCCTAAAGCGGTGATTGAGGTTTTACACGAAAAAGATTCTATACCTGGCGTAAGGGCGATTTTGGAAAAAGGCGCGCAAAAAAACAAACAAGAGTAGCTTTGTTTTGATGTTAGTGGACATCAATCCAATGATTTTCTTTCCATCATGATGTGGACAATCTCGTTGCGGCTATTGACTGCTAACTTTTTATAGATCTTTTTGATATGATCCCTTACGGTTTCAATTGAAATGTCCAATTTTTCGCCGATCAACTTATAACTTAAGCCATCCATTAAACCTTCGATGATCTCTTTTTGGCGAGAAGTTAAGTTGTAATCTGGTTGAATGTTGCTTTGTTTGGTTCTAAAAAAATTGATTACCTGTCGAGCGATGGATGGCGACATGTAGGACCCGCCTTTAAAAATCGTCAGGATCGCCTCTTTGATATTGGACAAAGTCGACCGTTTCGACAAGTAGGAGATAGCGCCATTGCACAAAGCTTGAAACACGTGGTTGGAATCATCCGAAGCGGTTAGCATCATGATATCCGTTTCCGGACAACGATTGCGGATAGCAGCAATCCCTTCTATTCCTGAAACCCCCGGCAAACCGATATCTAATAAAATCAATTCTGGTAAAGAGGTACTGTTTATTAGAAGTAAAAACTCCTCTACAGAACCCGCAGTAGCCAAGACCTCAATCTCAGGCTGATTGTTAAGAAAAGTCTCAAGGCTATCGCGGATCATTTTATCATCTTCAACTAAAGCAAGGCGAATTTTAGACATCGGTTAGTTTGAACTTACATTAGGGATTCTCAAAATTAAGAAAAATCAATGGTTAGAGGAACAAAAATCTAGTTTATAAGTAACTTTACCATCTGTGTTGTAGATTTCAGATCAATATTTTTTATTAAATATATTCCTGGTAGAAATTTTTTTCTTTAGGGATTTGTTCAGAAGATTATTTTTTGACTTTTTTTGGATTAGATAAATTTTTGGAAAAGTTCTAATCAATTTATTTGACTTTTCTTTGGGTAGTTTACGTTGAAAAAATACAAACCGCTATGTTGCATTCTAAAATTGGTGGAATTGGGTATTATGTGCCGGAACGTGTCGTTACCAATGCTGACCTAGTAAAGGTAATGGATACGACTGATGAATGGATTCAGGAAAGAACAGGGATCAAAGAACGCCGCTATGGGGTTCGTCATGAGGAAACCACGACTACAATGGCAGCCAGAGCGGCTGAAATCGCCATTGAGCGGGCTGGGATCACCAAAGAAGACATTGACTTTATCATTTTTGCCACCCTCAGTCCAGATTATTATTTTCCTGGCTGCGGAGTGTTGCTACAACGAGAGTTGGGCATTACCAAAACGGAAATTGGTGCCTTAGATATCCGCAATCAGTGTTCCGGATTTATTTACGGCCTTTCCATTGCTGATCAGTTTGTCAAGACAGGAATGTACAAAAACGTCCTAATGGTGGGTGCCGAAATGCATTCAACGGGTTTGGACTACACCACGCGTGGACGCAACGTAACGGTCATCTTTGGCGATGGTGCTGGCGCCGTTGTTGTTCAACCCACCGAGGAAGACAAAGGAATCCTTACTACGCACCTCCACTCAAATGGTGAATACGCTGAAAAACTAGCCTTTATTAATCCAGGGGCACACAGCGGGTACTATGCCAAAAAATTGGGGGAAGAAGTGGACTTTGGCTACCCGGAGGCAGAGTATGGTGAAATGTTTTTGACTCAGCACATGGTAGACAACGGACAGGTTTTTCCAAACATGGAAGGGCAATTTGTATTCAAACTAGCGGTGCAGAAATTTCCGGAAGTAATGATGGAAGCCCTGAATAAGGTAGGCATGAAGCCATCAGACATCGACATGTTTATCCCACATCAGGCCAATTTGCGCATCAGTCAATTTGTGCAATCAAAAATGGGACTCCGCGACGACCAGGTTTGGAACAACATCCAGAAATACGGCAATACTACGGCTGCTTCTATTCCCATCGCTTTGTGCGAAGCGGTAGAGGCTGGTGCGGTAAAGGCGGGAGATTTGGTGTGTTTGGCAGCTTTTGGTAGTGGATTTACCTGGGGATCGGCCTTGATCAGATGGTAATGGATTGTTGATAAAATAAGTAGGATGTCAGATGTTTTTGGGGGGACGTTCCGTATTGGAAACCAAAACATCTGACATTCCTCACTCAATGCTTTCCAGAAAGCGTTTCCTCATAGCGACGAACGATTACTGCTTGTTGTTCAGCAATTCTGTTCAGTAACTTCAATTCTTCATGTAACGTTTGCGCTCTTTCTTGTCGGTCAGTAAAGAACGACAAGTGCTTACGAATTCTGTTGATCTCCAAAATCTTTTGAATCGTTTGCTTCAGCATGATCCTTGCTCGAAGAAGCTTTCGCTTCACCATTTTAGTTATCATAGGCGTTCACTATTTTTGAGTAATCAAATAGGTGAATTTTAAAAATATAACGTCATTATTCTTCCAAAAGATCAGTCTTAACAAAAAAAATTAGGCAAAAAGCCAATCTATGCATTTTTTATATGCACAAAGCAATTGATAAACTATTAAAATTTTGTTAAAAAGTGTTAACGCTTTGAATCACCATAAATTGATTCAACCTGGTTTGTTCATGAGATTGAAAAAAAAGAAGTCCTGAATCCAATCAGGATTGTTTGGCAAAACGAGAATTATTGGAGTGGATAACAGGGTAGTCAAATTTTGGCAAAAAAACGGATGATAATAGTGAGTTGGAACCGCTGTAGAATTTACTTTAAAACGTAGATTTTTCCGGCCTCTTGACTGATATTTAAAGGCAAGAGGCCGAAAAAAAACCGTATTACGCTTTCGCCACCTTGTGACCAGAGATTGCGTAATACAATATGTAAAGATAACAAGGAATCATGATAATTAAAAATGCAGTTTGAAAAGAAATTGATTCTGCTAGTTGGCCGTACAAAATTGGGATAACTGCCCCTCCGGCAATACCCATTACCAACAATGCCGAAGCGGTATTGGTGAATTTTCCGAGACCTTTGATGGCCAATGGAAAAATAGCTGGCCACA
>JBBRGN010000253.1:0-7127 GCA_038240665.1 Chitinophagales bacterium | reverse complement strand
CTTCGCGAGCAATGAGCAACCGTGGTGTAGCCACCGACCATAAATTCTGCTCCGGCAAACAAGGGCTTCCACCATAGGCGCCTCTCGGCACCAAGGCAGCATGTAAGGCGGGTTTGCTCAACTGAATGGCATCGCCATCAGGGATTGGCACCAATTCCGTTTTTCCGGTTTTTAGCAAAGATTTTACATATTGATTGCCGAGGGCACGTACCACAAAAGTGGCGTCAATAGAATCCAAGCGCAATTGTGTTGCCGTCTCTTGGCCGCTCAAATGAAATTCCTGAATATCCGAATGATGAAGGCCATAATAATCGGCCAAAAACCAAAAAGAAGTATACTGACCACTTCCTTTCTCTGGGAGCGCCACCCGCTTCCCTTTTAGATCAGTAAAACTTTTTATTCCTGCGCTTTTTCTGGCAATGAGTTGAAAAAAGTCTGGATATAAAGTAGCAATTACCCGAGAGTTTTCGGGGAAACGCTCCATATCACCTTGCACCAGCGCCAAATCTGCTTTTTTTAAGCGAATGGAATCCAAGTTTGCTTCTGAGCCCGGTGTTTCTTGAACGATGAGCCGCCGGATTTTATAACCGTAATGCTCCTTAGCTACGCCAGCTAAAGCATTGGCCAAAAAATATCCCTCTCCACCCTTACGACCAGTACAAAGTTTAAAATCTACTTTACGGTATTGTTGATAGTAAAACCGCAGTGCAAAACTCGCTACCAGCAAGACAATCAAGGTACCCGTGATGAGGAGGAATCTTTTAAACAAGTGTATGGACATGAACAAGCATTATTTTTTGGCTAAAAATTGATGTAAAATCTCAACCGGGTGTTGGGCGTGTTTTTGTGTGCCATCTAGGATTTGGTGGCGACAACTGGTTCCCGGAGCGGCAATGATGGCATCTTTAGAAGCTTGGCGTACCGCTGGAAATAAAACCAATTCTCCTACTTGCATGCTGACCTCGTAATGCTCCTTTTCATAACCAAAAGACCCCGCCATACCACAACAACCTGATGGAATCAGCTCTACCGTAAAATTTTGGGGTAAGCTCAAAGCTTGAGCGGTAACTTCTGCGCCTGCAAAAGCTTTTTGGTGGCAATGCGCGTGTACAAGCACATGCTGGCGCGCGTTAGAAAAATCTGCGGAACTAATCCGACCAGCCTGAGCTTCTTGAACCAAAAACGATTCGATAAGTAGAGCATGACGCCCCAATTCCCGGGCTGCTTCCCTTTGATTGGGTTCCACCAATTTGGGATATTCGTCCCTAAATCCAAGTATAGCGGAAGGTTCAACACCTAAAATCGGCGTTTCTGCGCTGATGAGTGGCAAAAAAATCGCTACATTTTGACGAGCCAGAGTACGCGCTTCATTGAGCAAGCCTTTGGAAAAATGTGCCCGTCCGCTATCTGGGTGTTGTGGCATCTCCACTTGGTATCCGAGGCGACTGAGCAGTTGAATGGCTTTTTGGCCTATATGCGGATCGTTGTAATTGGTGAATTCATCACAGAAAAAATAAACTTTGCCTTTTGGAGTCCCCTTGACATGTAATGAGGCGCGATGACGGCGATACCAACGGCGCAAGCTAGTAGCAACCGGTGGTAAAGAGCGATTGGGCGCTATGCTCAAGGTTTTTTTGATGAGACTTGAAAAAAAGGAATTGCCCATTACGGCATTGCTCAAACTCGGCACTAATGCTGCCAGTTTGTTGAGCTGGCCGATGTTGGCAAAAACCCGGTCACGTAGGGGCGTCCCATTGGCTTTGTGGTAATGGTACAAAAATTCCGCTTTTAGGGTGGCCATGTCCACGTTGGAGGGACACTCGGAAGTACAGCCTTTGCATGACAAACATAGATCCATCGCTTCGTAGATCTCTGGATGGTTAAAGGGGTTTTCCTGGGTATTCATTGTCATAAATTCCCGCAAAGCATTGGCACGAGCACGGGTTGTATCTTTTTCGTTACGGGTGGCCATGTAGCTGGGACACATGGTACCGCCAGAAAAAGCGAGTTTTCGACAATCGCCAGAACCATTGCATTTTTCAATCGCCGGCAGAATTCCGCCGGTTTCGGAATAGTCGAAAATAGTAGGAATATCGTGATCGGGTTCATCCTGTACATGTCGCAAAGCCGTGTCCATCGGCGGAGCATCGGTAATCTTACCTGGATTAAAAATATTATGCGGATCCCAGGTTTTTTTGATGCGGCGCAGCAGTTCGTAATTTTTTTCGCCAATCATAAAAGGAATAAATTCCCCACGTACCCGCCCGTCACCGTGCTCGCCACTAAGCGAGCCACGGTATTTTTTCACCAAGCCAGCCGAGGCTTCAGCAATAGCGCGGAGCTCTTTTACTCCAGACATAGTTTTTAAATTGAGGGTTGGGCGGAGGTGCAACTCGCCAGCTCCGGCATGAGCATAATAAACCACCTTTTGGTTAAAGGTTTTCATTAATTCTGCAAATTCATCAATGTAGGCGGGCAAATCTGCCAACTCCACTGCGGTATCTTCTACAAATTCAATGGCTTTGGCATCTCCTTTGAGGTTGGACAATACTCCAAAACCCGCTGCACGAAGCGCAAAAACGTTTTTGGTAAGCGGCGCATAAACTTTGGGATAATGAAAACCCATGTCTTGTGCTTGCATATCGGCAATCATGGCATCGGCTTGGGATTCTGCTTCGTGAAGGGTTTGTCCACGGAACTCAATCATCAGTACCGCTTCTGGATCGCCTTCCAGAAAAAAGCGGTTTTTTTGTTGTTCCAAATTATCCTTGGTGCAATCAAGGATGGTTTTATCCATTAGCTCACAAGCGGTAGGATGATGCGACATGGCTACAAGAACCGCTTTCATGCATTCCTGAAGACTAGAAAAATGCGGACAAACCACCACTTCCGCTGGTGCAGGAAGCGGATTAACATGGATTTTTATTTCCGTTGTAAAAGCTAGGGTTCCTTCCGAGCCACAAAGCATTTTGGCAAAATTGAAAGGCTGGCCTTCGGGATTAAAAGGTTGTTGACGCAATAGAAGGTCAATGGCATAGCCTGTGTTGCGCCGATGGATGGATGCTTTGGGATAGGCTTCTACGATTTCTTTTTGGACTTCGGCGGGACTCAGTTCCTCATAAATTTGACGGTACAACTGGTTTTCTAAAGCCACGCCTTCCATTTTTTCTTGAAAAGCCGGAGCATCCGTCGATCCGAAGGCCGCAGTTGAGCCATCACTGAGCACACAATGCAATTCCAGCACATGATCGCGGGTGCTGCCATAAACAATGGAAGTAGTACCGCAAGAATTATTACCTACCATACCACCGATCATGGCTCGAGTAGCCGTTGCTGTAATGGGACCAAAGAAAACGCCAAAGGATTTGAGGTGGTGATTGAGTTCGTCACGAATGACGCCTGGCTGCACCCTTACCCAGCCTTCAGCAGCGTTCACTTCCAGGATCTGGTTGAAGTATTTGGATACATCTACCACGATGCCCGTGCCAACGCACTGTCCGGCCAAAGAAGTTCCAGCAGTACGTGGAATCAAAGAAACCCCATGCTGGCGAGCAAAAGCAATAAGTTTTTGGAGATCTTCCACCGTTTTTGGACGGGCTACTGCCAATGGCCATTCTTTGTAAATAGAGCCATCGGTGGCATAAAGTGCCCGCATCAGATCATCAGCATATAGATCGCCTTCAAGCGAGGCCGATAGGGAGTTTAAAGCGTTTTTCATCTATTTGATCAGCGTGAAGGCAGTATAGAAGACTACTGGATGATCCCCGATTATCGTTGGAATCAGGCCAGCAACTATTTTGCCGCAGTACTTAATAACAATTCCACCCGACGATTGGCCGCTTTCCCTTCTGGACTATCATTGGGGGCAATAGGAACTTCTGAGCCAAATCCATGTGCTATGATCCTCTCATTGCTAATCCCATTAGCGATAAGGGCATTGCGGATGGCATCTGCTCTACGCTGTGAAAGATAGTTATTTTCTAAAGGATCTCGCGTACTATCCGTATGGCTGTCAACTTCGATCCGGAGATTAGGAAAATTTTTTAGCAGCGTAGCAAGCTGGCTTATTTCAGTGGCTAATGCTGGCGAAAGCGTAAATTTTTGATCAGCAAATTGTGCGTTTTTAAAGAGGAAAACCTCTTTACTGAATTTTTTTTGTCCAGAAGCGATGAATTCGAATACTTTTTGAGCTACTGAGCCGGGTTCAAAACCCTGATTACCGAGGGCTGCCAATTGTTTTTCGGTAACTGGATCAATAGAAGCACGGGCAATTGCAATATCTTTTTCAGCTTTCTCTACTACCTCATCTTTGACGGGTAGTTGGGTAAGTTCCTGTGGTTTGCGGTTGCAACTTTTACTGAGTAGCCAAAGGAAACCAACGGCTGCCAAGAGGCCAAAAATCAGGGGTAGGAATCGTTTCATTGGAGTCGGATATTATGTTCCAAAAATAGCACGCTTACTGCATTTTTCCAAAAAAAGAGCTCAACCCTTATTCACGCTATTGTTTTTTATTGCTCGGTTTGGAACCAGTATAATTCAAGTTGATGTCATCCAGCACCACATCTAGAATAGGATCTTTCCCGCGTTCATATCCTTCTCTTAGGTGATGTCCATAAAAACTAGCAAAAGCGCTCCAGTAGGTAGCAACAAACCCTCCGCGCAGATCTTTGATTAGGCTAAACATGGGTACATCCAGCTCCCGCTCAATCATCTTCATGAGAACCAAGCCTTGGGTTTTACTCAATTGCTTTAGAGGCTTTTCAAATTTTTCTGACAATTCTTTTTGCAAATCTTTGACCAAGCGGTGGCGTTTTCCTTTGCGCATTTCTTCAGTAGCTTTTTCTACTTCCCGGAAAATACGTACTGCTTCGGCAGCATAAGGATATACTTGATAAGCATAACGTTTGTAGCGGCGGTATTTTTTGTAATCATCCTCATTGTCGAACGACTGAAAAGAAGAAACGGTCATTTCTCCTAAATCTGCTAAGATGATGGTATCGCCGGAGGCATCGATCTGGTATTTGAAGTTTTTACCATCAACATTGATTTCTCCGCTCTTTTGTGCCAACACCAAAGAAGCATATAAAAAACCGATAAAAAATAGGAATGATACCTTCATGCAAGTGGCGAATTTTTGATTTCGGAACGCCCACTTGGATAACGCAAGTCTAAGCGATTTAGTGGATAAACTCCCTGGGGAGCACCTTGAACTCCTCGCTTATTATCAGCTTCAAAGCTAAATCATCACCTCTTTGGCCACCTTCATCGGTATGCCGATGCATTTTTTTTCCATATAGCTCATCATCCGCTCCAGTAGTTCGCGGGTGTTTTCATCGAGAAGTTCCACTTCCTTATGAAAAACCTCTTCCATCGCTTTGGTTTTGATGGCTTTGATTTTTTCGGGTACTTGGCGCATCGCCACTTCCAATTGACGCTGACGAAAGGTTTGGGGGAAGGTCAATAAAAATTCGTTCAGCATTTTTTTAGCGTGCTGCATTTCTTTTTCGCGGAAAGCGAGATTCTCTTTGGCTAAGTTACGCAGGCCATCAATTTCGATGTAATGCACATCAAAGTTTTGCATGATTTCAGGCTCTATGTTGTGCGGAATCGCTAAGTCGATCAATATTTTCGTTCCTTTTTCGCCTTGAAGGAGTTGAGGATACAATTCAGCAGTAAGGATGGGCTCATGAGCGCCTGTGCAAACAAAGGCCACATCGAAACCTCCAGTGTAGGTTTTTAGATCACTCAAGCTTAGCGCTTGGCCATTTTCAAAAAGGGAAGCTACTTCTTGCGCTTTGCTCAGGGTTCGGTTAAAAACCGTTACGTTGGTAAAGTTTTGCTTTACCAAAAGTTTGGCGATCAGCGCGTTGGTTTGGCCTGCGCCGATCAACAGTACGCGAAATTCTTTTTGAACATGGTGCCGCAACATTTTTTGGATCGACAAGGAAGCGATCGAAATTGGCTTGTCGCCAATGCGGGTATTGGAATAAATGGATTTTGCAGCCACCACCGCTTGATCCATAGCCAAACGCAAATTATCCCCCGTAAGTCCCCATTCTTTGCACTGCTCAAAGGCGTCGCGCAATTGACCAAGGATTTGTCGCTCGCCAATTACCATGGAATCTACCGAAGCAGCTACACTAAACAAATGTTCCAAGGCGTCCATTCCTTTGATTGCGCTTACGGTTTCCGGTAAAGCATCGATTTCCGCTTCGTCGAGTAATGGATTGATTTTTTTGAAAAAATGGGCGATAAACGCTTCGTCGAGTTGTTGGTTGGCGTCAAAAAAGTAAAGAACTCGGTTACAAGTGGAGAGATAGAGCAATTCACGGAGGTCAAATTCTGCTTTGAGGGCATCCAAAGTTTGCCGCAAAGACATAGGATCAGCAACTTGAACGACGTATTTTCCAATGTCCTTCAGATTGATGTGCTTATGCGTGACTGTGAGAATCTTGTATCTATCTAGCATAAAATATTCAATTCCAATAATTGTTAGCAAAAATAGACGCTGAAGCCTTTTTTAATGTCACGAAACTGTAACAAGGTGAATCAGAAACTTATTTGGATGAATTCTAAATTGTTTTTCACTAAAAATGCCTTGCATTGCTTGGTTACAGGTACAAAACAACCAATCATTTCTTGTTCCAATAGTGATTAATGTCATCATTTTAAAAGAGAAATATTTCTTTTTTCGCACACTATTAACCGTTTAGTGATAATCCTTTTATTTTTGTGCGCTTTTTTAATCAAACACAAATCACATTCCCATGTACCGCACTCATACTTGTGGAGAACTTCGCATTCATGATGTTGATAAAACCGTTCAATTGAGCGGTTGGCTTCAAGTAAACCGCGATTTTGGCGCCCTGACATTTGCCGATTTGCGTGATCGCTACGGCATTACCCAGCTGGTTTTCAGCATGGAAGAAAATGCTGAGTTGTGCGAACGTGCGCGCAAGCTGGGCCGCGAGTACGTAATCCGGATCGAAGGTATTGTACGCGAGCGCAGCAGCAAGAACCCTAATCGTGCTACCGGCGACGTAGAGATCGTGGTCAAGTCGCTTGAGGTTTTGAATGCCTCCAAAGTTCCTCCATTCACCATTGAAGATGATACCGACGGGGGCGAC
>JBBRGN010000252.1:0-7132 GCA_038240665.1 Chitinophagales bacterium | reverse complement strand
GATGCCCGCGACATTTTTGCGCATACGCCCGAGATGCTAGAGTTTTTCTCTACGAAATTAGGTGTAGTCTATCCCTGGCCTAAGTTTGCCCAAATTACCGTTCGCGACTATGTATCAGGGGCTATGGAAAATACTACCGCGGTTATTTTTGGCGAAAATGAACAAAAACACAAACGCGAACTGATTGATAACCCCAATGATCGCGTGGTGGCTCACGAGATGTTTCACCATTGGTTTGGCGATTATGTAACCACCGAAAGCTGGCCTAACCTGACCTTAAATGAAGGTTTTGCCAACTACAGCGAATACCTTTGGTACCAACACAAATACGGGAACGATGAAGCGGATCACCACCTCCAAACCGAGTGGGAAGGCTACTTCAATCAAGCGTCTACAACTGTTCATCCGCTTATTTATTTTGGCTACAAGGACAAAGAGGTCATGTTTGATGCGCATAGCTACAACAAAGGTGGCTCAGTGCTCCACATGTTGCGTACCTATCTAGGCGACGACGCTTTTTTTACTGCGCTCAATCGCTATTTGACTAAGAATGCAGGCACAGCAGTGGAAATTCACCAACTGCGTTTGGCTTTTGAGGAAGTAACTGGCGAAGACCTCAACTGGTTTTTTAATCAATGGTATTTATCGGCAGGGCATCCTGAACTGACCGTGGCCACTTCCTACGATGCTTCAACCAAAGAAGTCACTTTACAGGTTACCCAAACCCAAGAACCTAATGAAGGCGTCCCGGCTATTTTTCAACTCCCCGTTAATGTCGATGTTTACGAAGGAGGAGATAAAAAGCGGCATGCCATTTTTGTCAATCAAAGGGATCAAGTGTTCCGTTTTCCTGCTGCTACCGAACCAGATTTGATCAATTTTGATGGCGATCATGCGCTCCTAGCCATTGTTCAACAAGACAAAACCAATGAAGCGCTTGCTTTTCAGTTTACGCACGCGCCAAAATACCTTGATCGATACGAGGCCATTGATCGCTTGGTGGCTGCCGAAAGTGAATTGACTCCTGATGTTTTGAAAAAAGCGTTAAAAGATCCTTCCTGGGTTATTCGTAATTTGGCGATTCAAAATCTGCCGGAGGAAACAGATGAAGAAACTACTCAAGCGCTTCGCAATATTGCCAAAGGTGATGTGCATAGCGAAGTGAGAAGCGCCGCCTTGGATCACCTTTCTTCTCAAGGCGACTCCATAGTAGTTGAGATTGCCAAAAAACTAGTGGAAACCGATCAAGCTTACCCCGTGATTGCATCAGCTTTGCAAATCATCAACGACAATGACGGTGATGAAGGCTTGGTGTACGCTCAAAAATTGGAGGGCCAAAACAATGCGGCTATTGACGCTGCGGTAGGAGCCATTTACCAAGAAACGGGCGATCCCAAATATTTGCCATTTTTCCAAAAGAAACTGGCCACCGTGGACGGCATGGAGGCCGTTAGCCTTTACGAAAGCTTTGTAACGCTCGTTGGTAAAGCCGGAGATAATGAAATCAATGCTGCCGTCACTACCTTAAAAACCATCGCGAAGGACAATCGGCAGTCTTTGTATCGCCGTTTTGCCGCGACCAAGTCGATCTTTGATTTGCGCAATAGCCTCCGCTCTAAAGGAACTAAAGCTACTAATGCCGCGGATAAGGAAAAATTCAAAGCTAAAGCGACTGAATTGACCGACATTTTGATTGACATCAAAAAAACCGAAAGCAATCCTGAATTGAAATCGGTGTACGAACGCATCAACTAATCTGGAGAAAATCCTCTCCTTATTTGCATAAAAAAGCTGCTACCGAGATTTATACCTTGTTGGCAGCTTTTTTTTATGCTTCACGCAACAATTTAGCCGATTTATGCTCTTTACTTTTATAACTAAATTCTTGTTACTTTGTAGATGTATTTTAAGTATAGCACCTTTCACCCAAAAGAACCCTAAAGTCTGTTTTTTCATTCCATAAATTCGAAGGCCGCCATGTTGGATAATTACCGATTGCTCATTGAGAAACTGGATGCGTTTATTCGCAAATACTACCTCAACCAATTGATTAGGGGAAGTTTGTACAGTATTGGACTGATTCTTTTGCTTTTTTTGGCTACTACCCTGCTGGAATATTTTTTCTATTTCAGCACTACGGGCCGCAAATTGCTGTTTTATTCCTTCCTGGCTACCAGCGCCGTGGCTTTATGGGGATGGATATTTTCTCCTTTGCTTAAATATTTTCGCTTAGGCCAACTGATCTCTCATGAGAAAGCAGCACAGATTGTGGGCAGCCATTTTGGTAATGTAAAAGACAAATTGCTCAATATCCTACAACTTCGTCACCAAGCTAACGGTGACGAAAACAAAGAGTTGATCCTGGCCAGCATCAATCAAAAATCGGAAGAGATCAAGCCTGTTCCTTTCCAAGCAGCCATCAACCTCAACCAAAACCGGAAATACCTCAGTTACGCCTTACCTCCACTCTTATTGTTGTTGATTTTACTTTTTGCCGCACCAAGTATTATCCGCGACAGTGCCGACCGATTGTTGCACAATGGCCGGGAGTTTTTGCGCCCTGCTCCTTTTCAATTTCAAGTTCCTGAGGACAACCTCGCCGTTGTCCAATACGAAGATTATGAGCTACGCATCAAAGTAGAAGGCGAAAAACTACCCAACGAAGTCTTTATCAACATCGATAATTACGAATACCGACTAAAAAAGGAGTCCGCTACCGAGTTTAGCTATGTATTTAGCAAAGTGCAAAAAGACATTCCTTTTCGGCTCAACGCCGGCGATGTTTCGTCTTTGCGCTATAATTTATCGGTACTTAAAAAACCGAACATCCGCGATTTTGAAGTTAAACTGCATTTTCCAGCCTACATCGGTCGCCAAGATGAATTGCTCAACAACGTTGGTGATTTGGTTTTGCCCGTGGGTACTAAGGTCGATTGGATTTTCAATACCGAATCAACTGAACAGGTACACCTTAAATTTTCTCGGGGTCAAAAGACTTTAGACGCTACCCGTCAAGGCAGTGATCTTTTCTTCTTTAGCAAAAAAGCGATGTTGGACGAGTCGTACAAGTTGCTGATCGCCAATCAAGCCCTGCCAAAAGGCGACAGCGTCAACTACGCCATCACCATCATACCGGATCAATACCCGGATATTCGCGCTGACCGATTCAGCGATAGCACCAACACCGAGGTACAGTACTTTGCCGGGGAAGCCAGTGATGATTATGGTTTGCGCAGCCTTACCTTTAACTACCGAGTTCGAAAAGCGGGCGGAACGCAAGCTCCAGAGCAAAAAAAATTGATCCAACGTCCTGAAGGCAAACAAACCCAGTTTGAATATTCCTTCGATGTGGCTGAATTGGGCTTACAACCAGGCGACGAACTGTCGTACTTTTTTGAAGTCTACGACAATGATGCCGTCAATGGCAGCAAATCGGCTCGTACCGGGATGATGGTTTACTCCATGCCTACGGTGAAGGAATTGGAAGCCAAGGCTGAAAAAAATGATGATAAAATTAAAGACAACCTCAAGGATGCTTTATTGGAGTCTAAAAAACTGGAAAATGAATTGAAGAAGCTGCGCGAAAAACTACTCCAGGAAAAAGACCTTAACTGGCAGACCCGCAAGCAAATGGAAAAACTACTTGAGCGCCAAAAAGAATTAGAAAAACAAATAGAAGAGGCCAAAAAAGCTTTTGAAGAAAACAAAAAAAATGAGGAAAAAATCAACTCCAACCAGGATGAACAAACCCTGGAGAAAGAGGAAAAAATGGAGGAACTCTTCAAAGCACTTGAAAATGAGGAAATGAAAGAACTCATGAAGCAAATCGAACAGATGCTTCAGCAAATGGAGAAGGATCAGGCTTTGAAGATGATGGATGAGATGAAAAACAAGGACGAGCAGCGCCAAATGGATCTCGATCGCATGCTTGAACTGTTTAAACAACTCGAGTTGGAGCAAGAAATGAACAAGGCGATTGACCAGATGGAGAAATTGGCCAAAAAAGAAGAAGAGCTCAGCCAGGAAACGCAGAAAAAAGATCAGTCGCCAGAAGATTCCAAAAACAAACCGGAAGACTCTAAAAGCAAACCAGAGGATTCCAAAAACAAGCAGGAGGATCTCAAAAATAAACAAGAGGACATCAACAAACAATTTCAAGAAGCCAAAGAACAACTGGAAAAAATCCAGAAAAAAAATGAGGAACTTGAAAAGAAAAAAGAGCTCGGTGATCCTCAGGAAGAGATGAAAGACATCCAGCGCGACATGAACGATGCCAAACAGGAACTGAACGAACAGAAGAATGATAAGGCATCCAAGTCGCAGAAAAAGGCAGCTCAAAAAATGAAAAATGCGGCCAACAACATGAAAATGAAAATGAAGCAAGGGGAAATGGAGCAGATTTCCGAAGACATTGCTTCCTTACGTCAGTTGCTGGAAAACCTAGTAGGGTTATCATTTGAACAGGAAGACTTGATGAAAGATCTTACCCGCACGGAGATCAACACCCCGCAATACGTAGCCGAAGTTCAGCGTCAATTTAAAATCAAAGACGACTTTAAATTGGTCGAAGATAGTTTGCAAGCGCTAAGCAAGCGCGTATTCCAGATCGAGTCGTTCATCGCTGAAAAAGTGGGCGACGTTAAACTCAACATGCGAGAAAGTTTGGAAGAACTCGAAAGCCGCGAAAAATCTTCCGCTGGAAACCACCAACAGCGTACCATGAAAAACCTCAACGATTTAGCACTTATGCTCAGCGAGGTTTTGAACAACATGCAACAGCAAATGTCGAGCATGATGTCTGGCGATCAGGCCTGCAAAAAACCAGGTCCAAAGGGAAATAAAGGCAACACGCCTCAGGATAAATTAACCCCTGGTCAGCAGCAGCTCAATGGCCAAATGCAAAAAGCCAAAGATGGACAGCCGAAAGAAGGGCAAGGCGGCCCCAATGCCAAAGAGTTTGCTCAAATGGCAGCCAAACAAGCAGCGATCCGCAAAGCTCTAGAAGCACAGCAACGCAAAATGCAACAGCAAGGCAAAGGCAGTAAACAGCTGCAAGACTTGATCGATCAGATGGATAAAACCGAGACCGATTTGGTCAACAAGCGCTTGACCAATGAAATGATGCGCCGTCAAAAAGACATCGAAACGCGACTTTTGGAACACGAAAAAGCCCAGCGCGAACGCGAACTGGATGACCAACGCAAATCGGAAACGGCAAAAGAGCTCGATAAAAAGATGCCGCCGGCACTAGAAGAATACATTAAAAAACGCAAAGCAGAAGTAGAATCCTACAAAACGGTCTCTCCTGCTTTGAAACCTTATTACAAAACTTTGGTGGAGGAATATTTCAAAGGCCTTAAATCAGGAACCGGTAAATAAGCTTCTTCCTTTTTCCGATAGTTATTAAAAAGAGCACCTCATTGGTCAAGACCAAAGAGGTGCTCTTTTTAATAACCTACCTAAAATTGATCACTTGATCGGCTAGTAGAAAAAATTCCGGTCAAAATGCGGTCAATCTTACCCCTAGTCATACTGATTTAAGTCCAGATCCTCAATCAAGTGGATCAATTTTTGCGCATACTTCTTATCTGTAGCGTAACCCGCTTTAGACAAGCCCAAGGCCCATGCCGTGTAATCTTTTTTGCTTAATTTAAACAAGCGACGGTAGCGCCCTTTCTGAAGCAGCTGACTATGTGCCCGAAAGCTTTCCCAATCGCTTGCATACACCCGGAAAAAATCTTTGTGCGAATCGTCGGTAAAGTTTTTGCAATGGCCACGCCGACAGGTTCGCGAAAAGCACTTAATCCCGAAATGATTCTTGGCGCGATTTGATAAAGGACTACCGCCCGCATCGCTTTCCAACAAGCCCTGGCCCAGGGTAATACTGGCCGGAATTCCAAAGCGGTCGCGCTCAATTTGTGCTACACGGACAAACTGTTTCACATAAGCCAATTGTTTTTGCCGTTTAGCTTCGCGAGTAGACAAGGCCTCAAAGTGGCCATCCTCATCGGGGAAAGACACGTTGGAAAAATGGTTGGCAAAGTCGTCGTCCTTAGATGCGCCTTTTTCATTGGACGACAACACGGGTTGATGGCCCTTTTCTTTTTTAATGGATTGACTACTTGGTTCAATCAAGGAAACGTTCATGGGTTTTTCGTTGGCCGGCGCAGGAGTTAAAGCAATGGATTGGGCAAACCCAGTGAAGGAACTTGTGGCAGCAGCAGTCGGTTGGATCAAGTTACCATCCATTTGAAGGTTGATGCTAAAGGTTTTGGCATACATACCATAACCCAAGACCCCCATCAAGGCTGCCCGGAACCAATACCTAACAACTGTTTTTCCAATTTTTTCTCTTACTTCTACGATCCATTCGCCAAGCGGCCCACACCAAGTGAGGAGCAGTGTTTTCATAGCTTATACATTAATTTGTTTCGGATGCTGCTGCAAATAAAAACAAATAGTTTCAATTAAACAACATTTTTGTGATTATTTTTTTAATTTAAAACAAATAATAGTTTACTGTAACCAAGCGCCTGAAATTAGCATCAACCTCGATGAGGTCACTTCTGGCATTCCTGCATTTACCCCGGTTTATTTTTAATACTGACCTCTGACTTGTTTTGAAATGGCATAAAATAAAAATGCCCTGGGATCCGAAGATCTCCAGGGCATTTAGCTTATAGAAAAGAAGAAGTTTATTCCTGATCTTCAGTTGGAGTTGCAGCTGCTGCTTCTGCGTCTCTTTCTTGCTGACCGAATTGTTCTTTCAACAATGCCAATCCGTCCAAGTCGCCAAGCGTAGAACGCTCAATACTGTCTTGGGTTTTCTTGATGGCAGTACGGGTAACTTTGCGCTCGGCATCTTTCTCTTTTTTCACCACTTCATCAGCCTCACGACGGATGTCCTCGAGGTAACGGAGGTGAGAAACCAAGATGCGCTTATCGTCGCGGTTAAACTCGATTACTTTTACGGTCAAAGTTTCTTCAACATCGGCCAATGAACCATCATCTTTGCGGATGTGCTTGATCGGTGCAAAGGCTTCCAAACCGTAAGGCAATTGTACGATTGCTCCGCGATCATCGCGACGCAAGATGGTAGCTTCGTGGTAAGAACCTACAGGGAATACTGCTT
>JBBRGN010000251.1:0-7151 GCA_038240665.1 Chitinophagales bacterium | reverse complement strand
CCCGATCTACAGCTACCGCAGTTATTCTGATGGGAATGAAAAAAATTAAAACCATCCTACAAGTCTTTGCTGCTGCCGGAAAAGCTGACACTCCGGCGATGGTGGTACAGAACGGCTCCACACCGCAAGAAAAAGTGATCATTGGGCGGGTTAGCAATTTGGCGGCAAAAGTTGCGGCTGCCGAAGCAGGTTCTCCTGGTATCATTGTGGTAGGCGATGTAGTTGCTTTGCACCCTAATTTTGAAAAAGCTGAACAAGAAGCTTTGGCGCTTGTTGAAACTGCATAATGGAACGAAACGAACTTTATCCAGTTTTTTTGAAACTACATACCCTTCGCACTTTGATTGTCGGAGCAGGGGCAGTGGGCGAGGAAAAACTCTCCTTTATGCTTAAAAGTAGTCCCCGCGCTCAGGTGACGGTAGTTGCCACCTGGGTAGGTTCAGCAGTACAGGAAATTCTAGATGCTTTGCCTCATCATCAGGTGGTGGTAAAAATAAAGCCTTTTGAAGAAAACGATATTGAAGGACATGATTTGGTAGTAGCGGCCACCAATATGCGTGAACTCAATCATCAGGTGCAAAAAGCCGCCAAAAAAG
Source organism: Chitinophagales bacterium (assembly GCA_038240665.1). Classification (GTDB taxonomy): domain Bacteria; phylum Bacteroidota; class Bacteroidia; order Chitinophagales; family Saprospiraceae; genus Haliscomenobacter. The sequence continues at coordinate 6,555 of JBBRGN010000251.1, read as the reverse complement.
CTGGTAAATTAGTCAATGTAGCGGATACGCCCGATTTATGCGATTTTTACTTGGGTTCGGTGGTTACGCGCGGGCCACTGAAAATTGCCATTTCTACCAATGGGCAATCCCCTACCTTTGCCAAACGTTTTCGTCAGGTTTTGGAAGATACCTTGCCAGATGAAGTGGAAACCTTGCTTGGACAGCTAAATGAGTACCGAAATCGCTTGACCGGAGATTTTGCCGCAAAGGTTAAACAACTGAATGACCTAACAGCGGTGTTATTGTCTGATGAAAGCGCTGCAAAAGACTAGATCTTGATTTGCAAAACGAAAGAAAAAACATGACGCTAAAGGTTAAATATACCCTTGATCAACTAAACGAGCTGTTTACGCCCCTGGACTACCAGGAGCGGTTGAAGCTTTTGTATCAAATCTTTGACGAGGATGAAGTGTTGTTGACTTCTTCTTTTGGTACTACCTCGGTATTGTTACTTCATGCGGTAAGTCAAATTAACCCAACTCAAGCGGTGCATTTCATCGATACCACCTACCATTTTCCGGAAACGCAGGCTTATAAACAGGCCCTGGCTACTCAGTTGAACCTACGGGTGGTAGACGTATTCCCTGATCAGCAGCAAAATGCCATTACCCTTGCCGAGCAATGGTGGATGACCCGAAAAGACGATTGTTGTAATGTAAATAAAGTAGAACCGATGGCTCCCATTAAAGCCAGTCATAAAGTGTGGATTTCGGGATTAATGGGGTATCAAACTGGATTTCGGCAAGGTTTGCGGGTTTTTGAAAAACAAGACAACTTATTAAAATTTCATCCGCTGATCGATATTCAAGAAGGCGACTTTTTATACTATCAATCCAAATACCATTTGCCTTCCCACCCGCTAGAAGCATTGGGATATGGTTCGGTGGGTTGTACCCATTGCACCATTGCTGGTGCTGGCCGTAGCGGACGCTGGTCAGACAGTGAAAAAACCGAATGTGGCTTGCATCCTGGTTTTTTTGAAGAAAAACTTCAAGCCAAGGAATAGAAGGCGGTAAGGATTAACAATGGTTTTCTTTTAGTACTTATGTTTTATCTTTTGGCATTCATCATTTATATCCATTGCCATTTGTCATCTTTTGTTACAACGCTGTTGCGTAAATTTGCCAAACTGGTGGCAGTAAATTTTTTTGAACAATGATCCAAACAGACATTCTGATTATTGGCGCAGGGCCAGTAGGGCTTTTTACGGTTTTTGAAGCAGGGTTGCTAAAATTGCGTTGCCATTTGATCGACTCATTGGCTACGCCCGGAGGGCAATTGACCGAAATCTACCCTAAAAAACCGATTTACGATATCCCTGGATATCCATCCATTTTGGCCGGTGATTTGGTTGACAATTTGCTGAAGCAAATTGAACCCTTTAAACCAGGTTTTACCTTGGGCGAACGGGCGCAAAGCATCGAAAAACAGGCTGATAATTCTTTTATTTTAACCACTAATAAAGGTACGCAGATCCAAGCACCGGTGATTACCATCGCCGCTGGACTAGGTTGTTTTGAACCCCGCAAACCACCACTTGAAAATCTTGAAAAATTTGAAGATAAGGGCGTAGAATACATCATTCGTGACCCAGAAATTTACCGCGACAAACGTGTTGTGGTCGCTGGTGGCGGTGATTCCGCTTTGGACTGGACGATCTACCTAGCTGATTTGGCCAAAAAGGTTACCCTAGTTCACCGTAGAAAAGACTTCCGCGGCGCTCCTGATTCCGTGGAGAAAGTCATGGAACTAGCGCACGAAGGCAAAATCGACCTATTGACCGATTCCCAAGCTACCGGATTGCGCGGTAATGGCCGTTTGACCGATGTGGTGATTCAAAACAAAGATCTTGGTGAAATCATCCGTCCTACGGATCACTTCATCCCTTTGTTTGGCCTAGCGCCGGAGTTAGGTCCGCTGGCAGAATGGGGTTTGAACATCGATAAAAATGCCATCGAAGTAAACACCTTGGATTACAGTACCAACGTACCGGGGATTTTTGCCATCGGTGATATCAATACCTATCCCGGTAAATTGAAACTGATTTTGTGCGGCTTCCACGAAGCTACATTGATGTGCCAATCGGCATTCAAAATCATTTATCCAGATAAAAAACTGAGTTTTAAATATACCACGGTTAACGGGGTAAATGCATTTTAATACTTGGTAGAAAACCTTGCTGCTAAAAAGAAAAAGCCGCTACCCGATTTGATTCGAGTAGCGGCCATTTTGTTCATTGGGATAATTTGCAGGATCTGCCTGATTTTTGGGATATAAATTGTCAAACGAAAATTCTTGGGATAACGATGTCAAACGTTAGTTCATGGGAAAGCCTCTTAATTAGCGGATCACGGAAATACCGCCAATGATGATCTTATCGCCTGGTTTTAATACTACTTTCAGCGAAAGGGTAGTGGTTCCTCCCACCACATAACCAGCTTTGGTAGCATAGCAAGTAGCTGAAGTTGAGTTGAGGTCGGTTGCATCGTCCACTTTAACTACTGCACTGTTTGGAGCGCTCATTTCCGCCAAGCGCGTCTGAGAAATGTAAGAACCACCAGCGCCTAGGACTTGATAACATACCACTAAGCGATTAATGATGCCGGCGTTAATTCCATTCAAAGGGATGTTGATCCACTGAAAATCGCTTTCGCCAATCGGCACGCCCGCTGTAATTTCAATTGCGTCACTTGGGCAGCAATAGGCCATAACCCTTGCTTTGTTGCTTGCCGGGCCATTGGGGCCTACTGGAACCGCGTTTAAAGGGCTGAAAAATTGGTTTTGTGCCATCAGGCTACCAAAAGTCAAGGTTAGTGCTAAGGCGAAAAAAAACTTTTTCATGTTCAGGATATTAAATGATGAATAAAGGTGTTCTAAGCTCGTCAGACCTGGTGTTATTGGCCGCAGACATAGAAAGGTGTTTTGAGCAGGGAAAGGCGTTCCCGGGAAGGTGAGTTTTTTATAAAAAAATCAGTAGAAAGAATGACTTTACTTTATAATGTATTGTAAATTAGTTTTTTATGAAAAAATCGGTGTTTTTTTGTGAGAATCCAAACACGCCCTAAAGCAGGAAGTTGAGGTAATTGTCTCGATAGACGACTTCGAAGCTTGCTTGAGGATAGTGCTCGCTCCAAGAAGGATGGTGTTTTATGGTTTTTGAAGAAAATTTGAATTCAAAACCGAAAAATTTGCCTTCTTTCTCTTCTACAAAATCAACCTGCCAGAATAAGTGCGCCAAAAATAATAGTTGGCAGCTTTTCTTTGATAGCGTTGCGTTTTCATACGCTCTATGATGAGGAAATTTTCCCAAAGTTTGCCGCCATCGTCCCGGTGATCAAGCGAATTAAAATTTTCAATAATAGCGTTACGAATACCCAAGTCGCAAAAATAGACTTTATTGTGTCGAGTGATTTCTTTACGCAAATTGCGATGAAAACCTCCAAGACGAGTAATGACAAATGATTTTTCCAATAAATCTAAATAGGTATTGACCAGATCGCGGTGTAATTATAGTTTTTTTGAAAGTTCATTGATGGAAACCTCCGAACCGATTTGAAAGGCCAGCATACGAACCAGATCGCGTAATTTTGGCGTGTATTTGATAGCGCCTACTTCTAAAATAGCTTTAAATAGGTAGGAAAGTGTCATTTCGCGAAGGTATTCCGTTTTATCCTGTTTTGATTCCATAGAAAATACTTCAGGATAACCGCCATACAGAAGAAGGTCTTCTAATCTAAGATTTAATTCATAATGATTAAAATGGGTAGCTAATTCGCTGACAGCTAATGGCATTAATTGAAAAGTTCTGGTACGTCCTGTAAGTGGTTCTCTAACTTTTGATGCAAGATCCAGCGAAGAAGAACCGGTAGCAATTATTCGTAAATTAGGTAGATGGTCGTGTAGCAACTTTAAATTAACGCCAATCTCTGGAACTCTTTGTGCTTCATCTAAAAATAAGAGATCATAACCCGATACCAATTGCTTTAACTTATCCAGATTACGGCTTGATAAGGTCTCTACATGTCTGAGTTCGTCCGCATTAATTTCTAATTTATTACCTGGGAAAGTAGCAATTACTTCTTTTACCAAAGTTGTTTTACCTGCTTGCCTGGGACCGAAAATCAAGATTATTTTATTGTATTTACTCAAGGCTTCCTGTAACGTAGGTTTAAGTGCACGTTCGATCAGCATGGTTAAAGCATTATTTTAAGACAAAATACACGAGTTCTCGCAAGAATTTGCGAGAATTCGCGCTAATTCTCGCGGATTTTTGCGAGAATTCGTGTTTCGTGAACAGAAAATTTCCAAATGAATGAAAAAATGGGAATAACTGATGGAGAAAACCAGGTCTTAAGCTTTTCGCTCAGGCCGCTCCCAAAGCACCGTTTGCTTACCAGCCAATAGGCGGAAAAAGCCCCGGTATACGGCATAGTTCATCATACAGAAGTAGTAGGGGACGAAAAAAGCCTTGATTTTGATTTTGCGCCGCTCATAAAAATAACCCAGGAACGCCAAGAGGTAAAAGAAGAATTGGAGAACAAACAGACCTTGATAAAAAAAACGGCCTTGCAATACCAGCAAGCCATTGAGGACAAAAATGATGGGCAGCGCCAAAGGAGCGAGCGTAAGCCGCAACACCCGATGGGAAATATATTGAAAAGTAAGTACGCCGTAGCGGAAAGGATTTAGCAGCGCGCGGAGCCGCCAGATCGTCTGTAGTCCGCCAGCAGAAATGCGGATTTTGCGTTTTAGCTCTTCTGCTACGTTTGCTGAAGAATGTTCAACCGCGTAGGCTTCAGGAGCGTACAAGACCCGGTAACCACGCTGGGCGATGCGAAGGGTGGTGTAGAAATCTTCAGTAATAGAATCCAGTGGGGCGGGTTCGTAGATGCTGGTGCGGATGGAAAAAAGCTCACCCGCAGCACCGACTAAAGAATACAACTGGGCATCCCAGCGTTTCAGGGTACTTTCGTATTTCCAATACAAGCCTTCTCCAGCGCTACTGGCTTCATCTTCATGAGCCATAGCAATCCTTTTTTCACCAGATACTGATCCTACCTTAGGATCTTGATAATAGGGAACCAATGCCCGGATTGCGGTTGGATTGAGTATGGTATTGGCATCAGTAAACACCACAATGGGCGTAGTAACCAAGGGCATCACCCGTTCTACCGCTGCTATTTTTCCCTTTCGCTCGGGTTGGTGAAACAATTGAAAGGGAAGACCCTCGGGTTTGAGGAAATGTGCGATGCGTTCCGGTGTACCATCATCAGAACCATCGGTTACAAAAAAGAAATGGAGTTTCCCGACTGGGTAATCCAACGCAAAGGAATTGCGCAATTTTTCTTCTATCCACGCCGCCTCGTTATAGGCAGCAACCAATAAAGTGACTTCAGGTAATTCGTCGTCACTAAGGGAAAGATAGAGTGAGGCGGCTTTTCCGATGATTTTTTTTATACGTAAAAGGATCAGCAGCAAGAGGCCATATCCCAAGTAAGCATAAAAAACCACAAATACACTCCACCAGAAAAGCCGCTCCATTCATTTATTCTTGGATTGCCTTTACACCAGGCAAAATTTTTCCTTCTAACAGCTCCAACATAGCGCCGCCGCCGGTGGAAACATAGCTTACTTTGTCGGCCAATCCCATTTGGGTTACCGCAGCAACCGAATCACCGCCGCCGACCAAGGTGAAAGCGCCTTTGGTCGTTACTTCAGCCAACGATTCAGCAATCATTTTGGTGCCATTGGCAAAATTAGTCATTTCAAAAACACCCATTGGGCCGTTCCATAAAATGGTCTTGGATTTGGAGATGGCATCTGAAAATGCGGTTCGCGCTTTGTCGGCTACATCTAACCCCATCCAGCCATCAGGAATGGCATTGCTGTCAGCAGCCTGGATATTGGCATCATTGGAGAAATTATCCGCGATGATGGAATCTTCTGGCAACAACAGTTGAACGCCTTTGCTTTTGGCCTTGGCAAGCAATTCCAATGCTAATGGCTGTTTGTCTTCTTCACACAAAGACTTGCCGATCTGGCCGCCTTGTGCTTTGATGAAGGTATAAGCCATACCGCCACCAATGATGAGGTAGTCCACCTGATCCAACATGCGATCAAGCAACAATATTTTATCAGAAACCTTAGCGCCGCCAACGATAGCCGTATAGGGGCGTTCAGGATTGTGCAGTACGCGATTGGCATTCTCTAATTCTGCTTTCATCAAAAAGCCGAATCCTTTGGCGTCTTTAGCAAAAAACTGAGCCACCGTGGTGGTAGAAGCGTGTGCCCGGTGAGCGGAACCAAACGCATCGTTGATGTACATGTCGCCAAGGGCAGCAAGTTGTTTGGCCAGTTCTACATCTCCTTTTGATTCGCCTTTAAGAAAACGGGTGTTTTCCAGCATCAATACCTGGCCTGGCTGAAGTGCCGCCGCCATTTCAGTTGCTTTTGGGCCCACAAATTCAGGGCAAAATTGTACCGGGACGCCCAACAATTCCGATGTATGTTTTACCAGGTGCTGTAGGGTGAATT
>JBBRGN010000250.1:0-7166 GCA_038240665.1 Chitinophagales bacterium | reverse complement strand
CACATGATCTTGGGGTGATAGCTGAAATGGCTGACCGCATCATAGTCATGCAGCAGGGAAAAATTGTGGAAGAGGGTAGGGCGGCTGATCTTTTTTCAGCCGCCAAACATCCGTATACCCAAGCCTTGTTGGCTTGTAGGCCTAGGATGGATTTGGATTTACAGCGCTTGCCAACCATCCAAGATTTTGTGGATGCGGAAAAAGGAGCAGACCCCAGCACTTCGGCGGCAGTTATGACTAGGCTGCAAAAAAAAGAAATACCTGAGCAATTAATGTTAATTGAGACCCCACCATTGCTGGAGGTTCAACACTTATCTACTTGGTTTCCAAATGAAAAAAAATGGTGGGGCAAGCCTGCTACTTTTGTCAAAGCGGTAGACCAAGTCAGTTTTTCAATCTATGCTGGCAAAACGCTAGGGTTGGTAGGCGAGTCGGGTTCAGGAAAAACCACTTTGGGACGCAGTATTTTGCGATTGATTCAACCCAATGGGGGGGCTTGTTTATTTCAAGGCCAAGATGTGCTTCAACTGTCTGAAAAAGAGTTATTGGTTTTTCGAAAAAAAGCCCAAATCATTTTCCAAGACCCTTACGCTTCGCTCAATCCACGCCTTCCCATTGGGATGGCTTTGCTGGAACCCATGCGCGTACACGGGTTGTACGCCTCCGAACACGAGCGCAAGGAACAAGTTGATGAATTGATGCTCCAGGTAGGTCTTGATCCTTTGTTTTTTGACCGTCTACCGCACGAATTTTCTGGCGGCCAGCGTCAGCGCATCGGTATTGCCCGGGCTTTAGCAGTTCGCCCGGAATTAATAGTCTGCGATGAATGCGTATCAGCACTGGATGTTTCTGTCCAAGCTCAAGTGCTCAATCTTTTGAAGGATCTACAAGAATTTTACAATTTGACCTATCTATTTATTTCCCATGACCTTTCGGTCGTGAAATTCATGAGCGATGACATTATGGTGATGCAAAAAGGGAAGATGGTAGAGCAAGGAACTGCCCGGCAGGTTTTGGAAAATCCCCAAACGGAATATACGCGCCAACTTATTTATTCTATTCCAGGAAAAAATTTGTAATTATTTAACGTATCGTGCAACCTATTAGAAAATGGATCGTCTTTGAAGCAATACAGTTCATCCCTAAAAAACGACAGTTCGGCAGGTTTTTTAGGGGTGATGGTATAAAATAACTTACATTTGTAGTGACTTTTTAAACAACATACATGAAAAAGCCCATCAATTTTAAACCACTTCTTTTCGGAGCATTGGTGATTGCCAGCGGAGCTTCCTATACTTATTTAAGTGTCCAATCTAACGACACTACCGATAAAAACCATACCAAGTTGTATGAAGAAAAAATCATCTTAGACGAAATTGAGAGCGGTAGCAAGCTTCTACCCGACGTTAAGTTGATTGAGAAGATTGCCAACATTGGCAAAAGACTATTGCCTTTGTGATCTAGTGAGGCGAGTCCATTCTTTTCTGCCAGTAACGCACCAATCCAGCTACGCTCATCCATGAAGGAGCTGCCGCTTCATAAGTATTAAACAATTCTGGCGAAACGCCATTTTCCAAAAGGTCTTTTTTAACAAACTCCTCAAAAAGGGGAATGATGTCTTCAATTCGAATTTGACTCTCCACCAGCGGTCTTATCCAACCCGCCCAATTCAACAACCTTTTTTCCAGTTGGTTTAAATGCGACCCGGTACGCAAAACCTTGCCAAAATGGGTTAAGTACAATGCGGAAGGTTTCAAACTATGCAATAAGCTGATGGATTGCTGCCAATCTTCTACGTAAATATCTGGAGGAGGACAAGGAGGTACAGGAACCCCAGCGCCAATTTTAACACCAGCAACATCACCAGCAAAAACCTCCGTCCCCAACTGCCAAGCGATATGATGCACGGCATGCCCAGGGGTGTGCCAAGCTTTTAAACTAGAATCGCCAATTTGAATCTCTTCTCCATGTCCGGCAACCCGAATATGGTCTTCAGGTATGGCTTTCATTTCCCCCCACAAAGTATCCATTTGATCATGATAAATACGGCGAGCCGAGCTGATCAAACGTTCTGGATTTTGAATATGGCGCTGCCCGAATGGGTGTAGATAAATGGTAGCTCCGCGTTCTGCAAAGGCCCAAGCAGCTCCAGCATGATCTAGGTGAATATGAGTCAGAAAGACATGTTTGATGTCATCCAACTGATAACCGCAGTTGCGGATACCTTGCTCCAATATTTGAAAACGGGAGTAAGGGCCAGTTTCAATTAAAATGGGGCCAGAATTCGTTTCTACCAAAAAACTGGCAATAGAATTCGGAACGCCCGTAAATTCCAAGTCGATGACATGAACCATAGCTTAATATTTGCTCGGCAAATTTATAAGGATTATCCCACATTACCTAACAGCCATTTTAAAAGTATACTGTTGACGCGTGAGGGATTGTTAGCGGATCTGAATCCTTGGCTCTTTCTTAATTTGCGAGAGGGCTGAGGAATCCAAATCCGCTACAATCGGCTTCTTTTTTTAGTCCAAATAAGCAGGTAATGTTTCAAGGGTAACGCGTTCGTTACTTATCAATCTTGCGCGCATGGACAACATTTTAGGTAATTCATATTCAAAAAAGTAGCGGAAGGTCTGTATTTTTCCCTGATAAAAATTGAGTTCTACACCAGTTTGTCCTTTGTCTAGTGCTTTTTGAGCTACAATGGCTTGCGATAACCACTGCCAACCGATTACCAAGGTGCTAAAATACTCCAAGTACAAAGTAGCATCAGCCAAGAACACTTCTGGCGTATCATTTTGTGCTAAACCCATCAAATGAGCAGTAGTTTCTTGAAGTTTTGCAGCAGAGAGCGCCAATTTTTCTGCATAAGATTGAAGCGCTGGTAGTTCCATGGCACTACTGATGGTTTTTGTTAACTCAGCTGCAAACAATTGCGCGGCTTTACCATTGTCCATAATCAATTTACGACCCAATAAATCCATGCCATGAATCGTAGAAGTACCTTCGTAAATAGCATTAACGCGGATGTCGCGGTAGATCTGCTCGAGCGGAAAGTCATCGGTGTATCCTGCGCCGCCCAAAACTTGCATGCCTTGACTAACGGACTGTATGCCCATTTCTGAAGGATATGATTTTGCAATTGGCGTGAGGAGTTCCAACAAGGCATGCGCATTTTTTGCTTCTTCCCCTACTCCAACATGCGCTATATCGCCATAAAAACTGCACTGCATTAAGAGTGCAAGGCTGCCTTCCACCACCGATTTTTGGAACAACAACATTCTTCGCACATCGGCATGTTCAATGATCAGTACCTGTGGCAGGGAAGCATCTTTTTTCGAGGGGTGACGGCCTTGCGGGCGTTCGTGAGCGTACTTGAGGGAGGCATAATAGGCTGCAGAAGCGGAGCCAGTAGCCATCAATCCGGTACCGATGCGTGCTTCATTCATCATTTGAAACATGTAGCGCAAACCTTGATGTGGTTCTCCCACCAGCGTTCCGATGCAATCGTCTTTTTCACCCAGCATCAAATGCGCTGCCACATAGCCCCTTTGCCCCATTTTGCCGTAAATACCGGCAGTAGTCACGTCATTTGACACAAGCTCGCCATTTTCAGCTCTCAGCTTTGGAACGACAAAAAGCGAAATACCCTTGGTGCCAATGGGCGCTCCCTTGATCCTGGCAAGCAATAAATGGACTACATTATCAACAGCGTTGTGATCTCCGCCAGAAATATAAATTTTTTGCCCCTTGATCTTAAATGTTTTACCGTCGCCACTTGGTTCGGCCGAGGAGGTCAAATCTGTCAAAGAACTACCAGCTTGGGGCTCGGTGAGCGCCATGGTTCCTTGCCAATCCCCACTGTACATCTTTTCTATGTAGGCGTCATTCAGCTCCTTAGAACCAAAGGTGCGGATTAAATTAGCCGCTCCAGTGGTCAAAAAAGCATTGCTGGTAAGGTTGCCATTGGCAGCATGAAAGATGTACGTAGCAGCATTCATTAGGGTATATGGCATCTGTTGACCGCCCACTTCTAGCGTGTCGTGGGCAGAAATCCATCCCCCTTCAGCTAGAGCTTTGATTCCAGCCCGAACGCATTCATGGACTTTGACGACGCCATTGTCATAACGGGCTTTTTCTTTGTCCATTACCCGATAAAAAGGGAAAAGGTATTGATCTGCCAGCTGTTTAGCAGCATCTAGTGTCATGTCAATTGCTTCTTTGTCATAGCCTTGGAAGCGCTCATATTGCTCCATTTGAGCAATATTTAAAACCTCATGCAGCAAAAAATGAAGATTGCGAAGACTTGCGTACTGTTCCATAAGTTAAAAATGTATTTTTTAAAATTAATTTTACTCAGATAATAAAAACCCGTAAATTAAAAATTATTAAAAACAACTTTATAGCCATTTAAAAAGTCCCGAATTCCCATTCTTTTGCGGCCTTGAAGTTGCAATTCCAGCACGTTCAAAAAGCCACCAGTTACGGTGTATTTTAAATAAGATTTTTGGTCGCTCAAAAGCTGGCCGTTGGGGTAGGAGTGGGCAGCAATTTCTGGACTACTGCGCAGTATTTTGAATTCTAGGCCATCCAGCATGGTCCAAGCAGCAGGATACGGATTCATACCACGAACGAAGTCATGCAACTTTGTTGGCGACAGGTTAAAATCAATCATGCAGGTTTCGTGAAATATTTTTGGGGCATGCGATGCCAACGTTTCATCCTGAACAGCAGGATGAATGTCATTGCGCTCAACGCTTTTTACGGTTTTCAATACCACCTGGGCTCCTAATTCCATCATCTGGTCATGGAGTTCTCCGGCAGTTTCATCAGGTTTAATCGGTATTTTTTCCTGAAAGAGGATGTTGCCTGTATCAATTTGATGCTGCAAAAAAAAGGTGGTCACTCCAGTCTCTTTGTCGCCATTGATTATCGCCCAATTGATAGGTGCAGCGCCCCGGTATTTGGGTAGCAATGAGCCATGAAGATTAAAAGTACCTATTGCTGGCATATTCCAAACAAGCTCCGGTAGCATTCTAAAGGCGACTACAATTTGTAAGTTGGCCTGGTAGGAACGCAGCTCTTCTAAAAAAGCGGGTGCTTTCAAATTGAGTGGTTGTAAAACAGGGATACCTTTTGATACGGCATATTTTTTTACTGGAGATTCCAATAATTGATTGCGGCCGCGCCCCCCCAGTTTATCAGCTGAGGTAATGACAGCCACTACCTCATAACCGTTTTGCACCAGCACATCTAGTGAAGGAACGGCAAAATCAGGGGTACCCATAAAAATAATGCGCAGTTTCATATCTTGTAGTACCATCAGTCAAAAGTCGTTAACTCAAACAATAATTTCAAGAAAATAGCGAATTTTCGCTAAAAATAGCTTGAAATACTTGATTTACAACTTATCTTGGTTAAAAAATATCTTTCTGCCAAAAAATCAACACCTAGCACAATGAGAGAACAACAGATCAGCATGTCGGCTACCGATGGATTAAAACTCAACGTTAAACATTGGCCCTTGGATGCGCCACGTGCTGTAATGGCCGTAATACATGGCATGGGGGAGCATAGCGGTCGATACAGCCACTTGGCCGAATATTTTGTAGAAAAGCGTTTTGCAGTTTTGGCTATGGATCAGCGTGGCCATGGCGAATCAGGCGGATCAAGAGGACATTCACCAAGTTTAAAGCAACTGATGGATGATGTTGATCAATTTTTAACAACTTGTCGATCGCTATATCCCAACCGCCCCTTGGTATTGTATGCCCATAGCATGGGAGGGAATGTGTCTTTAAACTACCTATTGCGTCGAAATCCAGCTCTTGATGCGGTTGTCATTGCATCCCCTTGGATACAGTTGGCTTTTGAGCCGCCGGCTTGGAAAGTAAGCGCTGCAAAAGTATTGGGCGCTGTGGTGCCAAAGTTAACACTATCTAATGAGTTAGATGTTAATCAATTGTCAAAAGATGGGGAGGTAGTAAAAGCCTATGTAGCGGACCCACTGGTGCACAATAAAATTTCGGCAGCCATGGGTAAAGAACTGATGGCAGGAGGCACTTGGTTGCAGGATTACAAAGGAGATATCTTGGTACCAACGCTTCTAATGCACGGTTCTTTTGACGGTCTAACCAGCCACGTGGCAAGCACCGCTTTTGCAAAAAATGTAAGCGGATTAATTACGTTTAAATCTTGGGAGGGTTTTTTCCACGAGCTTCATAATGAGCCAGAACAAGACCAAGTTTTTGATTATGTGTTCAAATGGATCGAAAATCTAGCTAAATTCTAGGGAATTAAACGCAAAATGTTTATATTGCTGCCTTATTATTGAAACTAAAACAGCGGGATAATCGTATTGGTGTTTGAACAACAAGTACATACGATAAAGGAGTAGAAAGAGCTTATGATGGATCGTTTTCCGTTTTATCAACAATTAGATGCCATGGATTGTGGTGCAGCCAGTTTGCGTATGGTTGTACGTTTCCATGGGCGTTTTTATTCGTTGGAGTACCTGCGGGATCTGACCGACATCAATCGGCTTGGCGTTTCATTGTTGGGGATCAGTGATGCTGCCGAGCAAATAGGGATGCAAACGCTGGCAGTGGAAACCAATTACGACCAATTGGCATCAGTCATACCGCTTCCTTGTATTGCTCATTACGACGAAAACCATTTCGTTGTTGTCTACCGAATCACCAGAGATAAAGTTTGGATCGCCAATCCTGCGCGTGAAAAATATACCGTTTCCCGAGCAGAATTCATAAAACATTGGGGCAACGCCGATGAAAGCGGAGATCCGCACGGGGTGATTCTTATTTTGCAAACCACACCGGAGTTTCATTCCCGTGATGACGAAAAAATCGATAAATCGGGATTGCGTTATTTATTTCGGTACTTCTACAATTACTCAAATCTCATTTTACAGCTGGTCATTGGGCTGTTAATTGGTGTCATATTACAATTGGTGTTTCCTTTTTTGATCAGTAGCATTGTTGATGTAGGGATCAACAATGGCAACATTAATTTTATTCAATTGGCTTTGATCGCTCAAGGTGTCTTGTATCTGACCCAAATTGCCATTGAATACCTGCGAAGCTTTATCCTTTTGCACGTGGGCGTGAGGGTGAACATTCATTTGATTTCAGATTATTTGATCAAAC
>JBBRGN010000249.1:0-7277 GCA_038240665.1 Chitinophagales bacterium | reverse complement strand
GGTATTTACGCTGTTTGTGCGGTTTTATCCTGGGGATGATGATGTACCAGGGTTTTAAAAGTGATTGGGGTAAGAAAGTCCTGGGCAATGGATATGTTTTGTTGTTGCTGACCTTTGGTTTTTTACTCAGCATGCACTTTGCTTGGCCAGATGTAATCACCGTAGCTTTTTTTCCCTTTATTATGCTTTCCGGTGCTTTCGGGAGCCGGGGCATTGATCGTGTATTTGCCAATAAAAGCTTGCAAAGGTTGGGAGATTGGTCTTTTTCCATCTACTTGGTGCATCAGCCACTGATGTTCACCTTTTCCAACATAAGTATTTATTTCAAAGTCCTACCTACAAACTTTGGTGTACTCAACGCCTGGATCACTTGTTTGGTAGTGGTTGCCATCATATTGCTTGTTTCTGCTTTGGTTTATCGCGTCTGGGAAGTCCCTGCCCGGAAATGGATCAACGCAAAAGCAGGATAAAGTCATTAAAACGCTGGATATTAATGTGTGTACGTTCCCACAAGGAACCCTTTAGCTGGTAGAGTCTTCTCTATCGGCTTTTTTTGTACCCTGGGGTAGCGCGAACATCCCTAATGCCAGGTGCCGGCTATTTCTTTCGACTTCTTTTTATTAGATTTGAAAAACATTCTATTAACTGCTACTATCATGCGCAATTGCCTATTTCTTTGCTTTTTGTTCGGTTTGGCGCTTCAACTCCAAGCTCAGATGGATGAACAGGCTACGGCCTTTATCCATGTCAATGTATTGCCCATGACCAGCACCGCAGTCATGAAAGATTATACAGTGATAGTCAAAAATCGAAAAATTCAGGAGGTAGGCCCCTTTTCTTTGGTGAAAGTAGGGGCTAAAATTAAAGTCATCGATTGCCAAGGAAAATACTTGATCCCTGGCTTGACGGAGATGCATGCCCATATCCCAACACCGGATAAAGGCGACGACAGCTATGCTAAGGAAGTTTTATTCCTCTACCTATCCAACGGCGTGACTACCATTCGCGGGATGCTCGGTGATCCTTCCCATTTGGTGCTTAGAAAATATGCTGCTGAAAATCAAATGCTGAGTCCGCGTATTTTTACTGCCACTCCTTCCTTTAGCGGTGGATCGGTACCTACGCCCGAAGAAGCTAGAGAAAAAGTTACCACCTATAAAAAGCAGGGCTACGATTTTTTAAAAATTCATCCGGGTTTAAAAATAGCGGTGTTTGATGCAATGGTCAAAACGGCAAAAAAGGTGGGCATTCGTTTTTCGGGTCACGTACCCGCCGAGGTAGGTATTCGACATGCATTGGCTTCAAAATATGCTTCAATCGATCACATCGATGGCTATTTAGAAGGTTTGGTATCCGATGAATGGAAAAAACAGAACCCGGATGGCGGTTTTTTTGGCATGAGCTATGTGCCTAAAATGGACGAAAAAGAAATACCTGCTTTGGTAGCAGAAACCAAGAAACAAGGGGTTTGGATCGTACCGACACAGAGCTTGTTTTTGCGTTGGTTTTCGCCATTTGATGGTAATGCTTTGGCCAACGAACCCGAAATGCAATACATGCCTTCTAAAACTTTGTACCAATGGCGACAAAGCAAACAACAGCTTACTGGGACTAATTTCTCGGCGGATCAATGGAGAATATACATTGATTTGCGCAACAAATTTCTGCGGGCAATGGAGCAAAGCGAAGTGAATTTGCTTTTGGGATCTGATGCACCACAGGTTTTCAATGTACCTGGTTTTTCGCTACGCCACGAAATGAAAGGTTTGCAAGATGCAGGTTTGTCGGCATTTACAATTTTGCAAAGTGGCACGGCCAATCCAGCTCGCTTTTTTGGGAAAACCGGAAAATTTGGTACCATCGAAAAAGGAGCGTCTGCCGATTTAATTTTGTTAGGAGGCAATCCTTTGGAAAACCTATCCAATATCTGGCTTCAGGAAGGGGTGATGGTGCGTGGAAAATGGCTTTCGAAGGAGTTTATCGCTGCGGAATTGGCTAAAATTGCCGAAAAACATAAGTCGTAAGTTAGGTTCTTAATTCCTTAACAATTATTTCATACTCAAATTCCAGCTCATCTTCCGAACTTAGACGCCATAACCAACCAACCTTGTCTTATGAAGCGCCTACTGTTTTGCTTATGTTTGTTCGGGTTTTGTGCTTGTAATCCATCTGTTCAAGATTGGGTGATCCTAGCGCCGGCCAGTCAAGAAAATACTTCTATTCAGCCGGATGGGGTTACGATTATTCCAAATGGGCGAATCATTCAACCTTATGGGCGTACCTATCGGATTGCTCCTCACCCTTTTGGTTTGGCGCTGAGTCCGGATGGAACCACTGCGGTAACTGCCAATTCCGGAACCAGCCCTTTGTCAATCACCATCTTGCGACAATTGCAGGCGGATAATCCGGCCATCCAACAAGTGCCCGAAGGTGTTCAAACCAAACGCGGTATTTTGGCTTCGGTTTTTATGGGTCTAGCCATTAGTCCCGACAATCAGCGGGTTTATGTGGCTGGCGGACAAGAGAATTGTATCTATGTTTTTGAGGTAGCTACTGGTGCGCGGCTGGATTCCATTTCTTGTCAAGGGACTCAAGCAGTAGCACCCTCCGATTCCAAACATGGTTATATCGGCGATCTAACGCTGAACCGGGCGGGGACTTTGTTGTATGCGGTAGATCAAATTAATTTCCAATTGCTGGCCATCGACACCAAAACGAAAACCTTGCGGTATCGGGTACCGGTGGGTCGCTATCCTTATGGCGTATCCCTTTCGCCCGATGAAAAAGAGGTTTATGTGGCCAATGTGGGCATGTACGCTTACCAGTGGTTGAAGAACTACGATCCTAAAAAGCCAGCAGAAACGGCTTTGCAATATCCGCCATTCGCCTATCAATCCCCCGAATCGATCAATGGAACCAAAGATGCCCAGGGATTGGGCGATCCCAATGCGCCAGAATCATTCTCCATTTGGACGATCAATTCCAGCAACCAACAAGTGACGGCAAAGGTGAAAACGGGGGTATTGGTTGGCGAAAAACTGGAAGGTATTCCGGCCGTAGGCGGCGCCAGCCCCAATTCGATTGTTGCAACCAACCGCTACATTTTTGTCAGCAATGGCAACAACGACAACATCTCAGTCATCAGTACGGAAAAAGATACGGTGGTAGCCAATATTAAATTGCAATTGGATCCCCGTTTGCGCAAATGGCGGGGGGTAATTCCCTTTGGTTTAGCGCTTTCACCGGATCAAAAACGCCTGTACGTAGCCGAATCAGGCATCAACGCCGTCGGGGTCATTGATGTTGAAAAATTGGCAGTGATCGGTCATATTCCCGTCGGTTGGTTTCCTTCCAAACTCAAAGTAACGCCCGATGGAAAAAAGCTGATCGTTGCCAATGCCAAAGGATATGGCAGTGGCCCTAATGGCGGAAAAAACTTTCAAGCTGGCCCTGAAGGAAGCTACATTGGCCGTATGATGAAAGGCTCGGTTACCATCATGGACATACCCAGCGATGAGAAGTTGAAAACGTTGACTGAAAAAACCTTAACCAATAATTTTCGCCTGGTACGCACCAATGATCCGGCCTTAGCGGCTAGGCGCTCCAGTCCGATTCCTATACTACCAGGTTTAGGAAAAAGCCCGATTAAGTACCTCGTTTTTATCGCTAAAGAAAACCGTACCTACGATGAAGTCTTCGGACAACTTCCCAACGGCAATGGTGATGCCTCGATCGCGCGATTTGGCGAAAATGCCTTGGTGAAAAGTAGGGATGGTAAACATCAGCTCGAAAAAATTGCCGTTATGCCCAATCACCTTGCGCTGGCTCGGCAATTTGCCATCAGCGATAATTACTACGTCGACTCCGATGTAAGTGCCGATGGTCACCGCTGGCTGGCCTGCACTTATCCCAATGAATGGGTGGAGACCAGCGTGGCAGCTTCCTATGGCGGCAACCAAAGCATGAGGAACAATTCCAAAGCGCCTGGGAATTTGGCCTTTACCAGTTCTTCGGGGGCTATTTTTCCGGAAGATTACAATGAGGCAGGCTCGCTGTGGGATCACCTAGATAGAAATGGCAAACCTTTTTGGAATTTTGGCTTTGGAACCATGTTTTCCCCGCACTTAAGCGATAACTTGGACTACCCCAAGGGCTATGCGTATGCGGTCAATTATCCAGTTTCGGAACCGCTTTTTCGCCAAACTTCCCGGGACTTTCCCACCTACAATACCGCCATCCCGGATCAATACCGCATTGATAAATTCATCCAAGAATTCAACAAACGTTGGATCAACGGTAAGGAAAAACTACCGCAAATGTTGACCGTGATGTTGGGTAACGACCATGGGGCAGGGGAGCGCCCCGATGCCGGTTTTCCCTTTGTGGAAAGCTATATGGCGGATAACGACTTAGCCGTCGGTCGCTTGGTGGAGTTTTTATCCCGGACTCCTTATTGGAAAAACATGACCATTGTGGTCACCGAAGACGATGCGCAGGGTGGGGTAGACCACATTGACGGCCACCGGAGCGTATTGATGGTGATTTCTCCCTACGCCAAACGCAATCACATTGGGCATACGCACACCAGCTTTGGCAGCATTTTTAAGACCTTTTGGAACATCCTGGGTATTCCTTACCTCAATCAATACGATGCTGGCGCCAATGACCTTGGCGATCTCTTTACGCGGCAACCCGATTTTCGACCTTATACCGCAGTTAAACCCGATTTAAAGTTATTTGATGCTGAAAAAGCGCTGACTCCAGTCCATGCACGGTTTGACTGGAAGGCTTTGTTGGAAGGCCCAGATTTGGACGATGAAGAATATTTACTGGAAGAAAGTAGCAGACTACAGATTAAGCGTCAATAATAAAAAAACCTTGCGGGATGATTCCTGCAAGGTTTTTTGCTACGCCATTTAGATCTTTTTGATCGACTTCCCATTGAAGTGGTTCTCATAATCCACTCGACTGCGCCGAATGATTTCATAAGCTTCTTCGGGACCAAAAATGTGGGTGATTTCCACTTTAGGCTTTACCGTAGAACCAGGCGGTAGTTTATAGGTCAAAAAATAGTGGTGCAAACGATCTACCAGACCTTTGGGAAGCAAACTGATGTCGCGCCATTGGTCAAAAACGGGGTCACCTTTCAACACCGCTAAGATTTTATCATCTGCTTCGTTGTCATCGATCATGCGAAAACCGCCTACGGGATAGGCTTGCATCAAAATATCACCCCGCGGGATATCGCGTTCAGAAAGCACGCAAATATCAAGCGGGTCGCCATCGCCAATCATGTCGGTGCGTTGGGTTTTTTCCATGCAATACTCCGCTACTGATTCCATACAATAGGTACGAGGTACAAACCCATATAAAGCGGGTACAATATTGGAAAACTGCTGAGGGCGATCGATTTTGAGGTAGCCACTGGCTTTGTCGATCTCGTATTTTACCGTATCGGTTGGTACGATTTCGATAAAAACGGTTACTTCCTGCGGGAGATTAGGTCCCGGGTCGATGCCATGCCAAGGATGGGCTTTAAACCAGTTTGTCATTTTTTTGCGTTTTTTCTTTTGCAATGCGAAGCGTTTGAGTAGTGCATTTGGTACAGCAAGTTAAAGATTCAAGCCATAAAGTACTCAGCTTTTTACCTCGCCTAAATATTTATCCAAAATGACCTCCAAATCTGTGCCTAAATCCTGATCCCAGATGGGTTGATGGAAATGAATCAACTTGCTCAAGTAAGCAATCATCGTTCTTTTTTCTTCACTTTTCAAATTTCCAGCTACAATGAGTTTGACTTTGCTGAATTCGGTCAGCGCATGTTGAAAAACAGTTAAACCTAATGCGGTGATGCGTACCCTTCGAGAGCGGCCATCCGTTGGATCTTCAAAATCTTCAATTAATCCATTGCGAATCAAGCGGCGAATCACCTCCATCCCTGGCGAAAATTCCAATAAGCCCAGGTTAATCAAATCTGATTTGCGTTGGTCAGTTTCTAACAACCCTGCCAAAAAGGTAAAATCGAATAGGCCTTTTAATGGAGTGTCTTTTAAAGCGGTTTTGATGTAATGTTTGGCATGTTGATTTAGAATACTTACCGACATGGCCAATCGACCATCCTCATCTGGCGGATAATCATTGTCCCATTTAGTAGGAAGATAGGGTTTAGCACCATTGTGTTGAGCAACAAGCCAACCAGAAAAACTTTCCAAGTCCTCTAAACCGGTTTCTTGTTCAAATTTTTCTAGTTGCCCCAGCAAATCTTTAACCGTTTGGAATTTCATTGACTTTTTACCCTCTTTTTTTTTAGAGTTGGTTCGACGGTAGACTGATTGGCTCCCAAAAAATCTTTGTTTTTGATCACCAGCGCAACCGGCGCACCAACTTTATTGACTATTTCCTTAACGATTGAAAAGGTACTTAGGTTTTGATTTTAGTTAAAAAACACAATAAGTAGTGTTTAAAAATAGCAATATTCAAAGAGTCTGACAAAATTGGAAGCTTATTTTTGAAGCATTTCTAAAACTCACGGAGCATCGCGGATGCCATTTTGAACTTCAGGTAAGCCTCCGCATAAACGGCTTCATGGGTTGGATTGGGTTCAAAAATCCGATCCTCCTCTTGCTTGAAAGGATGGTCGATTCCGAATGCTTTAAATCCGAGTAACACCGCGCCCCAAGCAGATCCTTCCACGGTTTGAGCAAGCGAAACCTTCATTTGAAAAATATCCGCAACGATTTGTAGCCAGAGTTCGCTTTTGGCAAACCCGCCACTTACGCGAAGCTCAATTTTTTGTCGCTCCGCAGCCATTGGAATCAGCACTTCGGTAACATGAAACAATCCGAGTACAATGCCTTCTAAAGTAGCGCGTACAAAGTGAGCTTGTTCATGATTGATGGTCATTCCAATCAAACTCCCTTTTACCGAAGAATCCCAAATGGGGGCTCTTTCGCCTAAAAGATAGGGAATGAATAAAAGTCCATCTGCCCCGGGAGCTACTTCGGCAGCTTGATCAAAAAGAAAGTCAAAAGATGCATTGGTCTTTAGAACACTTTCTTTTAGCCATTGCAAAACCACCGCGCCATTGTTGACTGCACCTAATGTAAGGTATTGATCATCAATGAGGTGGTAGCATTGGGTACGCATGTAGGGATCGACTACTGGTTGGGCAACAGGCAAGCGAACAGCGCCGCTGGTACCGATGGTGAGCGCCATTTTACCCGGATTCATCGCGCCTGTTCCCAAACTTGCCAAAGGGCCATCTCCGGCTCCGATGA
>JBBRGN010000248.1:0-7328 GCA_038240665.1 Chitinophagales bacterium | reverse complement strand
TGGAGTAAGTTCGCGACGCAACACCACCTCGTCCTCATAATCCATATCATTTTCTAAAAAAAACTCGCGTACGTAGTAGTTGCGAACATCAAAATGTGCTTCAATAACGCATTTTTCATGCTCATTGTAGAGCGATTTGGTGTCGGCGCGATTGCCCATGATCAAACCCAAAGCGCCCAATAGAATTGATTTACCCGCGCCAGTCTCCCCGGTAATGATGGTGAGCCCGTCGGCAAAATCCATGTCCAAAGCCTCTATAATCGCATAATTACGAATGTGCAAACTCTTCATCATAAGCCTAAGTGTACTAACTGTCGTAAAAATAATGGTTTTGAACTAAGAACGGTTCAATTTTTAGTGCATTCTAAAAATCTATGGCTTTGTTCATTCGATTTTTTGCAAAAGAATTATTTTTACCCCCGTGTTGTATATAGCATGCTCAACCAGCATCTTTCTTTATCTGAGAAAAGAGTTGAAGCGATGGTTGCGATGGAGGTCAAAAATAGAGATTTTCTCCTTAATCGAGGCTTATTTTGGAGTGCGTAGCAGCGCTACAAACGAGAAAATAAACGAAAAGCAAGGAGAAAAGATCATTTTTGAGCCAATCAGTATACCATTATTACAACTCTAAATAGAATACGAATTTCGCTTGTATGTAATGCAAAGACGATCTGCACAACATAAAGTTCGATTTCGCATTCAAAGATAAGAAAACCTTAAAAAACAAAAATTCACTTTCTCATGAGAAAATGCTTATTCGCCATTCTGCTTGGGATGTCGGTCATGGCTTGCCAAAAGGACAAATCCGAGGTATGGCAACCGCTTGACCTCATGCCCAAGGCTCAGATTCCGATTACTTTATTGGCACCCGATAGTACCGAGATTAGTTCGTTCAAGGTAGGTATGCTTAAGGATATTTCTGTGGTAAGCCTGGGAAAAGAAAAATTTTCCATTCAAATTTATGCATCGCAAGCCAGTACAAGTGACCTCAGCCAGCTAAAAGCCAATCAGATTCAGGAAGTAAAAAGCAACCCGCAATTTGTAAAGATCATCCATGAAGACCTTAAAGGTTTTATTTACGCCTGGAAATCAGATTCTGCGTTGCGTTTTAGCTTTCGTTATGTGTATTTACAGGGAGATCAGGAGGTAGTATTTACAACGGGTTTGACAGAAGGTTTCACCTTGTCGGAGGTTGATAAAATGTATCATGCTGTTCAACAAAAACAATATCGTTAGCTCGGAGGAAGGATTTAGATCAAAAAAGCTGATGCGTTGAAATTCGAACGCATCAGCTTTAAGTTTTAAGAATTGCCTTGCTTAGCGTCTTTAAACATGTTTACGCCAAAAAAAAGCAAGATGACGATAAAAAATCCTAGAATGATCATGGGTGAAAATTTTGGGTGGTAAGTAGATGTAATTGGCAGAGAAGATGGTCAATCGGTACAGGGTATGTTCAATATCAATCAGTACAATCGGAGTAGAATGTAACGCAAGATTTATTATTGCTGGTTGAGATTTTAACGAATTGAAATTTTGAATTAGTATATCTTAGCAATAGAGTTTTGGCTTACCCCCGCTGATTTAGAGGGTAGTTGGCGGTAAATAGGCTACAACCCAACCACTATGCCAACCATTTCACTCAGTTGTCCCATCAAAATGCGCTGTTCTTCAGGCTATTTCATTTCCTAAAAACGGAACCCAAGCACAGCAAAAAATAAGCGCATTCATTCCGTTTTTGGATCGAAGAAATTTTTTTGGCATTTCTCGTCCAAAGAACAAGTCGTTATCGTCTATAAATTGGGCGCAGTAGAGATAACTCGTGGCAAAGCCGAGCAATCCGGCCAAGAAGTCTTTAAAATTCCATTCGGTTCGTACCTTTCCATCACGTTTCAGTAATTTATGAAACATCCTGAAAACATGCAACAAGCTTCACAACAACTGACTTCTAAGCTCGAAGTCAAATGTATTTTTAGATTAAAAGACTAAGGAATGATTCGGAAATGATACTGAATCTGGATGATTTTCTTAAATTAAAGGAAAGTTTCACAACCAATAACTGAGCGCTTATTCGGAATTTGTTGGATAGGAAAACTAAATTTAAATTCCTGATAACCCACTTAAAATCCTCTTTCCGTATGAAATGGTACCACTACTTAGCCTGTTTTTTTGCTGGTATGTTTTTAAGCAATGCCGTCCCTCACTTTGTAAACGGGATTTCAGGGGATGCATTTCCCAGCCCTTTTGCCAACCCGCCAGGAAAAGGATTGTCCTCCCCTACCGTCAATGTCATCTGGGCACTGTTCAATATTTTAGTGGGGTATCTGCTGTTTAAAGCTGGAAAAACTGCCAGCAACCGCTGGACTTTGCTGGTTTTTTTCTGGGTATAGCGTTAATGAGCATTACTTTAAGTATGGGTTTTGCCGATAAAATGCAAGAATAGCTTTTTACACAAAAGAGGCCACGAAACAACCTGCATTGTTTCATGGCCTCTTCATTAGGAATGATTCAACAATAAGATGCCAATCTAGTCTGTCTCTTTTGCTACCTTATTATTGACTCATTCCTTAATCTATCATCGATGATAAAATTATCGATTATTCCTTAGCTGCCAAATAGCGCTTGTTCACTTCTTCCCAGTTGATGATGCTGAAAAAAGATTCGATGTAATCAGGACGGCGGTTTTGGTAGTTCAAATAATAAGCATGTTCCCAAACGTCCAATCCAAGAATTGGCGTGCCTTTTTTGTCCGCTATATCCATCAAGGGGTTATCCTGGTTTGGAGAAGAACTTACAAACAATTTTCCATCGGCGTCCACGCTCAACCAAGCCCAACCTGAACCAAAACGGGTTGCTCCTGCTGCGGCAAAATCTTTGCGAAAGGTTTCCATACCACCCAATTCAGCAACAATAGCACCATGAATGGCCAATGAAGCCGCTGGTTCTGGTGAACCATTTGGCGACATGATCGTCCAAAATAGGTTGTGGTTGAAAAAACCGCCGCCGTTGTTGCGGATAGCGGGGCTCAACGTAGAAATGTGAGCCAAAATTTCCTCGATGGTCTTCCCTTCTAATTCGGTTCCTAGAATGGCGGCATTGAGGTTATTGGTATACGCTGCATGATGTTTGCCATGATGGATTTCCATGGTATGCGCATCAATGTTTGGTTCTAGCGCATCGAATCCGTAGGGCAGTGCGGGAAGTTGAAAAGACATAATAGCTTTTTTTGAGTTTTTGAAATGTTGGTTTATTTATACTACTGGTATTCCTTTTTACCAAAAAAAATCCAGCAGTGCCGATTTATCTATTCTATCAACATTTACAAAGATAAAGAGTTTTTGTGATACCCCGAAACTCGTGCCCTGCTAAACATAGCGCGTCTTTGAATCGCTAACATTTCAAGCTTTTACTTACCTTTAGCCTTCAAAAAAATTACAACTCATGGCCTTCAGAACCGAAAAAGACAGTCTTGGCTACGTAGAAGTACCAGCTGAAAAATATTGGGGCGCACAGACCCAGCGCTCATTTGAAAACTTTAAAATTGGTGGACACTTGATGCCGATTGAAACCATTCGCGCTTTTGCTATTCTAAAAAAAGCGGCTGCTTATACCAATTTGGATGCCGGCGTTTTGTCCAAAGAAAAAGCGGATCTCATTGCCCGAGTTTGCGACGAAATTACAACCGGACAATTGGATGGAGAATTTCCACTCGTAGTTTGGCAAACGGGCTCAGGTACTCAATCCAACATGAACGTCAATGAAGTCATTTCCAATCGTGCGCAAGTGTTGATTGGTGGCAAGATGGAGGATGAAAAAAAAGCCTTGCACCCCAACGACGATGTCAACAAGTCGCAATCTTCCAATGACACTTTCCCAACTGCGATGCACATCGCGGCTTATAAAATTCTGGTAGACCATACCTTACCCAACATCCAATTGCTACACGATACGCTTAAAGCGAAATCGGAAGCCTATATGCAGGTCGTGAAAATCGGTCGTACACACTTTATGGATGCTACGCCCATTACCTTAGGGCAGGAGATCTCCGGTTATGTGTCGCAATTGAATCATGCCATGCGCGCTATCCGCAACACACTGCCACACGTAGCTGAATTGGCTTTGGGTGGTACAGCGGTAGGCACTGGTTTGAACACCCCTCCAGGATACGCCGTGAATGTGGCCAAACACATCGCTGATTTGAGCGGTCTACCTTTTATTACTGCCGAAAATAAATACGAGGCCTTGGCTAGCCACGATGCCTTGGTGGAAGCTCACGGTGCATTGAAAACCGCAGCAGTAGCGCTTTTTAAAATTGGTAACGACATCCGGATGTTGGCTTCTGGTCCGCGTTCGGGCATTGGTGAAATTTTTATTCCGGAGAATGAGCCTGGTTCTTCGATCATGCCCGGCAAGGTGAATCCCACGCAATCTGAAGCACTGACGATGTCAATGGCGCAGGTCATTGGCAACGATGTAGCCATCAACGTGGGCGGATTAACCGGTCATTTTGAGTTGAACGTGTTCAAACCTTTGATCATCTTCAACTTCCTGATGTCAGCTCGTTTGATTGGCGATGCCTGCAATAGCTTCAACGAACACTGTGCCGTGGGCATTGAACCCAACCAGCCGCGCATCACCGAACATCTCAACAATTCCTTGATGCTGGTAACGGCTTTGAATACCAAAATCGGGTATGATAACGCAGCTAAAATCGCCAAAAAAGCCCATGCCGAAAACAAAACCTTGAAAGCTGCTGCCCTTGAACTGGGTTTGTTGACTGCCGAGCAGTTTGACGAATGGGTACGCCCTGAGGAAATGATCTAATTGACTGTTGGATAATTTATTAAGTCGAGAATCGGTAGCTCTTGCTTTCTAAGTTAGACGCTGATTCTCGACTGATGTGATGAGGATATGGATGGTTATGTGTACCGGGAAATAAAAAAATTTTCAGGGCTAAATGGAATGAGGTTTGTGGCGGCCTATTTGGTCATTTTTCAACATGCGGAAGACATCCGTAAGAGCCACCATTTGCCAAATTTTGAGCGCTTCACCATTTTCAATACCGGCGGATTGGCGGTTTCCATCTTTTTTGTGCTCAGCGGTTTTTTAATTACCTATTTGCTGCTGAAAGAGTTTAGCCAAAACGAAAAACGCGGCGTTTATCCCCCCATCGACATCCGTAATTTCTACGCCCGACGGATTCTACGCATATGGCCCCTTTATTTTCTAGTGATCTGGATCGGAACGATTGGATTGCCTTGGGTGCTGAATACCTTTTTTTACCAGTACCATTCGGCCTTCACGCTCAGTCAGGTTTGGCTCTATTACCTCTTCTTTATGCCTTTTATGGTTAATTTTTTCTATGGCCATAACTTATTAGAACCGCTCTGGTCGATCGGGGTCGAAGAGATTTTTTATCTATTCTGGGCGCCAATGGCCCGTCATTGCAAAAATCTCCAGTTTTTTCCAAAAATGCTGATTGGTATCATGATCATCAAAGGAATATTGTCACTTTGGGCCAATTATTGGCTTGCTGACCGAAAAATCGCTGATCAAATCGACCAATTGCAATTTGAAGCCATGGCCATCGGAAGTCTGGGGGCTTATTGGCTTTTTCATCGTCAAAAACCGCTCGCGGCATCTTTTTTGTTTTCCATTCCCATGCAGATCCTATTCTTTGGGCTGCTTACCCTGCGTTTTTTCTTTCATTACAGTTTGATGAAAAGCCCAGTTGGTCCCTACTATGGATTTGTTCTTGATAATACTCCCGTAGCCGGTTGGTTGGTTTATGTTTTGTACCTCTGGTTGATTTTGAACATCGCGTTAAATGAAAAACGCCTTTTTGGGTTTCAGGGTAAAATATTGCAACAACTTGGGGATGTATCTTACGGGGTCTACATGTACCACATCATCATCATTGTACTTTTTTTTGCCTGTTTTGATCAGCAAATGCAGCAGCTTGGATGGCTTTCTGGCGCTTTATTTTTCTATGGTACGATTACCGTTGGAATATTAGGAATAGCTTTTTTATCAAAACGCTATTTTGAAAATTCTTTTTTGCGGTTAAAGGATCGGTTTATGTAAGCGAGCGCCATATGAAGTTTTTAAAAAAAAGGCGGATAACAACCCCTTCGAAGCTGTTACCCGCCTATTATGAATGATCAAACGATAAATCTTTAAGTCCTTAGTAGTCGTTACGGCGGTTGTTATCCCGACCACCGCGGTCACGGTCCCGACCGCCGCCGCCATAACCACCACCACCGCCATCGCGGCTGCCGTAGTTGTCGCGGGGGCGATAATCGCCACCAGATCGTGGAGGACGGCTATTGAAACCTCCGCCGCTTCCACCGCCAGATTTACGTGGTTCTGCTTTTTTTACAACAATCGTATTCCCGTCAAGATCTGTTTCGTTTAGTGCGTCAATAGCAGCTTGTCCTTCATCATCATTTGGCATCTCAACAAAGGCGAAGCCTCGAGATTTGCCTGTTTCGTGATCCATGATAACTTTGGCGGATTCCACTTCACCAAAAGCTTCAAAAGTTTCTTTCAGGTCTTCACTTTGCGTCCTGAAATTGAGTTTTGTGACAAAAATGTTCATTTGAAAAAAATTAAATTATGGGAAAAATTAAAAATCAAAGGGAATAACCACCGTTGATATTAAATAATGAATCGAATTGTTAAGTACACCTCGTTTGGTGAGCAGGCTTAAGCGTAGCAAGCATAAAAAATGTTAAAAAGACGCAGCTAAACTTAAAATTCAACTGGTTAAAGTTAGCGGATAAATAATGAATAATTCAAGGGGATAAGAAAGAAACTTTGGTTTCCAAGCCCTTATTTCAAAATAATGTAAGTTTCCTCCTGATTCTAAGAAATATAAGTGATGGAGCGATATAAATGGGTGCCCTCTTCCTATGTCTTAGCCGACAATTTTTTTCAAGTAGGTAACTCGATAATTTATACAAAGCGCAAATTAAATTACTTGATGGGCTGAAAGAGCGAATAGAGTTGGCAACAAAAGTTTTTAATTTGCAGGGTATTTGTCAGGAATGAAACAACATCAGTGGATAAACATTTTCCTTTTCAAAATTTATTGACTACCCGTTCCGGTGCCATAGCTTTTGCTTTTGTCATCAGCATGGTAATGGCATATTTACTTTGTCTGCCTTCTCCTTTGTTCAAAACGCCTTTGAGTCGAGTTATTGAAGCTGAAAATGGGGATCTACTTTCGGCACGGATCGCCGAGGATGGGCAATGGAGGATTCCCGCTACGGATGGTTTGCCCGAGGCATACATCCAATCGATGATTGAATTTGAAGACCGTCGATTCTACC
>JBBRGN010000247.1:0-7365 GCA_038240665.1 Chitinophagales bacterium | reverse complement strand
GCCCTGGGACAAAGGGTGGCCCTGGGACAAAGGGTGGCCCTAGAGACAAAGCCTCCTTACTTTCCCACCCCTTCAAACAACAACCAAGCCTCCGGATCTAGCACCACCTCAGTAGGCGACTTATCCAATTTAAAGACCACTTTTTCCTCCTGCTGCGCGATCCGACAAGTCTTAATTACCGGAAGCAATTGATCAGAAAAAAACACCCCCAACTCCAACGGAAATTGAAAAGGCACGCCTCGCTGTGTCTGTACAATCTGAATCGTCAATTCTTTAGTCGCAGCATCATAAGCCCAAGAAGATTTAAGCTTTGGATGCTCGGCGGTAAACAACCATTGCTGAAAGAAAGCGCCCAATTTTTTCCCACTCGTTTGCTCCATCACCAATCGAAAATCATCCGTAAGCGCATTACTGAACTGGTACTTTTGGTAATAGGCGCGAATGCCTTCCCAAAACACCTCATCCCCCAATTCATGGCGCAACATGTGTAAAATCCAGCCCCCTTTTTGGTACACATTCGTACTCAGCAATTCATTTTGGTAATCCGTTATAGTCGTATCCACTACCGGTTTGAAACGTCGAGTAGCAAAATCCAGCACATCGCGGCGCTCTTCCTTTAGGTGTTCCACCATGGCGGCACGGCCATGCGCATGTTCGATAAAGAGATCCGTAAAATAAGTCGCAAAACCTTCGCTGAGCCATACATGATGCCAATTGGCTTCCGAAGCACTATTGCCAAACCACTGATGCGCAATTTCATGCGCCAGCAAACTTTCTAGCCCCTGATTACCAGTAACCGAGTTTTCAAAGTAAAAAATACAACCCGCATTTTCCATCCCGCCAAAACGGGTTTTGGATTGCACATTGGCCAGTTTTCGAAAAGGATAAGGACCAATATGATTGATGAAAAAATCAAGCGGATCTTGAGCTGGCGCGTAATCATTAAAACCAGCTTGGCGATTTTCAGGGTACACCCACGACATTAGGGGTATGCCGTGTACCTCGCCTGATAGTTGGGTCGCAAAGGCCGCAGCTCCAAAAACCATGACTTTGGTGGGGATCGGCTGTGTCTCCAACCAGCGGGTCAACTTAAGGCCATTGGGTAGGTTACTTTCTTCCAGCTGTAGTCCGTTCGCCACTACTTGATAATGCTCGGGCGCTGTAACAACAAATTCCACCGAAGCTTTATCAGAAGGATGATCCACCACTGGCAGCCAATGATGCGCCCGATCAGGCCAATTATCCCCAAAAAAAGTGCGGTTGCCAAACTTGTTTTTATCAATGATCAAACCGTCAGTTGGGATCCCCTGGTAAACAATACGAAAAACATACAATTCATTGACGACAGTTGCTTGAGACAACTGAATATCGATCGTCGCTGCTTTTTGTTCAAAGGAAAGCGGAGCGCCATCTAGCGTTACAGCAGTCACGGTCATTCCTTTACCGCTGGCATTTTTTTTGACCAAATCCAGTGAAAAACGGCTAATAGGTTTTAAAAAACGGACAGCAACTGATGCGGTTCCTTTGATTTGGTTGTCAATATCTTGCAGCACAATGTCAAACTTGTAATGCTGTACATCCAACATGGCCAGCCGTTGATAATGAAGCTGAGCGAAAAGTGACGAGGTCAAAAAAGTAAATAGGCAGCAAGACAAAACTGCGCGCGAACAGGTAGTCATGGGAAGGATTTTTTCTGGTAAAACAATGGAATGGTTGGGGAGAATCACCTTCTTCCCTCTGTCAATTGATCATACTCGCCTTTGATGGCATACCAACCAAAGATGGTAAATCCCATCGCGATCGGGATAAAAATCAGGATGATAACAATCCAAAACACCCGTGCTTCTTGCAACTTATCGGCAGGCAAAGTACTGAATTCGTGGATGGCCCGGTAGAGCAACGTAATGATGGAAGCCGGCCCTAGTAAAAGCCAGATGAAGCCAGCTGCTTTTTTTATAGCATTCATGCGGTGTTTTTTTTCGAAATTAATATCTACCTCGGAGGGAGCGCTCGCATCTATTTACGCAGCATTTCTTCTACCGTCAATTCAAATCCGGGAAGCGTTGGAATAGCCGAACAAAGCATATCGCCTGAAAGCACCACCATACTGCGCAATTCACCGCCAGCATAAACATACACTTCCCCCATTAAAGGTAAAACATGCCAAACAACTTCTACTCCAGCAGCTCGATAATCTTGCATTTTAAGGTAAACCTGATTCATGGCATCGTGATTGGAAATAATCTCAATCACAAAGATAGGAACAGGACGAATCCCTTCTGCCGCAGCAGAAATTTGGGCGGAGGAAAAATAAGCAATATCTGGTCTACGATGTTTGTTCAGAAAAAAAACATCTCCCCCGATGATCAACGCCCCGTTAACCAAATTAGCAGCTTGCAGCCGATAAAAGAAATTTTGTAAATTTTGAATGCTGTAAAATTGGGTATAGTCCACTTTACACTTCGTTTTTTCTACTATTCCAGCCAGCCACTCATACTTGTAGCCATCTTCCCGGTTCAAGTATTTGCGCTGAAAAGCCTCCCAGGAAACCAAGTTTTTTTCAGTTTTACTTGATTTTTTATTCTTGCTGGTAGCGCTAGCGTTTGTCATTTGTCTTCTTTTTTCCTTTAACCAAAATTAATGCTTTTGTAACAAAAAGCCAAGGGAGGTATTAGGGCCGCAAAAGAGCAAACCAAAAATGACTTATATTCCTCAGAAACGAATCATTCCTAATCTCCTATCTGTTGATCGTTCTTCATTGGCAAATACAACATACCGATCACAAAGGTAATCGCCGCAATCCCGATGGGATACCACAATCCAGCATAAGGGTCGGAAGGAGGTGCATCAGCGGTAGCCTTGGTAGCCTCTACCAATCGGGTAGCAATAAAGGGGGTCAATCCGCCAAAAACACCGTTGCCAATATGGTAGGGCAACGACATAGAGGTATACCGAATCCGCGTCGGAAACAGCTCCACTAAAAATGCAGCAATAGGCCCGTATACCATGGTGACAAACAACACCTGGATACCCACCAAAAGAATCATCCAAATAAAGCCAGATCGCGAAAGCGTTACTTCCTTTTTGACTTCCGGTTTGGGTGATGGCCAGTTGGGCAGCCGCGAAACTTCGACTTTTTTGACTTCTTTATAGGTTGTTCCATCCAAGTAGCACTTGACAACGGTAGTGGTGTTTAAGGTATTTCCATTTGACAAAATGGTGCTCACGGTAGTAGGCAGAGGATTGGTAGGCAGCTCGACCTTTGCGGTAAGATCCGCCAAACTAAACATTTTGTGATAGATCCCCCGGTACATGAAAATAGCCAACAGCAAACCCGCCATCATGATGGGTTTACGTCCAATGCGATCCGACAATCCACCGAAAACCAGAAAGAAAGGCGTAGCAATAGCCAAGGCGATGGCGATGATGAAGTTGGATTGAACGAATTCGATGTTACAGGTTTTTTGAATAAAAGAGAGGGCGTAAAACTGTCCGGTATACCAAACTACGCCTTGCCCTGCGGCCGCACCAAAAAGCGCCAGCAACACCATTTTCAAATTACTTTTTTGGGTAAAGCTCTCTTTGAGTGGGTTGGTCGCCGTTTTACCCTCCGCCTTAATTTTGGTAAACATCGGCGACTCTTTCATCTTCAAACGGATATAAATCGAGATGCCAACCAAGATAATGGACAACAAAAATGGAATGCGCCACCCGTTTTTACCAAAATATTCTACCCCTACAATCTGACGAGTCGCCACAATTACGCCCAATGAAACAAAAAGCCCGAGCGTTGCGGTCGTTTGAATAAAACTGGTGTAATACCCGCGTTGGTTCGCCGGCGCATGTTCAGCGACATAGGTGGCTGCCCCTCCGTATTCGCCGCCAAGCGCTAGTCCTTGAATCAATCTCAGCAACAAAACCAGCAAAGGCGCGGCTGCGCCCCATTGATCGTACCCCGGAACCAATCCAATGGCAAAGGTTGACCCACCCATCAGTACCAAGGTGAGCAAAAAGGTATACTTACGCCCTACCAAGTCGCCAATGCGCCCAAAAACCAATGCCCCAAATGGCCTTACAATGAAGCCAGCAGCAAAAGTAGCCAGCGTAGATAAAAACGCGGCAGTAGGATTGGTTTTTGGAAAAAACTGATCGGCTAAAATCGTTGCCAAACTACCAAAGATGTAGAAATCGTACCATTCAATCAGGGTGCCTACCGATGAAGCCGTAATGACGTTCCACAAGGTTCGCTTTTCAGCGGCCGTGGATGGTTGGATGGGTAAGGTGCTCATTTTTTTGGCTAAAAGTACTGCGTGATGACCCAGTAAGAGGTTAACTAAAATTTAAATCGGTGTCTTTTTCGGGCGCTCAGGAAACTTCCCAAAACATAAAAACATCAAACCCTAGGCATCTCAACATAGCATATGGTTTTTTGGTACAGTAAAAAAATAAAATTTTAGCGGATTATAAAAACAATGAAGCAGATAGTTTTGGAAAAAGAAAAGAAAAAGAGCGGAAAAGTCAATTTTAATTCAATTGGAGTTTTTGAACGACTCTTATCGAGCAGTCAAAAACTCCAAAGATTGATCTAACCCAATATCCCATTGATGCATGTCAATTCGGCTTCCGAAAAAGCATAATTTTTCAGACACCCTATCGAATCCAAAACCTGTTCGGGTTTACTAGCGCCGATCAAAACAGAAGTTACGCGCGGATCTTTTAGGATCCAAGCAAGCGCCATTTGTGCCAGATTTTGACCACGTTCTTCCGCCAACACATTCAGTTGACGGGCTTTTTCGATCATGGCATCGCTTACTTGATCTTCATCGATGGCACCATTGCCCCGATGGCTAGCCGCTCTAGATCCTTGAGGAATGCCTTTCAAGTATTTACTGGTTAATACCCCCTGCGCAAGTGGGGAAAAAGGTATACAGCCTACCCCATTCTCTTCCAATACGTCCATAAGTCCGTTTTCAACCCAGCGGTCAAACATGGAATACTTGGGCTGATGGATAAGACAAGGCGTACCCAATTCGTTCAATATTTTGATGGCTTTGGCCGCTTCTGCCGGTTGGTAACTGGAAATCCCCACATACAGCGCTTTACCCTGTCGTACCATCAAATCAAGCGTACCCATGGTTTCTTCCAATGGCGTCTCTGGATCCGGACGGTGGTGATAGAAAATGTCTACATAGTCAAGTCCCATGCGTTTCAGGCTCTGGTCAAGACTAGCCACCAAGTATTTTTTTGAGCCCCAATCGCCATATGGCCCCGGCCACATGCCCCAACCAGCCTTGGATGAAATAATCAATTCGTCGCGATAGGGGAGAAAATCATCTTTAAAGATTTTTCCAAAATTCTCTTCAGCCGAACCCGCCGGAGGACCGTAATTGTTGGCCAAATCAAAATGGGTAATGCCATTGTCAAAAGCTACCCGCAAGATGTTACGGGCATTTTCCAATACATCAATATGCCCAAAGTTGTGCCAAAGGCCAAGCGAAATCGCCGGCAATTTTAGCCCGCTGTTTCCACAGCGGCGGAACTCCATACTTTGGTAGCGCTGATCATGTGCCAAGTATTGCATTGTTATGTTGTTTATGGTATGAGTCAATAATCAGGAATAGAATCAGCCTTTTTCAACTTCGGCTAATGCTTTCACCATAATCTCAAGGTCGGTAGTCCCCCGAAATCCGCTGAATCCTACTGATAGTTTTAAACCATTTTTAGTCAGGAGTGGCTGACCGCCCTCCCATCCTATCAAATCGGGCGCTTCGATACCGTGAGCGTTTTCGCCTACTTCTTTGTTAAACACCATTCTTTCATATTCACCGGTTTTTACGCCGGTCAGCCATACTTGACTTGCTTTTATCCAAGCTACCTTATGCGAGGCTCTGGAACGGGGGTGATTGGTGCCAAACATTTTGCCGTATACATTGCCTTGCTCGTCAATGATGCAAGCCGCTACGTTTCCATTGGAGATGTTTTTGTCCTCGGGTACTAGCATGTATTCCGGGATCAATGTTTCAATGGCTGCAAAGATGGCGTGGGCGATTACTGAAGTTTCGTTAGGATGCATTCCTGTTTTTTTTAAGGCTTTAGGTAATCATTAGCGAAATATGGTCAAGTTCGACAACATTTGAAGTTATTTTTTATCCGATGCTAAAAGTAAAAAATCAACGCCAAATGGGTAAAAAAAAATCAGGTTCCAGCACAACATAGCCCTGGAACCTGAAAGATAAAAAACGAATATTAAGCAATCAGACGATATAGCTTAGTTCAAACGAGCAGGTTTAGCAACTGGACGTTGCTCATAGTGACGCTCGATACCATCTTTTTTACCCAAACTTGTGTTATTGTTCACATACAGCTTTCCAAGAATTGGCGCAATCGTCAAGCCTACCAAACAAGTTAGTTTGATTAGGATATTCATGGATGGGCCAGAAGTATCTTTGAATGGATCGCCTACCGTATCGCCAATTACCGCTGCTTTGTGCGGCTCACTGCCTTTGTAGTAGGTTACGCCGTCAATAACTACGCCTTTTTCAAATGATTTCTTAGCATTGTCCCAAGCACCGCCGGCATTAGATTGGAAAATCGCCCACATCACGCCTGATACCGTAACACCAGCCATGTAACCGCCTAGCGCTTCTGGTCCCAACAAAAAGCCAATAAAAATCGGGGAAATAATGGTAATCAAACCTGGGATCATCATCTCTCGGATAGCTGCTTTGGTTGAAATGTCTACACACCGACCATAATCAGGTTTTCCGGTTCCTTCCATGATGCCAGGGATCTCGCGGAACTGGCGACGTACTTCCTGTACCATCGACATGGCAGCACGACCTACTGCACGCATCGCAAATGCACTAAACACAACCGGGATCATACCGCCCACAAAAAGCGCCGACAATACATCCGCTTTGAAGATGTTGATGCCATCAATCTTGGTGAAGTTGACATAGGCGGCAAACAAACCCAGGGCCGTTAAAGCTGCCGAAGCGATGGCAAAACCTTTACCTATCGCCGCAGTTGTATTACCTACTGCATCAAGAATATCAGTACGCTCACGCACTTCTTTAGGCAATTCGCTCATTTCAGCAATACCTCCAGCGTTGTCGGCAATCGGCCCGAAAGCATCAATAGCCAGCTGCATCGCCGTAGTTG
The DNA here is from genome assembly GCA_038240665.1 of Chitinophagales bacterium. Taxonomy (GTDB): domain Bacteria; phylum Bacteroidota; class Bacteroidia; order Chitinophagales; family Saprospiraceae; genus Haliscomenobacter. The sequence continues at coordinate 204 of JBBRGN010000247.1, read as the reverse complement.
CCATCATACCAGAAGCCGAAATCGCTACGCCATAGAATCCACCCAAATTGTAGGTAACATAGATGGCAATAGCAAACAAGATAATCGGTAACGCAGTCGACAACATTCCCTGAGCCAGACCTTCGATGATGTTGGTAGCTGGTCCAGTTGAAGAACGTTGAATGATATCGTTTACCGGTTTTTTACCCATACCGGTATAGTATT
>JBBRGN010000246.1:0-7421 GCA_038240665.1 Chitinophagales bacterium | reverse complement strand
AGCAAGGGTTTGAGCAGGTGTAGCTTCTTCGGCAAACATCTCATTAGAAAGAACTTTTTTGCGGTTGAAAAACGTGTAGATAGCAGGGATCACAAAAAGCGTAAGTACCAAAGAGAACAGTAGTCCTCCGATGATAACCACGCCCATAGAAATACGGCTGGTAGAAGCAGCACCCAAGGCCAATGCAATCGGCAAAACCCCCAAAACAGTGGCGATGCTCGTCATCAAGATCGGACGCAAACGGAGGGTAGCAGCTTCGACCACAGCCGAACGAGCAGTCAAACCTTCATCCATTTTTTGATTGGCAAATTCTACAATGAGGATACCGTTCTTGGTTACAATACCAATCAATACAATGATCCCGATTTCGCTAAAGATATTCAGGGTATGATTGAAAAAGTACAAGGCCAACAGAGCGCCTACCAAAGCCAAAGGCACCGTTACCATGATGATCAAGGGGTCAAAAAAACTTTCAAATTGGGCAGCAAGCGTAAGATATACCAATACTAAAGCCAGCAAAAAGGCAAAATAGATGCCCCGCGAGCTATCGGCCAAGTCTTTGGAAGCACCCGCCAAAGCCGTCTGGAAAGATTCGTCCAGGTTTTTTTTCGCAATTTCATTCATTGCAGTTATGCCCTGTCCTAGGGTGTAACCTTCCACCATACCCGCCGAAACGGTGGCTGATAAATAGCGGTTAAAACGGTACAACTGAGGAGGACTGGATTCTTCGTTGAATACCACCAAGTTGTCCAGCGAAATGAGTTGGTTAAGGTTGTTGCGCACATACAACACACTTAGGTCGCGTGGATCATCCCGGTAAATCCGTGCGGCTTCACCAATTACTTCGTATTGCTTGCTGTCTTTAATGAAGTATCCGTAACGGCTTCCGGAGAAATAGAGCTGTAAAGTTTCTGCGATGTCGCGTACACTTACGCCCATTTTGCGGGCACGTTCGCGGTTGATGTTTACCCGTATCTCGGGCTTATTGAATTTCAAATCCAAATCGCTGATGGCAAATGCCGGATTTTTAGCGACCTCATCCAAAAATTCTGGCAGCGCAGCCTTCAATTTCTCAAAGCTAGGTGCCTGAATTACAAACTGTAGAGGCAACCCACTTTGCCGTCGGTCGGTACTAATGGTCTGTTCCTGGGAGATGATGGAACGCGCAAAGTTCAAGGCGGCTACTTGGGGGAAAATGGATTTAACGATTTCCTCCTGCGTACGGGTACGCAATTCTGGAGCTACTAGGTTGACGTTGATGAAAGAGGTGTTTACAGCGCCTGCTGCGCCAAATCCCGGTGCCGTAACCGCTACAATCGATTGTTTTTCGTGCATGGTATCGATCATTTTAAGCGCTTCCAACACATAGCGATCCATCATTTCAAACGAAGTGCCTTCAGGAGAAGTACTGATGATCCGAAAACGACTTTTGTCCTCCATTGGCGCTAATTCCGTGGGGATCAGCTGTACGAGATAATAAATCCCCAAACCTGCCATCAAGGTAACGGGTACTGCTATCCAGCGCACCCGCATAAACCCTACCAGCAAGTTGTGATAGCCCTTGTTCATGCCTTCGAAAAAGCCTTCGGTGATGGTGTAGAAAAATCCGTGTTTTTTGTTTTTCAAAAACCGCGAACACATCATCGGGGTGAGTGAAAGGGACACGATCATCGAAATCAAAATAGATCCCGCCACGGTTACCCCAAATTCGCGAAACAAGCGCCCCGTCAAACCCTGCAAAAAAACAATGGGCAAGAATACGATGATCAAGGTGATCGAAGTAGAAATGATGGCAAAATAGATTTCTTTTGATCCCTCATGCGCAGCTTGCATGGGGTTTTGCCCTTCTTCAATCCTGCGATAAATGTTTTCCATGACTACGATCGCATCATCCACCACCAGACCTGTTGCCAAAACGATGCCCAGCAGGGTAAGGATGTTGATGGAAAAACCAAAAACATACATAATGAAAAATGCGCCGATCAAAGAAATAGGAATGGCCAAAACCGGGATCAAAGTCGTCCGCCAGTCACGAAGGAACAAGAAGATGACCAATACCACCAATCCAAATGCGATGAGCAGGGTTTCTTCTACTTCCGAAATGGCTTTGCGAATGGAAACCGTAGAGTCAAAAGCATAATCAAGTTTTATATCTTTGGGGATGTCTTTTTTGATGACCTCCACTTTTTTGTAAATCCGATCGGCAATATCGATGTAATTAGCACCAGGAAGGGGAGTAACTGCAATACCCATCATGGGCGTGATGCCATTACCACGAAGAATTGAGCGTACGTTTTGCGGTTCTAAGTTAACCGTAGCAACGTCCTTCAATTGAACGATCACCCCATTGGTTTCACGCAAAACGATGTCCGCAAACTCATCTGGCGTAAACAAACGACCTTGGGTACGGATGGTCAATTCTGTGCGGTAGCCCTCGATTCTACCGGAAGGTAATTCGAGGTTTTGGCGTTGAAGCGCATTGCGTACATCCAAGGGCGTCAGGCTATAAGCGGCTAATTTAGTAGGATCCATTTTGATCCGCATGGCCCATTTTTTTTCACCCCAGATCCTTACTCCCGATACGCCAGGAATGGTTTGGATCCGCTCTTTCATCACATTATTGGCAAATTCGCTCAAAGACATCAAGTTGCGCGAATCACTTTGAATGGTGATGGTGAGGATAGGATTGGCATTGGCGTCAGCCTTGGCTACAATGGGCGGGTCGGTATCTGGAGGCAGCAAACGCTGTGCTTGGGATACCTTTTCCCGAACGTCGTTGGCAGCAGCTTCTAGGTCTACCCCTAGTTCAAATTCAACGGTAATGGTACTGCGGCCATCGGAACTTACCGACGACAAGGAGCGAATCCCTGCAATACCATTGATGCTTTCTTCCAGCGGTTCGGTAATCTGGGATTCCATAACATCCGCGTTGGCGCCGGTATAGTTGGTAGAAACGGATACTACCGGAGGGTCTACACTGGGGTATTCACGAAGTCCCAAGGAATAAAACCCGATGGCTCCAAAGAGCACAATTGAAATAGAGATCACCGTGGCCAAAACGGGTCGGGTGATGCTTAAGGAAGGTAAGTTCATAATGCATCAGCTTTGGGTGAATCAAGCAATTTACCAGGTTTCACGGGCATGCCGGGTTTAATCGCCAGCAAACCGCTCAAGATCACGGTGTCGCCTGGAGAAAGACCATCAACAATGGCGATCACATTCTGGAGGCGTTGGCCGGTCGCTACATTCTGAGGGACGGCTGCTCCTTTTTTCATCACCATGACTTGCTGGCCATTCAACACCGGGATAACAGCATCGGTGGGTACCAATATCGCTGCCCGGTTTTGGCTGGTGACCAACTGTACTCGGGCAAAATTTCCAGGTTGGAGCAAGCCCTTAGGATTGGCGCAACGTGCTCGTACGGTAAGGGTACGCGTACCTGGATCAATTTGATTGCTAAAAGCGTATACTTCAGCATTGAAGGACTGTTTCAATCCTTCAATGGTAAACTTTACTTTTTGTCCAATTTTCAATTCGCGAATAAAACGTTCGGGAACTTCAAATTCGATTTTGATGGGGTCCGTTTGTTGCAACTGGATCAGCACATCCGCAGGCGAAACATAAGCGCCTTCACTCAATTTGCGTAGCCCCAAACGGCCTGTAAATGGAGCCAGAATCCGCGTTTTGTCCAAGGCAACCTGGGTAACACGGATATCAGCACGGGTCTGATCTAAGGTATTGGCAATCTTATCGTATTCCTCCTCGGCTATGCCATCGATGGCAAGAAGGTCTTTGGCACGTTTGAGTTCGCGCTGGTTGTAAGCTTCATTGACCTTAAGTTTGGCATATTGTGCTTCTAATTCTTGGCGATCCAACTCGGCTAGCAAACCGCCTTTGGCGATCAATCCACCTTCTTTAAACAACAACTTGGTCATTCTACCCGAGCGTTCAGGGTGAACATCTACCACTTCATTGGGAAGTACGTTACCTGTGGTGGTAAGGGTATTTTCCAATACTTCGGCTGAAGTTACCATGTAGTCAACGATCATGGTCATCGGAGGGCCTCCTGGGCCGCCCGGACCGCCTGGGCCTTTCCCGGGGCCGCCACCCAGACCTTCGGCTTTTTTGGCATTGCAACTAAACATTAGAATACCTATTAATGGCAGCATTAGGAGAGAAAAAGAACGGATAAAAAGCCTCATATTTCTTGAGCTAAATGGTGATTTATTAATTTGAGTAGTTCACGGCATTTAATGTTATGAATTACTTTAAGGGCTCAGCCCGACCAAAAGTAACAAATCGGTAGCAGAAAAGGAATACGAGAAGCCATATGTTGAAAATCAGATGCCGAATGCTATGTGTAGGATGACGGATGTAGGCAAAAGCTTAATCAAAGGTTTAAAAAATAGCCGTTTTGAAAATGGGCTACCAATTCCTAATTTACTTTTCTTCGAAAGAAATTATCACAGATCTCAGGGCCTCGTCCAAAGGATAATTGTACCTGATCACAAAGCATCACTCTACCGTACATCGTCCAGTCCAGTGCAGGCGCTAAAAGGATAAAATCAGTATTCGAGAATAAGGTGTCGAGTTTCCAGGTTGTTTTTAAAGTATCCCCATTATTTTGCACAAGTTTTAAGGTGTGGTTGGGTTCCAATCGAAAATTGTAATACTTGCGACCACGCGCTCCTCTTTCACAGGAAGAGTAGACCCATTGCCAATCGCCATAAATACCGGATTCTATTTCAAGTGTATCCCATTTACGAGGCGGACATTCCAGGTATTCAGGAGTTATTGACTTGGATTCCGTCAAAAGAGCTTCTTTATTGCAAGCCCAGCTCATCAACAAAATACCACCTAGCCAAAATAAGTAAGCGTTTTTTTTCATATCTCTTTGCTTTCATTCGCCCTAAAAATCGGTAATAATCAGGTTTTGACCAAATATTTTTTCGCAATTGTAATTTATTGGCTAGGTTTTTTAATCCAACAAGTTGACGATTGACGATTATCCATCCACAAACAAACGAACTCGCTTCTCGTCACAGAGGGAAAAAAAATCCCCTCGAATGCTAAATTGCTCAGCTACTTGGAGTACTTTTTCAACAAAATCAGCTTCATGTTTCAATTAACCAATAAAATTAGCACAATCACCGGCGGCGGAAGCGGTATTGGCAAAGCGATAGCAAAGACTTTTGCGCAACAGGGTGCCGTTGTCCACATCATCGAACTCGATCTTGATGCCGCCAGCCAAGTAGTTGCTGAAATCCAAGAGTCCGGCGGGATCGCATATGCCCATGCTTGTAATGTAAGCGATCAAGCTGCCGTGGTACAGGTTTTTCAGTCTATCGGCAAAATCGACATCTTGGTAAACAATGCCGGGATCGCGCATATTGGGCAGGTAGACAACACCGAAGTGGCGGATTTTGATCGCGTTGTCAATGTCAATATCCGCGGGGTGTACAATTGCCTGTATGCTACTATCCCTTTGATGAAGGCTGCCGGTGGCGGCGTAATTCTCAACATGTGCTCGATTGCGGCCTTGGTGGGTTTGTCGGATCGTTTTGCCTATTCCATGAGCAAAGGAGCTACGCGATCCATGACTTTATCGGTAGCCAAAGACTACCTCCACGACAATATTCGCTGCAATTGCATCTCTCCGGCTAGAGTACATACGCCTTTTGTCGACGGTTTCATTGCCAAAAATTACCCCGATAACCAGGCCGAGGTTTTTGAAAAACTGTCGAAATCTCAACCCATTGGTCGGATGGGACGCCCCGACGAGATCGCCGCGCTGGCGCTTTATTTGTGTTCGGAGGAGGCCAGTTTTATCACCGGCTGCGACTACCCGATTGATGGTGGTTTTTTGACCCTGAATACCTAATTTAAGCGATTACAAAAACAAACTGCATCACCTCAATAATCAAAAAAACGCATGGATTTAGGATTACAAGATAAAATCATCCTCGTCACTGGCGGTGCCAAGGGCATTGGCGAAGGCATCGCCCAGGTGCTCGCTCGGGAAGGCGCAATACCTGTGATCATTGGCCGCCAAGAAAACGACAACTTGCTGGTTGTGGAAAAAATCATGGCCCAAGGCGGCAAAGCTGAACAGATCGTAGCCGAGCTAACGCGACCTGATGACTGTAGAAATGCCGTAGCAACTGCGGTACAGCGTTTTGGCAGAATTGATGGATTGGTCAATAATGCTGGGGTTAATGATGGCGTAGGCCTCGAATCCGGTAATTACGAAGCCTTCGTCGCTTCTTTACACAAAAACTTGATCCACTATTATTTAATGGCGCATCATGCCCTGCCCTATCTCAAAATTTCCAAAGGTGCCATCGTGAACATCGGTTCCAAAACCGCCGAAACAGGTCAAGGCAATACCTCCGCTTACGCCGCAGCGAACGGCGGGCGCAATGCGCTGACCCGCGAATGGGCAGTGGAATTGTTGCCCTATAGCATCCGAGTTAATGCCATCATTGTAGCAGAATGTTATACTCCGCTCTACGAAAAATGGATCCAAACCCTGCCCAATCCGCAGGAAAAACTGGCGCAAATCATCTCCAAAATTCCATTTGAAAACCGGATGACTACCGCCGAAGAGATCGCCAATACCACGGCTTTTTTATTGTCTGAAAAATCGAGTCACACCACCGGACAATTGTTCCACATTGATGGCGGATATGTACACCTTGATCGTGCTATTGAATAAAACCTTTAACCCTTACACCCAATGAAACTTTATAAAACTTCGGCAGGAAATGCCATTTTTCACAATGAGCAGTTTTTTTTATCTCCTGAAAAAGATTGGGACACGCTGATCAATCAAGCGGATTTACACTCCGTTTTGCTTGCCCAAACTGAACAGGAACCGCCGCTTGGAGCTTGGGAATGGCTGGCTTCGCAAACTGTTTTTTCTCCCATCGGGCAACAAGAAATTTGGGCTGCTGGTGTTACTTATCTGCGCAGCAAGATAGCCCGCATGGAAGAGTCCAAAGACTCTGGCGGTGATACCTTTTATGATAAAGTTTACAGCGCCGAGCGTCCGGAGGTTTTTTTCAAAGGTACCGCTATACGTGCAGTTGGCGACCAAGGAACGGTTTACATCCGCGAGGATTCCACCTGGGATGTACCCGAGCCCGAACTGACCCTTTTTGTCAATTCGGCTAATCAGATCGCGGCGTATACCATTGGCAATGACATGAGTTCGCGCAGCATCGAGGGGGAGAACCCACTTTACCTTCCCCAGGCTAAGGTGTACGACAATTGCGCAGGCTTAGGCCCCTGTCTGTACATTAGCGAAGAACCCATTCCGCTTACTACGCCCATTCGGATGAACATTGTCCGCGCTGGAGAAGTCATTTTTGAGGGCGATACCCAAGGAGCGCAAATGAAGCGCTCGCTGCCCGAATTGGTGG
>JBBRGN010000245.1:0-7433 GCA_038240665.1 Chitinophagales bacterium | reverse complement strand
GGGATACCCCCATTTCTGCGGGGACCGTATAGCTCAATGTACACTATACGTCCTTGGACGATTCGCCAATATGCTGGTTTTTCTACTGCGCAAGAAAGCAACGCCTTTTACCGCCGCAATTTAGCACAAGGACAAAAAGGCCTTTCAGTTGCCTTTGATCTGGCCACCCACCGGGGCTACGATTCGGATCACGAACGTGTACAAGGGGATGTAGGAAAAGCTGGTGTAGCCATTGACACCGTAGAGGATATGAAAATCCTTTTTGACCAAATTCCGCTCAACGAGATGTCGGTTTCGATGACCATGAATGGCGCGGTGATCCCGATCATGGCTTTTTTTATCGTTGCCGCAGAAGAGCAAGGCGTGCAGCCCCATGAAATAAGCGGTACCATTCAAAATGATATTCTCAAGGAGTTCATGGTGCGCAATACGTTTATCTACCCTCCGACGCCTTCCTTGCGGATCATTGCGGATATTTTTGCCTATTCAGCACAATACATGCCTAAGTTCAACTCCATCAGCATCAGCGGTTACCACATGCATGAGGCTGGAGCACCAGCAGACCTAGAATTGGCTTATACCCTAGCCGATGGATTGGCCTATCTAGAAATTGGGGTAAAAGCTGGTCTGGATATTGATGATTTTGCCCCTCGGCTTTCGTTTTTTTGGGGCATTGGGATGAATCATTTTATGGAAATTGCCAAAATGCGGGCGGGGAGGATGTTATGGGCAAAAATTGTCCAATCCTTTGATCCCAAAGACCCCAAGTCCATGGCCTTGCGCACGCATTGTCAGACTTCTGGCTGGAGTTTGACGGAACAGGATCCCTTTAACAATATTGCACGAACGGCTATTGAAGGCTTGGCAGCGGTATTGGGCGGGACGCAATCCTTGCATACCAATTCATTGGACGAGGCGATTGCTTTACCAACTGATTTTTCGGCCAAAATCGCCCGGGATACCCAAATTTTTCTGCAAAAAGAAACCGATGTTACGCGGGCCATTGACCCCTGGGCAGGTTCTTATTATGTAGAGTATTTGACGGATCAACTGGCAAAGCGCGCCTGGGATTTGATGGAGGAAGTAAAAGCGATAGGGGGGATGGCCAAAGCTATTGAGGAAGGCTTGCCCAAACTACGCATCGAAGAAGCCGCTGCCCGAAAACAGGCACGTATTGATGGAGGAAAAGATCAGATCGTGGGCGTAAATGTGTTTAAAGTAGACCATCAAGCGCCAATGGATATTCTCCAAATTGACAATACTGCGGTACGCGAATCTCAAATCCAGCGCATCAAAGCAGTAAAAGCAGCCCGCAATACCGCCCAAGTGGAGCGATCGCTGGAGACATTGACAGCCGCCGCCAAATCGGGGCAAGGCAATTTATTGGAGCTGGCCATCGTGTGTGCCCGCGCTCGCGCTACCTTAGGCGAGATTTCTTTTGCCATGGAAAAGGCCTTTGGCCGTTTTTCACCCGTTACAAGAACCATTTCCGGCGTGTACCGAAGCGAAACCGGCGTGGATAAAGATTTTCAAGAAGCCCTGGCCCTGGCCAATGAATTTGAAGAACAAGAGGGGCGTCGACCAAGAATTATGGTGGCCAAATTGGGACAAGATGGACATGACCGCGGCGCAAAAGTAATTGCTACAAGTTTTGCGGATCTGGGTTTCGATGTCGATATTGGTCCTCTATTTCAAACCCCGGAAGAAGCAGCAAAACAAGCTGCCGAAAATGATGTCCACATCTTGGGCATTTCCTCTTTAGCGGCAGGACACATGACCTTGGTGCCTCAAACCATCGAAGCTTTGGCTCAACTAGGGCGACAAGATATACTCGTAGTAGTAGGCGGGGTCATCCCAGTTCAAGATTATGATTTTTTGTACGAAGCAGGCGTTGCTGGGATCTTTGGCCCAGGTACAAAAATAGCGGTAGCCGCCAAAGAGTTGTTGAATATCTTGTTGGCATAAATAACACCTATTTACTCCAATAGAATTGGTGTATCAGCTCTAATAAATAAACTTCATGTCCAAAGAATTACGCAGCCGACAGTGGTTTGGCAAAGAAGGAAAAGATGGATTTATTTACCGTGCATGGATGAAAAACCAGGGTTTACCCAGTTTTGAATTTGACGGTCGCCCAGTAATAGGCATTTGCAATACTTGGAGCGAATTAACGCCCTGCAATGCCCATTTTCGAGAATTGGCGGAATCGGTAAGGCGGGGAATTTTACAAGCAGGAGGATTTCCGGTGGAGTTTCCAGTGATGTCATTGGGCGAAACATTGATCAAACCCACCGCCATGTTGTACCGCAACTTGGCCAGTATGGATGTGGAAGAATCCATCCGTGCCAATCCTTTGGATGGAGTCGTGTTGTTGTGTGGTTGTGATAAAACAACACCATCTTTGGTGATGGGAGCTTGTAGTGTCAATATCCCTTCGATCGTCGTTTCTGGAGGGCCTATGCTGACCGGTAAATACAAAGGAAAAAACATCGGCACCAGCGACGTCTGGAGGTTCAGTGAAGATATAAAAATCGGGAAAATATCTGCTGTAGAAATGGAACTCGCTGAAGCAGCGATGTGCCGCAGTCGCGGCCATTGCGCAGTGATGGGTACCGCTTCTACGATGGCGTGTATGGTGGAATCGCTGGGGCTTTCCTTACCAGAAAATGCTGCGATCCCCGCCGCAGATTCCCGTCGAAAAGTGTTGGCACAATTGTCGGGTTTGCGCATTGTCGAGATGGTAAAAGAAGATTTAAAACCTTCGGATATTCTTACGCGAGCCGCTTTTGAAAACGCCATTATGGTCAATGCCGCCATCGGCGGATCTACCAATTTTGTTTTGCATTTGCTGGCCATTGCCGGAAGAATAGGCATAGAATTGAACTTAGAGGATTTTGACCGTTGGTCTACAAAAATCCCTTTGGTTGCCAATTTGCAACCTTCGGGTCAATATTTCATGGAAGATCTGTATTACGCGGGTGGTTTACCCGCTGTAATGAAGCAACTTCATGGGCATTTACACGCCGATTGCATTACCGTCAATGGCCACACCATTGCGGAGAATTATGCGGATGCTGAAAGTTTTGATCCCACCGTGATCGCTCCTTTTGACACGCCCATCAACCCCATTTCTGGCATTATTACGCTAAAAGGAAATATTTGCCCTGATGGCGCGGTGATCAAACCATCGGCGGCATCGCCCAGTTTGATGCAACACACGGGCAAAGCGGTGGTTTTTGAAGACATAGAAGATTACAAAGCCCGTATTGATGATCCTGATTTGGAGGTAGATGCCAGCAGCGTGTTGGTATTAAAAAACGTGGGGCCAAAAGGTTATCCAGGTATGCCCGAAGTAGGCAATATGGGACTTCCAAAAAAACTGATTGAACAAGGCATTCATGATTTGGTGCGGATTTCGGATGGGCGCATGAGTGGAACAGGATTTGGTACGGTAGTGCTACACGTTAGTCCGGAGACGGCAGTTGGCGGTAACCTGGCTTTGATCCAAAATGGCGATACCATTACACTTGATGTCCATAATCGCAGCCTGCATGTTGACCTTACGGAAGAAGAATTGGGGCATCGCCGAGCAGCATGGCAAGCACCGCCCCCTTTGGTCAGTCGCGGCTATGTGGGCATGTACTTACAGCATGTGGAACAAGCGCATCTAGGTGCCGACCTTGATTTTTTGAAAGGCAGTTCAGGCAGCACCGTAACGCGCGATTCGCACTAATTAACCTTTTTAGAATGTACACGGAGCAGCTTTTTCAACAAGAAGTAGCGCTGGTTACCGGCGCTGGACAAGGCATTGGATTGGAAATTTGTCGACAGCTGGCGAAAGCTGGCGCGGCCATTGTGCTCAATGACATTGATGAGCAGTTGGCAGAAGAAGCTGCTCAAAGTATTCGCCAGGCAGGTGGTAAATGCATCGCGATACCTGGCGATTCTTCAGATACTGATTTTATTGATCAGCTGGTGGCAAGCGCAGTTGCGCATTACGGAAGTCTGACCATCGTGATTGCCAATGCGGGGATTACGCTATTTGGCGATTTTTTTTCTTACCCCTTAGCCTCTTTTAATCAGGTGATGAAAGTAAACTTGGCGGGTAGTTTTTTTTTAACCCAAGCGGCGGCCAATCAAATGAAAAAACAGGGGAAAGGAGGCAGTATTTTGTTGACTTCTTCCGTCACTGGTCATCAGGCGCATCAGCACCTCGCAGCGTATGGGATGAGCAAAGCTGCACTGGAAATGTTGGCCAAAAACTTGGTGGTTGATTTATCGCCTTTTCAGATTACCATCAATACTATTGCTCCGGGTGCTACTTTAACCGAACGTACTTTAGCGGATATCGCCTATACCGATACTTGGAGTAGAATCACGCCGATGGGGAGACCTGCAGCAGTTGAAGACATTGCCCATGCAGCGCTGTTTTTGGTAGCACCAATCTCTCGTCACATTACCGGACAGTCATTGGTGGTAGATGGCGGCTGGACTTCGATGAGCCCCTCGCCATTTTGAGGAATGAACCATAACTTACCCCAAATAAATCTTAAAGGTAGTACCTACTCCCAATGTACTTTCCACCTCGATCTTACCGCCCATTGCTTCAATTTGATTTTTGGAAATAAACAAACCAAGACCTTTGGCATCCTTATTGCTGTGAAAAGTTTTGTACATGCCAAATAGCTTACTGCGATTTTTTTCGAGATCAATCCCTAGGCCATTGTCGATAAATTGCAAGACTACTTTGTGGTTTTCCATAGAAGTCTTCACTAGAATATGGGGTTGCCGATCGGGATGACTGTACTTGATGGCATTGGATAAAAAGTTGAGGGCGATACTTTCCAGATAGGCCGGGTTGTAAAGGACGTAGATTTTTGGATCTACCTCATTTTCGATGTGCACATTTTTTTGAACGATCTGCTTTTGTAATACTTCCTTAGCCCGAGCGATGTATTCCCTCAGGTTTAAGGACTCGATTTGTAAATTGATGTTTTTTTGAATCGATACCACATCATTCAAATTATAAAGCGTTTCGTCTAATCTATGGACGACTACTTTGAGGTGTCCGAACAAAGTTTTGAGTTCCTCTGCATTAGCATCGGTGGAAGTCAGTTCCAATAAAGATTTGATGTTGCTGGTGTGGGAGCGTAAATTATGGGAAACGATATAAGAAAAATTCAATAAGCGTTTGTTTTGCTCGCTAACGAGGTCAAAAGATTTGAACAATTCAATTTGGTCTTTTTTGCGGGTAGTGATGTCCTCAATGGAAAGCACAAAGTTCTCTACTTTTTTTAGCTTATTTAAAACTGGCGAAAAGACGACTTGGTACCAAAACTCTTCTCCTTTTTCGGTTTTTATTTTCCGTTCAAATTCAATTCTTTTTCCTTCCAGTATTTTTTCTGTCGTTTTATTGAGCTGTTCTTTCAGCTTATCTGGAAAAAAATCAAAGAGCAAAGCCCCTTCATGAACGTCTCGAGGATCCTCCCGGTGGTAAAATTGTTGTGCAGGTTGGTTGAAATTGATGACTTTAAAAGTATTGTCGAATAAGATGTAACCCGTATCTGTGTTTTCAAAAATGGTGTGGAGGTTGTCTTCAGACTTTTGTAAGGCCGCTTCCACTTTTTTGCGTTCGGTAATGTCGCGATTGACAGAAAAGATAGCTGGTTTTCCGCCATATTCAATAAGCGCAGAACTAATTAGGAAATCCAGGATAGCTCCTTTTTTAGTGTAATGCTGGGTTTCAAAATCTTTTATGGAATCGCCTTGTAAAATGATCTGGATTTTTTTTTCGCCGCTCGCTACATCCTTGGTCATCTGTTTTAGATTCATCCCAATGAACTCGGGGCGGCTAAAGCCATACAGCTCGATGGCTTTGTTGTTGACCTCTAAAATGGTTTCCGCCTCAGGATCAAAAAGAATAATGGCATCGTTCGCATTTTCAAAAAGATTGCGGTATTTGAGTTCCGATTTGAGTAGTGATTCTTCGGCGGTTTTGAGTTCCGTGATGTCATAATTTATACCGATCACGCGAATTGGGTTTCCGTCGGCATCTTCTACCAATCTGGCATCGCCTTTGATGTAACGAATTTCGCCGTTTTTACAAATGATTCTAAAACTGGTGTCAAAAGATTGTTTATCTCGGATGGTGGCTTCCAGCGCTGCGGCGGCTGCTGGTAAATCATCCGGGTGTACCCGCGAACTCCAGGCTTCATAAACCCCTTCAAATTCATCAGGATCTACTTGAAAAACCTCGTACATTAACTTATCCCAAATTAGGGTATTATCAGCCAAGTTGTAATCCCATATGCCCATTCCAACAGCATTGATGGCCAGCTCATATCTTTCGTTGGCTTTTTGGAGTTGTAACTCTTGCTCTTTGCGGGGGGTAATTTCACGGGCGTTACCGATGTAGGTTATTTTTCCACTTCGATTGAGTAATGATCCCGTAGAAGCGTGCCAGACATAAGCACCAGATTTGTGGATTGCCCGGTAGATGATCTCTTCGTCGGAACCCCCTTTTTCTAGACCCGCTTGTAAAAACTCGATGCATTTCAGCACATCGTCGGAGTGGATGAAATTAATAAAACTTTGACCGATGACCTCTTCTGGAGCATGCCCAAGCAGTTTTGTCCAGCTAGGAGATATGTAACTAAATGAGCCGTTTTGGTCCAACTGAAAAATGATGTCCGGTGACTGTTCAATTAGATTTTTGAACTGTGCATTTTTTTGTCGCAGCGTCTCTTCTGCTAATTTGCGCTCGCTGATAACAGATAGGATACACAAACAAACATTGTGATCCGGGGTGTACATTCCTTCTAATTGAATGTATTTAATGGGATTATTCAGGGTTTGAATGGTAAGTTCGCAAGTTGCTCTTTTTTTAGATTCAAAAATACAATCCATAAAAGAATGGAAATCAAAGAGTTTTTCTTCCGTTACAAAACTTGTAAAATCTGAATGGAGTAGACTTGAGCGATCTTGACCGAGAACTTCCGCAGCGTAAAAATTGATCTTAAAAATATCGCCATTTTGATCTAAGGTAAGATAGCCCGTTGGCGCATTATCAAAAAGATTGATATAGTCTACTAACGCTTTCTCAATTATTGAGTTGGATTCTTGAAGTTTCTGATTGCGTTCTTCCATATCTTTTAGGTTAGTATCAGAAAAGGAATTTCCTGACTGTTCTTCAGTTGAAACAGGTTTAGTTACTCCCGGGAAAATAATTCCTTCAAGTGGAGACGGCGTAAAGTTGGCGTTTGAAAAACGATCAGGTTCTTCTTTCATGCAATGTCCTATGATTGTAATAATTATAGGCTCGACTCGCTGTTATTGCATTGGAAGTATTACGTTATTTCCCTCTTGTAAGTTTCAAATAAAAAAGACAAAATTTTAATGAAAAAACGATGATAACGAATGTAGTACAATTGATG
>JBBRGN010000244.1:0-7434 GCA_038240665.1 Chitinophagales bacterium | reverse complement strand
AGCCAATTGCCAACAGCACTCCACCAAAAGTGATGATATTGACCCATTTAAATGCCTGGAAATTGTCTTTTATCTGTGCTAGGGAGGAAATAAGGATTAGGATTAAAACGGCAATGGGCGTTTCTATTCTAGTAAACACGCCGGCATTGGTGACGCCCAATTCTTTCAACACCTCAGGCCCAAAATTGTCGCGAAAGTCGCGGAGAACCGTCAAAAGGACGTAACCAAATATAAACAGCACTATCCCGGGTAAAAATAACCTTACAAAATCTCGCCGACGCTCTTTGTTCATCGGCAACCTTTCGGTGCGTAGAGCAATATCTTCAGCACTAGGCTTTGGTAGTTTGATGAGCAGGAATAAAAATAGTACCATGAATGGCATAAAAAGCAAAGCGGTTACCAAAGGCATGTAGTATTCATTCACGCCCCAGGAAAGGACCGATAACCCTACTGTTTTTACAAAACCTGAAGCAAATATAAACGATGCCGTTAGGGCTGCAACCAAGACATCTGTCTGCCGGCGTCCTTCCAAAAATCCCAACACCAATCCATAGATCATACCGAGTGGCAAACCATTCAAAAATAGAAACAAGATGTTGTAAGGAGCAGGAACAATGGCAAAAAGCCATAAAGAAAGACCCGCCAAACCCGCTAATACCGCAATGTACCAGCCGCGTTGCTGCAGTTTGGCTTCTGATACCACGCGAATTCCAATCAACTTCGACATGGCATACCCAAATACCTGAGCCATAATGAGTAAAATCTTGTAGCTCACTCCCCAAAATTCCATTCCTGCAAAAGTAGTCGCCGTGATGCCCTTACGTAAGGAATACATACAGGTGTAAACGCCAAATGCCGCTACACAAGCCCATAAAGTCAAGAGTTTTGGAGGAATGCGCTTGGAAATGTTCGATTGCTTGGAAGAAGTGGACATTATTTGATCTTTGATGAACTTAAAAATCAAGATTTATTGTCAGATATTCATTCCGTTGTCGTGAATTTCATAATTATTTAACCTGCAAGCTGTTTAATTCTGTTTTATTTTTACACAAAAAGAATAAGGAAAATTGTAGTAAAAATATCATTACTTAAAACTCCTAACCCTACACTTTACTTCAAACTAAAACCCAACACCGATGAAAATCCTAAGTAACTACGTCTGGTCCAATACCATCAACAAGGTAAAAGCCACTCCAAAAAAAAATATTTCTTACCGGAAACCTTGACTGATCTCCAAAACATCATCGCCGAAGCAGAACAAGCGGGCCAATGTGCACGTGCCGTCGGTTCTGGGCATTCCTATTCCGAAGTTGCCAAAACCGATGACTACTTGGTAGGATCAGATCGTTTGGATTTTTACAGCAAGTTAGATCGACAACGGCTTAATCCCGAAATTGGCTCGGATAACTACTTTGTAGAAATAGGCAGCGGCTTGCGCATTGAAAAACTGAACCGTTTTTTGACCACCGATAATCTAGCGCTAGAAAACATGGGTACTATTGACGAGCAACGCATTGGTGGCGCAGTATCTACCAATACCCATGGTTCCGGCATCAGACTACCTACCGTTTCTGGACTAGTTCGCTCTCTAGTGATGGTAAGTGGTGATGGAAGAACCCTGCGGGTGGAGCCTGCTGCGGGAATCAGCGATCCTGCCTTTGAAGAGCCCGGCATCGAATTGATCCAAGATGATGATATCTTCTACAGTATACTGGTCAGTTTTGGGAGTATGGGGATTATTTATTCCTTTATTTTAGAAGTACAACCGCTTTATTATTTGGAAGAGGTCAAAAGACTGACCAATTGGGACGACGTCAAGAGTCGACTACGCAGAGGCGAATATTTCCAACCAGAGGTACGCAGTTGTACTTTACTGATCAGCCCTTACAAACGCAACAAGGAGGTTCCTGGTGCCCAAACTTGTATCGAAGTCATTCAGAAAAAAATCGATGAGCCCCGGCCGGGTACTTGGACTTACAATATGCTTTTTAGGAATTTACCCAGTTGGCTGGTAGGCAATTTTCCAATTCCGATAGCGTATTGGTTTCTCAAAAAATAAAATTGAAAATCATCCTGAAAAAACGCCAGAAGTAATAGAGACAGCTCTTCGTTCGATTCGCGACAAAATTTATGTGGATATTTCCCACAAGGTACTTTTTCAAGGCTACAAACCGCTCAAAAAAAGAGCCTACGATTGTGCCTTCGCTTTCCCGGTTGACTCCGCTGGCAAGTACATTGACATTCTGGATGAAGTCATGGAGATTACCCGTAAATATGCTGAAGGCGTGGATGGCAATCAATATTTCCAAACCTCCCCAAATAGTTTCCGTTTTGTTAGCGGATCAAAGGTACTTTCGTCAACGCTTTCACCAAAAAGACCGGACTATCTAACCCGATGATCTGAGTAAACTAAAAATGCGTTGACACCTATAGTCTCAACGCATTTTTTTTCAAATAACTAAGGGCAACTTTTAATTCACCACAACTGATTCCTTTACCCAGCTGCCAGGCTCCAATACAAAATGGGATTCCGAGGAAACACCAATTCTCTTCAACAACAGATACCCTTTGAGCAATAGCTGTTCACGGAGCGTCATTTTTGGAGAAATACGGAAAGCAGTATCCAGCAATACAAACCGGAAATCTGCCGCAACTTTGTGATCTCGTAAAACATCGTAGTGGTTAGAGATATTAATTTTGCCTTGTTGCTGCAATTCCTTTAGTGCACGTGGAAAAAACTCGCTTACATCAGGGTGAATCTTATAACCTAGATGAAAATCAAGGCGATAGATTAACCCCGGAGTCACTTCCGCAAATTTATAAAAAGTCGTAAACGGTTCATCTTCTTCGGAAAAGTGCAGCAACCAATAGCCATCTGCACGTTTAGGCTGCTTGCCATAAATGGATTTGAGGATGGCCGATTCGATGATGTCTTTCTTTTTTGAGGTCGTCAAAAAGACCAATTGGGAAGCATAAAGGGGAATTCCAACGTCGTTTTTTACTTCATTTATAATCGGTACAGCATGGTTAAGGGAGACCATGTTGCGTTTGTGCCGGGTAATGTTTTTTGCATTGTACACAATATACATAATGGAAAAAAGCGCCGAACCCAACAAAACCGTAAAACCGCCTCCATGACTCAATTTTTGGGCATTACCCCAGAAAAAGATGCATTCTACGCTGACAAATAAGCCAATAAGCAAGTAAATAACCGGTATTGGCATGGCTTTACGCGATTTGAGGTAAAAAAATAACAAAATGGTAGTAGAAAGCATCGCTATCGTAATGGCTATCCCATAAGCAGCTTCCATTGAAGTAGAAGTTTGAAAATGGTAGACAATAAATACACACCCCGTAAAGAGCATCCAGTTGACAAATGGAATGTACATCTGTGAACGGTGGGCAGAAGGGTGATAAACCGCAATTCTAAACCAGGTTTTTAAACGTATCGCTTCATGGATCAAAGAAAAAGATCCGGTAATCAAAGCTTGACTAGCAATAATAGCCGCAAAAGTTGCAATACCAATCCCAAAAGGTAGAAACCATTCCGGCATAATGCGGTAAAAAGGATTAGAAGTCAATTTTTGTCCCAGGCTATTCAACAACCAGGCACCTTGTCCAAAGTAGTTGATGATCAAGGTGGTCTTTACAAAAATCCAAGATATTTGTATGTTTTTACGCCCTACGTGTCCCAAGTCCGAGTACAAAGCTTCTGCACCTGTTACACACAAAAAAACGGCGCCAATCACAAACCACGCATTCGGATGATGATTTACCAGCAAAATTGCATAATGGGGGCTAAAGGCTGAAAAAATCTCCCAATGCCCCGTAATGATAATAATCTGAATCCCCAAAACCGCCAGCATGGTAAACCAAATCAACATCATTGGTCCAAAAGCTTTGCCAATGGTATCTGTACCAAATTGTTGAAATAAAAATACCAAAATCAAAATCCCGATTACAGTTGGTACCACCGGAAAACCTTTTACCAATCGCTCAATTCCTTCTACCGAAGAAGTCAAAGAGATGGCTGGGGTAATCATACCATCGGCAATCAGCGCGGCGCAACCAACCATGGCCACATAAATGGTCCATTTTGGAGTCCTACGGCGTACCAAGGAGTACAAGGCGAATATCCCCCCTTCTCCGTTATTGTCGGCATTAAGCGTTATGAAGATGTATTTGAAAGTGGCTTGGATGGTCAATGTCCAAAAAACGAGTGAAAGCGCCCCGTAGATCAGTTCGGTAGTCAGAGAACTCTTTCCTACTATCGATTGCATTACATACAATGGGGAAGTTCCAATGTCGCCGTAAACAATACCCAAGGTAACGATCAAACTGGCGAATGTAACTTTCTTATGGCTATTTTCCACAGGGAAATGATTTACTTAAAGTCAATAAAGCTTAGAAAAAAACTGCTGTCTTTTCTAAGCGGGGCAAAGTTAGGTTAAAAGTGCAAAAAACAAGTGCTTGTTGCGCAAAAGTTGATGAAGTGGTGCTGAATCATGCATCAATCTCTGACTACTCAGCAGGTAAATGGGCGATCTAGCCCAAAGAAGCGCTAGACATTCAATATCTAACGCTTCTTTTTTAAATACTAGAAAAAGATTAAGCTACTTCTTCTGCTGTTTCAGGTTGTGTAATTTTTTTCAACTGGCCGGATGATCAATCGCAGAGCCCGATCATAAGTAAAGTAATTGTAGACCCAGCCCCACAGGGTGGCTACTTTATTTCTAAAACCGACCAAGTACAAAATGTGAATGAACATCCAGGCCAACCAGGCAATCACGCCACCAAACATGAAGCCTTTAAAATTTACCACCGCTTTGTTGCGGCCAATGGTGGCCATCGTACCTTTATCAAAATATGCGAATGCTTTCCATCCCTGTCCTTTGCTTTGACGGACCAAATTGGCCGCCAACTGCTCGCCTTGCTGAATGGCTACTGGCGCCAACATCGGAAAACCTCTGGGTTGATTAGGGAGAATCATACCGGCTACATCACCAACAGCAAAAACATTTTCGTATCCTACAATACGGTTAAAAGCATCCACTTGTAATCGGTTTCCAGGTACGATCAATTCAGGATTTATGCCGATCGGAAACTGCCCCTTTACACCAGCAGACCAGATCAGAGTCTCGGTAGACAATTCAAACCCATCTTCGGTCTTCAGGTTTTTGCCATCATAGTAAGCTACTTTGGAATTAAGGCGTACTTCGACGCCGATTTTTTTCAGGTCAGATAAGGCCCGAATACCTGCTTTTTCATCCATTCCTCCCAACAAACGCGGCATAGCTTCTAATAAAACTATACGCATTCTGCTGGTATCAAAATCAGGGTAGTCTTTCGGGAAAACGTGTTTTTTCATTTCGCCAAGTGCTCCGGCTAGTTCTACTCCAGTTGGACCACCGCCGACTATTGCGATATTGATCAACGCATCTTGTGCTTGATGATCAATGGTTGTCGTAGCTTCTTCAAAATTTTGAAGGATAAAACTGCGCAAATTGAGGGCGTCCGGCACATTTTTTAGCGACATAAGGTGTTTCTCCTGTTTCGCAAAATTGAAAAAATTAGTTTGACTTCCCGTTGCTATAATCAGGTAATCATAAGTAATGCGCCCAATTGAAGTGCTCAATGCATTTTCATCAGGGAGCACCGCTTCAACTTCCGCCATACGAAAGTGCAATTGGCCAGTACCTTGAAAGATTTTTCGAATCGGATAAGCAATGCTATCGGGTTCCAAACCACCCGTAGCTACTTGATACAATAGTGGTTGAAAGGTGTGGTAGTTGTTGCGATCGAGCAATACGACCTGAAATTTATTACGGATGAGCTTTTTGGCCGCAGCCAATCCAGCGAATCCGCTACCGATGATGACTACGCGGGAGTGATCTTGTAAAATAGGGATATTGGCGTTCATGTTTATGGTTTTCGTGATGATGGTTGACTTTTAAGCAGCTCCATCTAATTGAGTACCAGTATTAGAATGACTTGAAGCGTTCAAATGTTTCAAAACAAATTGAAAATAAACCTACAGAGCAAAATATTAAATAATCATTAAAAATGAGCCTAGAAGAGTGACGGATCAGTAAGATCAGCGTTTAAACATTGATAATTGAACTACATTTATGTTAATTTTTAGCTAGAATGGTAAAAGCAAGCAAATTTAAGTGAATTGAATAGGCTGCTATTTCCATTGATTTTTGACGTTTAAAACCTAAGATTATGTTTAAGCAAATTGCCTTGATTGTGCTGATTTTTACTTTGGCGGCTTGTTCAACGGTTCCCATTACTGGCCGCAAACAAATAGATTTCATTCCTTACGCCCAAATTGCACAGCTTTCTGAAGAAGGTTACCGCCAGCAATTAAAGGAACTACCGCTGTCGAATAATACCAAAGACATCAGCCGTTTGAATAGGGTGAGCGAAAGTCTGATTGCCGCTATCCAAACTTACCTACGCGACAATAAAATCAAGAGCGAGGCTTTAAATTTTAAGTGGGAAGTCAATTTATTGGAAAGCCCACAGGTAAATGCCTTCTGCATGGAAGGTGGAAAAATTGCTTTTTACACCGGGATCATGCCCTTCTGCACCAGTGACGACGCCATTGCGGTGGTGATGGGACACGAAATTGGGCACGCCATCGCGCACCACGGTGCCGAGCGCATGAGTGAACAGTTGATCGCACAAACAGGTAATGGCGTGTTGGATGTTGCATTGGCAAAGGAACCAGCCAAAACACGCGCCATGGCTGATGTTGCCTATGGCGTTGGTTCTCAAGTTTTTGGTCTATTGCCATTTAGTCGGCTACACGAATCTGAAGCCGATCAATTGGGTCTGAATTTTATGGTGCTTGCCGGATACGATCCGAACGAAGCGGTAAAGTTCTGGGAACGTATGGAAAAAGGCAACACTGGAGCGCGTCCGCCGCAAATTATCTCCACCCACCCTTCTCCCGAAACACGCATCGCCAACATTAAAAAATTGATACCAGAAATTTTGGCCAAATACGGCAAGGGATAAGCCTTGTTTTATTTCCCTCCTCAAAATGGGCGACGTAAAGAATTGTTATTATGTCGCCCATTTTATGTTTATAAGACCCTCGTATCAAACTTTTTTTTTGAATATTCTTCTAAAAAAAATTAAGCAATTTTCTTTTAATGTTTTATTTTACAATAGGTTAAATCATTTTACGAACAAAAGCTCTGCTCCTCTACTCTTCCTTTTCTTTGATTTTAGCCAACATTTTTTATTTTTTTGAAACTCCGAGAAAGGTTTTTTGTTCTTAAAATCGTGCTGTTTCAGACGCAGGTGTTTTGACAGCAAAAAGGTTCATCAACAAATACAATGTTTAATAAAATGGTTAAAACGACTAATCCGATTGAGAAGGTTTTTAATGAACGTGCAGAAGCAATGGGCAACCATCACCTCGGT
>JBBRGN010000243.1:0-7440 GCA_038240665.1 Chitinophagales bacterium | reverse complement strand
AATTACCCGTATTGACCATCGGGAAGGTATCCGGGTAGATGTAAGGATCGAAAATGTTGTAGGAAATGCGGCGCACAATGGTTTGTCGACCTTGTAGAATGCCTTGCCTGACATTGTCTTCGATCAACTTACCAAAAATATTATCGTGGGTATTGCCATATTCACCTCGCCAACCAAAAAAATCGCCTCTTTCGAAGCCAATATTTTCGCAGGTGTTGAGTGGAACGCTTTGAGCCGATAAGTGAAAGCATCCTAAAAGCACGAATAATAAGTAGAAAATGCGGGCAGGCCTCCGCAATTGGTTGTAGATTTTTCTCATCGCTGTTACTTAAGTGAATGAAATCTAGGTCGCCTGTCTTGTTGTGTTGGTGCTAAAATAATAAAAACTCCTAAGCTCCAAAGAAAATTAACCATTGAGTTGGTAATCGGCAGTTCTTTGTACCCCGGCCATACCTTCTAATACAGTCCATTGAACCCTAATTCGGAAGCCGATTGTCAAAAAAAATAAAAATCCGCGTAAGTAAGTCGGAAGCAAGTTCGTTTTTAAAAAGTCTTGATTTTCAGAGCTATGCCTTATTTCGTTGTTAAATAGCTGTTAGGCCAATGTTACCTTTATGTTTTTTTTCATCAAGAGACAACAAACTTTAAAAATAACCGTCAATTTCAGGCAGCGAAATGACATAATCGGAGCATCCTTTATACAGACCGTGTTCGGATAAACACAGCCATGAATTTTTTAAAACAACTATCTACAACCTTTAGACCGATGGTTTACACAACTTTACTGACCCTTGCTTATTTTGTTTTGTATTGCTTAACCAAAATTCTAACCAAACGCTTATCGCGGAAAAAAGTATTGCTTTCTTCTGCTTTTCAACCCAATGGCTCGGTAGTGGGCTAGAACGGCTGGGATTCCTGGTAGCTAAAACTTTCTTACTTACCGGGAATCTCCGCCCCAATTTTTTTCTATTTCCTTTCGTACTGATTGGCTTTGATGTTTTGAGCTGCCAATCGCACTGTTTCTTCTAATCTTTTTGCGCGGGTTTCTTCCCTTTTGGCATTAAGTATCCATTCCAATATACCTCGGCGCGTAGATCTAGAAAAGGCCTCCCAATTCGTCCTGGCGACTGGGTTTTCCGCCAAGGCCTGACCCATATCAGATGGAACGATGAGTTGCTCCACCTCATTGAGTGCGTCCCATGTCCCATTTTGTTTGGCCAGTTCTATTTTGTCCATGCCCGCAGGCTGCATCAATCCCGCTGCGATGAGGCGTTCCACCCGTTCTTTATTCGGTTTTGACCAATTACTTTTGGATTTACGGGGCGAATAAAGCTGTTTGTAACTTTGCTCGTCAATCTTATTGGGCAAACTATCAATCCACCCAAAACACAAAGCTTCTTCAACCGCTTCGTCATAGCTGACGCGCGGTTTGCCGCTGTCTTTTTTAAAAAAAATCAACCAAACACCCGGTGAGGTGGCATGTTTGTCCAATAGCCATCGTCGCCAGGTAGCGCGCTCAGGCGGGTAAAAGTGTTCGTAAGCGTCGAGGTTTTGACGTTTGGCCATTAGATCTTGTAATTGAATATTTTTCGGATTAAAATAAACAAATTCAATTATATCCCCAATTATATCGAGCAGGTAGTAAAAAATGGCTGGATGATCTTAGCTTCCTTTATTTCCAACATAACCGTGCCAATGCCCACACCCGAATCTCGATAAGTGGGTCAATTTGCCGAGTGTTTACCTTTGTATATGTCAACCACCTCAAGTGCTTATCAATAATAATCTTTTCACCCCCATTTTTTGCAACAAAAAAGTAGCTTTGGAAGTAAAATTTCAAAAACATACCGTCATGATACCAGCCCAAGCCGCCATCACCAATGGCCAAGGTCAATTCTCGATTGAAACCATCGAAGTCCAAGCTCCCCAAAAAGACGAGGTGCTGGTGAAAATCAAAGCCGCCGGCGTTTGCCATACCGATTGGGACTCGCAGACGTGGGAAAAAACCCTCGTCATGGGGCACGAAGGGGCTGGAATTGTACAGGCAGTTGGGCCCGATGTTGTAGCGGTGAAAGTTGGGGATGCGATAATGCTCAATTGGGCAATTCCCTGTTACCTTTGTTTTCAATGCCAGGAAGGCAATCAACACCTTTGCGAAAAAAATTCGGCAGTAACCGCTGGGAACAACATCAGCGGTGGACACGCAACTTTTACTTCCACCACTTTTAAGGGCGCGCCCGTAGGCCGTTCTTTTAGCCTAGGTACGATGTCGGAATATACCCTTGTACGCGAAGCCGCTTGTGTAAAAATGACAGTTGAAATGCCTTTTTCTTCCGCAGCGATTGTGGGTTGCGGCGTCATGACAGGGTATGGATCAGTGGTCAATGCCGCCAAAGTAAAGCCAGGTACTTCGGTAGTAGTATTGGGAACAGGGGGCGTAGGACTCAACGTCATTCAAGGAGCGCGCATCGCTGGTGCAGCTAAAATTATCGCTATCGACCTCAATCCTCAGCGGTTGGAGATGGCCAAAATGTATGGCGCTACCCATACCATACTGGCTGATCGCAACGACACCGGACTGTTGCAAGCCGCGCAAACGGTGAAGGATTTAACCGATGGCCGGGGTGCAGATTACGCGTTTGAATGCACCGCTGTCCCTGCCTTGGGAGCAGCTCCACTCGCCATGGTGCGCAATGCGGGCATGGCTGTACAAGTAAGCGGCATTGAACAAGAGATCACCATCGACATGAATTTATTTGAGTGGGACAAGGTGTACATCAATCCTTTGTACGGCAAAACGCGTCCGCAAATTGATTTTCCTATCTTGCAAGCGTTGTATGCCAAAGGCGATTTAATGCTGGATCAAATGGTGACAAAAACCTATCCTTTGAAGGAATTGGCGCAGGCTTTCGCCGATATGCATGCTGGAAAAAATGCCAAAGGCGTGATTGTTTTTTAACAGCTAAAAAATTCCTCTTCCACCATGAGTCAGTTCTTTACCACCGAAATCTCCGACCCCCAGTACGAATGGGATGGTTTGCGTTTTTTGACAGTCAAAAGCAACGCTTTGCAAAAAAGAGTGGATGTCACCGTTTTTATTCCTTCAAACATTGAAATTTCAGCATTGAGTGGCGTAGTTATTTTGTTGCATGGTGTTTATGGAAGCCATTGGGCTTGGTGTTTAAAAGGAGGAGTACACAAAATAGCAAAACAGCTGATTGACGTAAATTCAATTCTTCCTATGATGCTTGTCATGCCATCTGACGGACTCTTTGCCGATGGCAGCGGCTATGTATCCCATTCCAGCCAGGAAGATTATGAAAAATGGATAGCAGAAGATTTGATTGCGTTGATCCGGGAGCAGTTTCCAGATTTAACAACGGATTTACCATTTTTCATTACGGGTCTTTCGATGGGTGGATTTGGTGCATTGCGTTTAGGCGCTAAATACCCGCATTTGTTTCGGGCTTTTTCGGGACTTTCATCGATTACACATTTCGAGCAGATCGGTTTGTTTGTCAGCGATTTTGAACAATTGAAACAACTGGCTAATGAGCAAGATGGGGTTCTGGAATGGGTGCTTAAAAATCGGAATTTACTCTCCCCTTTCCGTTTTGATTGCGGTTCAGAAGATTTGTTGATTGAACACAATCGCGCCCTGCATCTTGCATTAGCGGCAGCGGGTATCCCTCATCAGTACGAAGAGCATTCAGGGGGTCATTCCTGGGAATATTGGCACGCGCATATTGGGGAATCGTTGCGATTTTTTAGCAGGTACAGCCATCGTCGACTGGGAAGAGAGGAGAAGTGAAATTTTGGCAACGCAGAAGGGCAAAAAAAGGTAACAATCACCCGATCATCCTAAGTTGGATATAAATAGTAAAGCCCAGAACGTTACCATTCCGGGCTTTTACCAAAGAGATTTTGGATTCGTCGTGGAGACGGCGAGAGTCGAACTCGCGTCCAGAGAAAGCACTCATTAGCCTTCTACATGCTTAGTTGCTTGTTTGGTTCTCGGCGTAAGGGTAGGTCCAGCAACGCACCATCCTTAAACCCAGCCCTGGATCTCAGAAAACAAATTGGGCCAACTTGCTTTCCCAGCCTAGACGTTGGTTATGCACGGACGCTGCCCGGTTAGGCAAAGGGCAAACTCACGTGGAGCGTGCGTCTCGTACAAAGGCTTCTAATTCCTAGAATTAGGCAGCCAAGGCGTAGTTAGACTCGCCAATTGTGGTCGATAGCGCATTAGTAACGGAGTGGGCTATCATCCTCCGGCATGCTTACTAACCAGTCCACTCTCCTGTCGATACCATTACGTCCCCAGGTTTGTGATCTGATAGTCAGAAAAAAAGAGCGTTGTTTTTCAACGCGTTAGAGCAACTTTTTGCTCCGTTCCTTACTCCCGATCTTCACCAAAACGCCGCGAAGGTAGAAAAAGTTCCTACTAAAAAAATTGTTTTCTCACAGTACCTTCCACTAATGGAAGTATTCCCCTACTAAAAAAGATGTTTGGATTATAATCTATCGACGCCAGTCGCGTACTCGTTCCTTTATAAGAACTGTATATGTAGACCCTTGGAAGATCCAAAAGTCACTTGCTGAATGAGAAAAAATGATTTGTTATTAGCTTAAATTATGGAGGGATGTACATCTATATTTATCCATAACGAATCAACTTACCCTAACGCTGCTTCCCTCAGTCTCTTACCTTATTGAATGGAATGCTCGAAACTGGCATTGAAAAAATCCCTAACTTTGCTGCTGCCAAAACCAGGTTGACCCATGAAGATTGGACTTATTCGGGAGGGCAAAACCCCTCCGGATTCTCGGACGCCTTTAACGCCCCAACAATGTGCATTTATTGTAGAAAACTACCCCATTGAGATTGCAGTACAGCCTTCTCCTGGTCGTTGTTATGCCGATCAGGAATACTTTGAAGCTGGAATTGATTTACAAGAATCGCTTGAAGATTGCGATGTCATCATGGGCGTAAAGGAAGTGCCGGTCGGGCTCCTGATTTATCGAAAGACTTATTTTTTCTTTTCGCACACCATCAAAGAGCAAGCTTACAACCGCAAATTGCTGCAAGCTGTTTTGGCCAAAAAAATTCAGCTCATTGACTATGAAGTGCTCACCAATGAAAATGGCGAGCGTTTGATTGCTTTTGGTCGTTTTGCTGGTATGGTTGGCGCCCACAATGCCATGTATGTGTATGGCGAACGCTCGGGTAGTTTTCACCTTAAACGCATGAAGGATTGCATCGACTATGCCGAAGCCCAGGCATTGTATCAAACCATCCACTTTCCGCCGATTAAGATCGTTTTGACCGGTGCCGGGCGGGTTGGCAATGGAGCTGCTGAGGTGTTGCACGATATAGGAATTCGCGAGGTAAGCCCCACCGATTTTTTGGAAAAAACGTATAGTGAGGCCGTTTTTACTCAACTTCATTCCCGCGATTATGTGGGGCACAATAACGACCATCCACTTGAAAAACGCCATTTCCATAGCCATCCCGAACAGTACCACAGTATTTTCACGCCTTACAGTAAAACAGCTGATGTTTTTATCAACGGTATCTATTGGGACAGTCGTTCTCCAGCTTTTTTTACCCGCGAAGAGATGATGGAACCTGACTTCCAGATCCAAGTAATTGCTGATGTTACTTGCGATATCGCTCCTATTTCTTCTATACCCTCTACTTTGCGTGCCAGCACCATCGCTGATCCTATTTTTGGTTATCACCCCCAGACTGGTGAAGAAATCTCACCCCTTCTACCACAAGGCATTGACATGATGACCATCGACAATCTCCCCAACGAGATGCCGCGTGATGCGTCTCGTGCTTTTGGGGAAATGTTTATTCTCAAAGTACTACCCGAGTTTTTCAAACCCCAAAGCAGTATTCTGGAAAGAGCTACCATCGCCAAAGAAGGGCAATTGGCAAAGCATTTTACCTACCTCCAAAACTATGCCGACGGCAAAGAACGCGAACTAGCAACCACATAAGTAGATCACAAAGGTCTACTTTTGGTCTTCTAGCCACTTGTTGACCCCGGTCTCGATCCTACTCAAAATTGATTCGGTATCCGCTTTTTCAAATGTTTTGCCCGTAATGCGCTCATACAGCTCAATGTAGCGATTAGATACTGTCCACACGAATTCATCGGGCATTACGGGCATGGTTTGTCCGTCTTTGCCTTGAAATCCATTGGCCATCAACCATTCTCGTACAAATTCTTTGGAAAGCTGTTGTTGACGTTCGCCAGCTGCCTGTCTTTCTGCGTAGCCATCTAGGTAAAAATAGCGCGAACTATCCGGGGTGTGAATCTCGTCAATGACAAAAATAGTAGCTTCTTTTTTACCAAATTCGTACTTGGTATCAACCAAAATCAAACCTTGTGCAGCTGCCATTTCTACGCCGCGTTGATAAAGCGCGCGGGTATATTTTTCCAATGCTGTATAATCTTCAGCACTTACAATACCCTGATGCACAATTTCTTCTGGGGAAATATCTTCATCGTGCCCCTCTTCGGCTTTGGTTGCAGGCGTAATGATGGGTTCAGGAAAAGGATCGTTTTCTTTCATTCCCTCTGGCATGATCGCGCCGCACAGCTCGCGGTGACCTGCCTGGTACATGCGCCAAGAATGCCCCGTTAAATACCCTCGAATGACCATTTCTACGCGGAAAGGGGTGCAAGCGTGACCGATGGCCACATTGGGATCAGGAGTAGCTAATAGCCAATTGGGGACAATATCCGCAGTAGCGTGCAAAAAATAAGCGGCAATTTGGTTCAGTACCTGTCCTTTGTAAGGAATCGGGCGCGGCAGAATATAGTCAAAAGCCGAAATCCGATCGGAAGCTACCATAATCAATTGGTCATTGAGCGTATATACGTCACGGACTTTACCGCGGTAGAAAGCGCTTTGCCCTAGAAATTGAAAATGGGTCTCCTGAAGAGCGTATTTTTCTGGAAGCATTTTTTTATTGTTTGCCTGCAAAATTAAGAAATATCCCTACTTTGGATACTGCCTTCGATATTGGTGGCATAAACTTATTTCAACGACCATGCAACCTGCCCATTCCGTTGATGCAACCCATGCACTAGATCCCAAAAAAAATATCAAGCGCACCCTGCGGGGTTGGGCTTTTTTTGACTGGGCCAATAGTTCCTACTCCTTAGTCATTAACGTAGCTATTTTCCCGGGTTATTTTCTATTGGTTACCAATGACTGGATAAAAATTTTTGGAATCAACATGTCCAATAGCACACTTTATGCTTATAGCCTCTCTTTTTCCTACCTGTTGATTGCTATTTTTTCACCCTTCTTATCAGGAATCGCGGATTATGCTGGTCGAAAAAAATACTTTATGCGCTTATTCACCACTGGCGGCGCTATAGCTTGTATCGGTCTTTTGTTTTTTACAGGTATGGGTACGCT
>JBBRGN010000242.1:0-7520 GCA_038240665.1 Chitinophagales bacterium | reverse complement strand
TTCGAAAATTGGAATTCACTCGGTGTACGGGCAATTTTATTGTATACCTCTCCTGGAATAAGAGCGGTCAGAACTTCTGCATTTAAAGCTGAAAAGAGATTTTCAAGGATTTTTGAAAATTCAGCAAAATTGAATTCGGGTGTTCCCCAGCCAAAGGCATTTTTAAAAATCAGACCTGGGGATTGAAAAATTGTAGGCAAACTGTTAAAGTCAAAGGTGGTCTGAATAAACCCTGGACGATTGCCTTGGGGCAGCACATATCCTATTTTGATTATGCCAAAGGCTTTGAGTGAAGACAGAACCGTAGATTGGTAGCGATTTAAATAATCCGTCAGTAAATATTCGATTAACTGTATTGGAAAAACGGTTTTAAAATTATCCGCTCTTAGTTTGGCAGGAAAAAGATTATCCGCAGAGGTATTTATGGCATTGATGGCTTGGATTATCTTTGATATGGCTTCTTTGATCTGTAGGGCATTCTCCAGTTTAAAATCGCCCTTGACAGCATCAGAAATGATGTTGTTCAACACTAGGGCATTTTTGCCCAAGTCCTTGATGGGTTGCGGAACATCATCTACATCCCAACCCAGTTTTTGAGCAAAAGTGGCAAACGCTTGGGGAGATGAAACCGCATCCTCCAAGGGGTGTAGTACCCGTCCCAGTTCAAAGAATATTTTAGTCAGCGTGTCATTTTGTGCAGCCATAATGTTTAGTTCCTATTATACTTAGCCCACTTAATCTCTTCAAAATATTCCGTTTACTATTCCTGCTCAACTCCTCCTAGCTCCAGGGTATTGGGCTTCTAACGCATCTAGCTTAGAGGCATTTACTCGGCTCACAATAAGGTATTTGCATACAAAACAAAAGGCCCCCTCATCATCTTGTCTGCCATCATCACGCATTTTACAGGCTCCTGATGGCCGGTAGGCTTTTCCTACGAAAGTTCCTCCCCCTTCATACGCTCCAATAACTTTATAATCTTTACACGGCCCCTTGAATCCAGAAATACTTGGCGGGGAATCTTTATTGTCACTTACTTCATCCAATCTTATTTCAGGATCGGGATCAGAGTTCGTTTCATCGAAATTTTCTGATAAAGCCCTGCCAGCTGGTACGTTGGCATTGTATTTTTGGGTTTTCATAAATTCCATTACTTTTTTTTCCACCAGAAAAAGCAAAGAACCATCGGAAGCCTTCTTTGGGACATAGATTACACTACCGGCAGGTACTTTAACATCTTCCGTCCCTGATATGGGAAAGTGTGCAGGCACACTATTGGCAGTTACTTTTAGTTTAACCTCTTTATTGGCGGCGTCAATACTTATTATTTCCAGGTTGGAGAAAATATCCTTGGTTAGAATGTCATTTGCGGAAAAACGCAATTGCTTGTTGTCCTGGCTAGTAAAATTCACTATCAATTTTCTAATAAATACCTTTTCTCCTTGCGTCTTAATGGTATTTAATTTATCAATATCTGAAGCGCTCACTTTAAGCGCAATAGAATCGGGATCAGCGAATGTAGCCGTTTCTGTAATTTTTATCGACTGTTTAATTCTATGCAATACGGCCCACTTGATTTTTTCAGGATCAATAGGTGTTGGAAAATTTGGCGTAACCGTACCGAGTATATGATCGAGATGCACCAAATTATCGGAATCTTCAATTTCATTTGATTCAGCGTTCTGCTTAAATTCTTCGTACTCATCCCCCAATTTAAAGGAGTGGCCGAATTCATGAGCCACCATACCTATCAAAGAATTGTAATTAATAGATATTTGAGGCGTTAGATTTAATTTACGCGTTTTCTCAATCAGGTCTATCGCTATGTTAAAAATAGGAGGGCTGTCTTCAATGTGATTGAAATCAATATACCCATCAAGCCTTCCAATAATAGCTCCAATAAAAAAACCAGTATTATTTGCTGAACGGCCTTGCATTACTGTGTTGATCAGAAAACAAACCAAGCCAGCACTACGGACTTCGTGAGGATTTGAATCGATGGCTGGACTAAAATCATCTGCCCAACATCTACCAACATTGAATGCTGTATCAATGGCTGGTTGTTGTTGTTCGTTAAATTGAGAAATGTGTTTTCGTAAAAAATAAGAAACCCATCTCGAGTATATGTTGTTTTCGTAATGATATATATCGGGTGCCCATTTTCTGGGATCTACTGTAGGGGGAAAATTCTTATTGCTATCATTTGGTATATACCATTCCCGCATCCGACGTACAAAATCAGCGGAGGGGGAAGCACTCGTGATTTCTGCTGAAATATCTGCTGTTTTAGAAACCAGATCTCCAGGGCGATTTCCCGCAATAAACCCGTAATAGGAGTCTTTGGCCTGCGGTAAAAGCCCCATGGGCGTCTGCAACACCCAATTGATAATTTGTTGATTGTTGTGAATTTTACTTGCTTTAAAACCCAAAGAAGTAATAACAGGATCGGCTCGCCAGGCCGTTTTTAATGCTTCGGCAATGGCTTGAGTCTGGGTGTTGTAATTCTGATTGGTTACGCCTCTTTCAATTAATCCCTTATCAGATACCCCAACCAATTCTGTTAATTTTTTTGCGGTATATACCTTCTTCTTTCCGCCAGGTGCCGCTGAATCAAGTACTTCTTCTTCATCTGCATCTGATGCATCAAACTCAGGAAATGAAAGTCCTTTCGCCGTGATTAGAGCTCCCGACGTAATGCCTTCTTCTTCAGATTTTTGAAAAGCCGACCAGACATTGATGTCATCTTTTAGTAATTTGTAGGGTTGGTGGCGGTCTAGATCAAATAGGTCATGAGTTGTTCTAGAAACCACTTCGTTAAACTTCGTTTCATCGGTAAAGCCTTCCCCAATAAAAAGCATATTGTGCTTTTGTTTGGGGGCCAGAGTTTGATCAACTTGTACCCGCTTTAATATCGGATTGTTGTTTACCGCAAATTCCAGGATCTTAACATTAAGACTACGTTGCTTCGCCGGGGTTCTACCAGTAATGCTTCCATCCCCTACTGCTACTCCCCTGATCCGCCCTCGATAAGGCTTGGTAGCAACATTGGCTATTTCTATCTTGCTTGGATCGTTGCTAGTGAGGGTTACATAATTGTGACCTGTAATGTCCCCGACCTCATCATTTTCGAATAGCGCATAAATAGACGGCTGACCATGTGCAAAAACGTCATCCCTAAAAACAGAGAATTTGTCATTGCCAAACCACCAACCTTCAAATGTGTTATGAACAGAAATCCGAACTATCAAGTAATGGTATTCACTAGCATCATGAAATCTTATTTGCATGAATGCAACGCCTTTATTACTAGGAACAAGACTGGTTCCATTAAGCGTGACTATGTTTTGACCGATAGGAAAAAAATCAAACTGGCAAGCGCTTGTCACCTCACTATATAGGTAACCCCTTGTCCTGTCAGTAGGATCGGCAGGATTTGCAAGATTTGTAGGATTTGCAGCCCATATTTTTAAATTAAGCTGATTTAGGGAAGTTCCATTGATGTCTTTAAAATTGGCATCTTTTACCAGGTGAACATCGGTAGATGGTTCGATTTTTATAAACTCGGCCATGATCGCGCTGTTTTTAAGCTAATTAATGAGACACTATAATTGATAGTTATCCATGCTGATACCAAAATAAGGAATGAGTCAATAATAAAATATCAATTTATACTAGGCTATTTTGTTGCCAGACAACTATCTTTTTCATTAAATAGCTAGGCTAATTCGCCACAAATGATAGGCAGTATGGCCGCGAAAGAGACAGACCATATTGGTATCTTATTGTTGAATCATTCCTAATCTGTGTATGAATCCAAAAAGTTAGATACAGCCAAAATAGTGGCAGTAGGTTGCTATACCCATTCCAAATGGGAGCAAGTCCAATTTTTTAGCTGATTTTATGATTTTAAAAAACAACTAGGCGATGATAAATGAAGGTGCCTAGTATGAAAGAAGCAACTTGGTGTGTACATTTCAAAAATAGCACCATTCTTTTACAAAAACAAGTACTTGAAAGAAAAACATCCTACTTTTAAATCATCACCTACGCCAACTCCGCCAATTCCATCCAGCGCATTTCTTTCTCTTCCACCTGCTCCGTCAGTTGACTCAATTCCTTGGAAAGCGTTTTTATTTTTTCTGGCGTCAAATCCGGTAAGTTAAATTGCTCGGAGATCTGGGCTTTTTTTTCCTCCAATTTTTGGATATCTTTCTCCAGCTTGTTCATTTCCTTGCGCTGATCAAAAGTAAGACCTGGTTTGGTGGTGTCTTTTTGCTCAGCTTTGTCTTTTTGCTGTTCGCTGCGTCCTTGTCGACGTTGCTCGCGTTCGTGTTCTTTTTGGATTTCACGGTAATCGGTGTAGTCGCCATTGAAATCGCGGATTTTGCCATCGCCTTCAAAAACAAAAAGATGCTCCACGATTTTATCCATGAAATAGCGGTCGTGGGTAACGATCAATACGCAGCCGGGAAAATCAAGTAAAAAATCTTCCAACACGTTGAGGGTAAGGATATCAAGGTCGTTGGTGGGTTCATCGAGAATGAGAAAATTGGGGTTCGTCATCAGAATGCTCAACAGGTACAAACGGCGTTTTTCACCACCGCTCAGTTGCGATACATACACCTGCTGTTGTTTGCGGGAAAACAAAAACCGCTCCAGCAATTGTGGTGCCGTCAATTTTTGCCCTTTTTCCAAGGGAATGTATTCCGCAATATCCTGAATGACGTCGATCACGCGTTTGTCTTCCTTGAGGTTCATCCCGTCCTGGGTGTAATAGCCAAAAACGGTGTTTTCGCCCAATACAATCCGACCATTGTCGGGACGAATTTCCTCGGTCAGGAGTTTTAGGAAAGTGGTTTTTCCTACCCCGTTGGGGCCCACGATTCCTGCGCGTTCTTTTGGACGGAATTTGTATTCGAAATCGTCTACAATTTTTTTGCCGCCATATATTTTGGTGAGGTGGTGCGCTTCCAGTACTTTTTTCCCTAAGCGTTGGCCTTTTATCTCGATTTGCATTTCTTTTTCCACCCGCACATCGGATAGTTTTTCCTGCAAATCGGAGAAAGCATCGACCCGCGATTTGGCCTTGGTGGTACGCGCTTTGGGTTGGCGGCGTACCCAATCCAACTCTTTTTTCATCAACTTGCGGCTCTTATCCAGCTCGATGTCTTCATTCTCCAGGCGAATGGCCTTTTTTTCCAAATACTCCGAATAATTGCCCTGGTATTTGTACAAGTTACCGCGATCCAGCTCCACGATGGTGTTGCAAACCCGCTCCAAGAAATAACGGTCGTGTGTCACCATAAACAAGGTCAAGCCCGGTTGAGCCAAGTATTCCTCCAGCCACTCGATCATGTCAATGTCCAAGTGGTTGGTGGGTTCATCGAGGATGATGAATTCCGGTTCCAACAAGATCAAACGAGCCAGCGCCAAACGCTTTTTTTGACCACCGGAAAGCGTACGCACCGTTTGTTCGTAATCGGTGATGTTGAGTCGCGAAAGCACTTCTTTGACCCGAGCTTCGAAATCCCAGGCCTTGAGGTCGTCCATTTTGGCCATCGCGGTTTGTAGCCCTGCGGGGTCTTCCGTATGCAATAGAGCTTTTTCGTAGGCCTTGATGGCTTGCATCAAAGGCGTTTCCGCATCAAATATGGCTTCCAGTACGGTATGATGAGCGTTGAAGTCAGGATCTTGATCCAAAAAAGCCGTACGCACATCGCGGTGCAACAAAATACGGGCATTCTCGCCCTCCGATGATTCCATACCGGCTGCTACCCGCAACAAGGTGGATTTTCCAGAGCCATTTTTGGCGACCAAAGCGACTTTTTGTCCCTTGTTTACCTGTAAAGTGATGTCGCTAAACAACACCTTTTCTCCGTATGTCTTCGTAATATGCTCTAGGGAAAGAAAATTCACAGGCGATAGATTTTTGGTAAAGTTACGAACTACAATTGAAAAATAGGGAGTCTACCTTATTCAAGACTAAAGTTGTCCCACAATAAGCCGACCATGATAGGCGCTGGCTCCAATGATCCCAGCAATATCGGGAAGGTTTTCTTGGGTTATTTTTCCCGCGGCCATTACAGTGATGCGACCTTGGGCAGCTTCGATCATGGCGCGCAAAACGGTTTGGCCACCAAGCGCTGTGTGCTGGCCTCCCGAAGTCAGCACATAATCTACTTCCGGCACCTCCAACAAACGCCTGAACTCCCCCAATGGATCAGGCGTATAATCTATGGCTTTATGTACCACTACTTTAAGTGGTTTGGACAATTGCGCCAAATGGCGGATCAGTTCGATATCCAACACGCCTTCCGCAGTTAGCGCACCAAAAACGACGCCAGGAACTCCATTTTTTTTGCAAAAATCAATACTTGCTTCCATTTCCTTGACTTCCTCCGGCGTGTAGACAAAATTGCCGCCGCGAGGCCGGATCATCACATGAAACGGGATAGACAACTGCCCTTGGGTTTCGAGGATAAAAGCTTCATCGGGCGTCGTGCCATCCAAATCCAAACGAGCACAAAGTTCAATTCGGGTTGCTCCTTGGGCAGCCGCAGCAAGCGTATCGGGCATATTGTCGGTACAAACTTCTATTTCGTAAGGTTTCATGTTTTTTTGTGGCCAAAAATAAGGCTACCATTGCGTCATTTGGTATCCTCTTGGTCTTTTTACAAAAAAATAATGTCAAAAATTTGCGTCAAATTCCTGAAAAGACTAAATAGAATAAAATTTCAACCATTTTGGAACGATTTTTGTTAAAAGCGCAACCTTCATATTAAGGTTTCGTAAGATGTTTCAAAGTGATTTTACAAACGCTGTAGATTGAGCCAGAAAATAGAGCCCAATCTCGAAAAAGTTGCCAGAACAATATTTGATGTTGCTTTTCTACCCATGAAAAAATGAAAACGAGCTTAGGACAAAGACAACTTCAATTACAAAAACTGTCGCCACAGCAGATTCAACTGATGAAGCTGTTGCAGATCCCCACACCTTTATTGGAACAACGCATTAAAGAGGAGATGGAGGCCAATCCGGCTCTTGAGGATATCGACGACAATAAATTTGAAGAAGAACCAGAATTTACCAACTCCGAAGACGAGTACAACAACGAGGAAGCATTCAACAAAGAGGAAGGTTTTGATATCGAAGACTACTTGACCAACTATGTTGACGACGATCCTTCTTCTTACAAGTTACGGGGTGAAAGTTATAATCCTGATGAAGAAGACCGCAGCATTCCGATTGCAACCGAAAGTTCATTCCACGAATACCTCGAACAGCAAATTAGTCTTCTCGAACTTAAGGACGAGCGCGAGGAACAAATCGCTCGTCAACTCATCGGCAGTATTGATGAAGATGGGTATCTACGCCGCGAACCTTATTCAGTAGTGGACGACCTGCTTTTTTCGCAAAATGTCTTTTCTACTGAAGCCGAAGTGATTAGCATCCTCAAGCGCATCCAGCGACTTGATCCGCCTGGCATTGGCGCACGCGACTTACAAGAGTGCCTCCTCATT
>JBBRGN010000241.1:0-7581 GCA_038240665.1 Chitinophagales bacterium | reverse complement strand
TTAGCTGATACTGAAATCAAAGTAGCGACCGTCACGGTGGCGGGCACCGTCGATAAAGAAAGCGCTACGCATAAGCCTGAGGCCATCGCGGAAATGTACTGGCAATTGCACAACAAACCCAAGGCAGAAATTCCTTTTGAAACGGTTTTTTAATCGGCACATCAAAAATCTTTCGATACGCAAGAAAAAAAAATTGCGTTATCAATCTTTGTATGCTTGCCGCGAAAAAGCGTATTTTGAGTATCTATGACGTGTTTTATTTGGCCATCAAATACGATGAAAAATAAATACACCGGAATAAGCAGCGAAAATTGATTTTATCGCCTCTAATTGACGGAGGAGTAAATTTTTAAGCACGATCTTTGTGACGGAAAAGGAAATCATCCAAGGTTGTATCCAGGAGCGGCGCGAATGCCAGCAAGAGATTTTTCGGCGTTATGCCGGCAAAATGCTCGCTGTCTGTATGCGATATGCCCGCCACCAAATGGAGGCTGAAGATGTTTTGCAAGACGCGTTCATCAAAGTTTTTGACCACATTCAGCAGTTCCAATTCAAAGGTTCTTTTGAAGGCTGGATCCGGAGAATTGTAGTCAATACAGCGCTTAAAAATTTTGACCGCAAAAGCTTTTCTTACGAGCAGATAGGGCTGGAACCCCATCATGATCAAAGGGTAGAACCAACGGTTTATGATCACTTGCTCGAAGAAGAATTGCTGGCACTGATTGCCAAACTTCCGGAAGGATACCGCCTCGTGTTTAACCTTTATGCCATTGAAGGATACAGCCACGCGGAAATCGGCGAGATGTTAGGCATTCAAGAAAGCACTTCGCGGTCACAACTGGTAAAAGCAAGAAAAATGCTGCAAATTATGGTAACAGATTTGCTTAAAATCGCGGTATGAACGAGCGCAATCCCATCGACGACTTATTTAGGGAGAAGCTACAGGGTTATAACCTGGATAGTCCGATGTTTTTATTTGACAAAATAGCTGAGGAACGCGCTCAACGCGCCGCAGTGGTTCCTCCGTCGCCAAAATATGGAGCCTGGCTTTTAATTTTGGCTTTACTGATTCCTGTTTTGGGTAGTATTTGGATTTGGCATGAAGTAGTTGATCGGAAACCAAGACCTAATCAAGCTTTCCCAATTCCGCAATTTGAGGCGCCAGTTGCCGCCAATACAATTTCAATTCCTTCCCTGACTCCAACCGAGCAGGAAAAACAAGCTGGGTCAATTGCTAATTCTACCGTAACTGCCTCTATTCCTGTTAATAAACTAACAACTAAAAATAGCCAATCCGCAACAACCCAGACTCGCAAAACAAGCGAAATTCGTGTTAAGGACATTGCAGCTTTAACGCCAACCCAATATATTACAATCACAAATGCAACCGAAGCAGCGGGTAACTTACCCACTATTTTGGATCCAGCAAAAGACATTGCAACTTCAACGATCAGCGCACAACCAGCTAGTGCCGAAAGTGAAGCCCCTACTTTGCTGGATGCCGTATCGCCCATTGAAACCCGATTATTATTGCTGGAAGAAGCGCCCTTACCCGTTACATTCAAATACATTCCACCCCGCCCCAAAGGCTGGCGAATGTATACCGAACTGATGCTTGGCGAAGAATTTTACAGTCGTACCCTTAAAGCCAAAGATCCCGATTTTGATGCGTATCGCACTGCAAGGGAGTCGACTGAAAAATTTAGAAATGGACAAAGCTATACGGTGCGTTTTTCCATGGTTTCGCAAGATGGCATCGCCATTCGCAGTGGTTTAAATTTATCGCAGTTTACGGAATCTTTTTCCATGAATTATTCTTCAAAGCAAATCCAAAGCCTGACACCGATCTATGGAACGGATGGCAAACTGATAGGCACTGACACTTCCTTCCAAACCCTGGTGAATAAACAACATACTAACAATCGGTTTACAGCAGTCAATATTCCCGTCCTCTTGGGGTATGAGCGAAAATTTGGTCAATTCACCCTTTCCATCAATGGCGGGGTGATGCTGAACATGGTATTTAACCAAAAAGGTAGTTTCTTATCTCCCGATCGACCCGGAGCAACCGTAGAATTTACTTCCAATCAGCCCAATGCTTATCCGGCTTTCCGCAACCGCTTGGGCGTAGGAATGTACGCCAGCGCTGCGTTGAGTTACCCAATTTCGTCTTCGCTACGTCTTGTCGCAGAACCTTATGCTCGCTGGGGCGGAGGCTCA
The DNA here is from genome assembly GCA_038240665.1 of Chitinophagales bacterium. GTDB lineage: Bacteria > Bacteroidota > Bacteroidia > Chitinophagales > Saprospiraceae > Haliscomenobacter. The sequence goes on along the minus strand of JBBRGN010000241.1, from coordinate 5,361 downwards.
GTTACGGCAAGCGATTACGCGCTTGATCAGCATTATTGGAGTACTGGTTTTTCGATCGGTATTCGCAAAAAGATAAATAAGACGTTGGTGTTTGCGAAGCCTTAGGTTGTATGATGCTAGAATTTTAAACGGAGTTTTCATTACACAAGAAAGCTTATCTAGTGTTTTTATCTTTTAGCTGTATTTGAGAGTTTGATAATTTAACATTTAAAAATTCATTTTGTCTTTGTTTTTTTATAACTTTACCTTGTTTTAAAAAAATCATCTCCCAATAGTAATTTAATCTCGATATAAAGTGATCACTTTTTTATCGTTGACTTTCTTTGTGTCAATCACCAAGCTAAACAAAATTGTTGTGTGATTGTTGTTAATTTTGCCTTATAACACAGCCTTTCATTTCATTGCATCGCGTGCAAGGATTACTCTCTATTGGTTTTAATCTGATTTTTATTACAAATAATGTTATACGTTTATTATTTTACTAAACAACCGATTATGAAAACAGAATTAAAAACTCGTCGGGAAATTGCAAAACAATTAAACATACACCCTACTACGCTTTATCGTAAGCTTAAACTTAAAGGTATAAAACTTAGTTCTGGATTATTGGATCAAAGACAGCAGGCATTGATTATTGCAGTGTTGTCTTCCCCTTTGGATGAAGAAACGGCCACACAACCCTTTCCCAACGAGAATAGGCTAGTAAGCTAAATCAGTCATGCATCGTTTTGCATTATTTTGCATCGTTTTGCAACGTTTTTATTGGTAAAAACCAACGTATCTTTGTAAGGTCATTAGTGATTTACCGCCGCATTACTTCACAGGATCCAATGAAGTGATAGCTGGCATGAAACTCGAGTTTTTGTAACATTGAGTTAGCTTTTCAGGCGTTAGCATTCATAACATCGCGATATTTTTTAATCATTTCACATTACTAACGTCATGAAAACAAACCATGCATTGAACGGGCTCAAAGTAGCCTTGTGTACCGTATTATTGGTGATTACCTTTACTGTATCCTCATTTGCCCAATACGGCAAATGGGAAGTTGGAGTTGGATTGAGACCCCTCAATCTGAAAGACGAACCATACAATTTCATACTAAAAAATCATCTATCCAGCCGCATTGCCCTGCGTTTTGGGGTGGGAGTGATGTACAATGAAAAGAGTAGTGAGCATTACTTTTCTAGAACATATTTTTATCCAGATACCACCCATCATTTAGCTTATGAGTTTAAACAAGTTGATAAAAACTTTTATGCTAGTTCTTTTTTGGGTATTCAATATGGACAGAAATTTGACGGAACTTTTGCTCGCAAGCATGGCTTCTATTTTTATGGTGCTACTGATTTCATTTTTAAGTATGAAATGGGAAAATCTGAAATTCCATATCTCTCCTTTTTTTTAATACAACCAATTCTTAAACCCAGCGAATATTATGAGGTTGGGAATTTAGAACAAACTAAAGCATTGTCCTTGGGAGTAAGACAGAGTATTGGATTTCAGTTTTTTTTAAGTAATTCAATTTCGTTATCCGTCGAAGGTAGTATTCAATATCTTTCCACAAGCATAAGGAAAAATGAAAGCTATTCATGGATACAGCATATCAGTAATGATCAACCAGGAGCAATTGGTTTCACAATACTAGCTCCCAGGACGGATCGTGTATATCAGTTCACTATGAGTCCACTAACTTTTTTAACCCTATGTCATCACTTTTAATTCACAATAACATGAAACAGATAATTAATATTTTAATTTTTATTTTTTTCACTTTTACTTATTCTCAAGCGCAGTCTGTCAGTATTATTTGTACTTCAGGTAACTGTTATAACACAGATCCTTCACCTGTCGCTCCAGTTTATTCTGCTTCTACCATAGATGGTGCTTATTCAACAGGTTGGAAAAAAGCATATCAATGGGATGCATTCGGCGACGGATTAGTTTCTAATTCGGGTTCACAAACAACACCAGTATATTGGAATAATACCCCTAATTCTCCGATTAAAAAAATTGGTGTTACTGTAACCTACACAAACAACACTACTTATGCAACAAAAGTAATCAAAACATCAACAACAGTTATTGTCAAATATATTGGTCCAATCACTAGCATCAATATTCCTAGTGCTAGCCCCACAAACCCTTCTAATGGCGCTTCTTGCTCTGTACCTTGTGGAGTTCAAACCATAACTATAAGTGTTCCTACCCCTGCTACCGACCCAGCATCATCTGTAGTATATACCTGGAGTCTTCCAAGTGGTTGGAGTGGCTCTTCTACCTCAAATTCTATTACTACAACTACTGATGTGGGGATTTCCAATGGAACACTTAGCGTTAAAGCCAAAAGATCAGACGGAACAGTGAGTCAAACTTACTCGGTATCGATTACCCGACCCAGAGTCGAAAGTGCCAATATTTCAAGCATAGCCTGGTCGCCAGATGATAAACCCCTTTGCGGTAGCGAAACGCGTCAATTATCGGGTACTTCTTCTGCAAATGCTACAAATTTCTCCTGGTCTGCTACAGGGGGGACTACTATTACTGCTGGCGCCAATCAATCTATCGTCACGGTAAGAGGTACGACCAATGGAACTTTAACGCTGGCCGCTTCAAATGCCTGTAGTGTTACCAAAACCAGAACCTGGAACATCTATGCAGGCGTCCCGCAGGTGGCCAGTTCTGAAGTGTTGGTAGATGGGCACCCAAATTACTACCCCAACTATACCAGCGGTAGCTCTTACATCAGCCTTCAAGGTGGTGGGGCTTGTCAAACTTATAAGTGGGAGCTATTTGGAGGTAGTGGATATTTTTATCCAGGCTATTGTGGTAGCTGTTCAAATGTTTTCAACAGCATCACTTTTAATGATTGCAATTCAGGGAATGCATCTACCACCAGTTCAATGGCAATTCGGGTACGCACAGCAAATAGATGCGGGCAAGGTGTTGATGTTATTATTCCCTTACAAACTACCGGAACCTACCGCCTAACAAGCCCTAATCCAGCTACCAGTACGGTGAGTGTTGAATTAGACAAGGAGGCGTCTAATACTCTAAAATCATTGAAATTGGTTAGTGCCAATCGTTCAACTGTTGCAAGAAATTTTGATGTCACAAATGCGCAAAAAACGCAATACTTCTCTGGTACGAATTTGATTTCTTTTGATGTGGCAAACTTAGAACGCGGCACTTACTATCTACTACTTACATTTGGTGCAAACAACAAAACCTACAGTGAAATGATTGTTTTACATTGATTTGGGGCTATTCCTAGTAAATCATTATTGAATAAAGTGCTCACATCTTTTTAAGCAATCTTTGAATCGGCACGTTCATCCACCTTCTCCTCACTTTCGTCGATTCTATCCATTTTTCGGTAGGAAAAATAAGGTATACGGGCAGCGTTTTTTGCTTAAAGCTGCTCTCTATAGCAGAAATGACCAACAACGCGGTGTTTTTTCACCGAGTTTTCCTTCTAAATCACGGTTCGCCGATTCAGGAATTACTGAATTGGCGAATTCTTTTTTGGGGAATTATCAACCTACCTTCCTCCAGTGCTAAAACATCTCGCTATTTTGAGGTATGTTTATCCGCATAAATGAATTCAAGATGACTTTTCAAGATCAAGTAGTGTTCATCACTGGAGCTGCTTCGGGTTTGGGGCGGGATATGGCGATAGGTTTTGCAGCTCAAGGCGCGAAAGTAGTAGTAGCCGATGTACAGGAGGCAGCTGCGCAGGAGACGGTAGCCGCCATCCATGCCCAAAATGGCCAAGCAATGGCTATTATTTGCGACGTAAGCAACGAAACTTCCGTCAATGTCGCCATCGCAAAAACCATAGCAACTTACGGCACGCTAAACATTGCCGTTAACAATGCCGGTATTGGCGGAGCCCGCAAACCCGTGGTACAATACGACCTGGAAGATTGGAACAAAGTAATTGCCATCAACCAAACGGGAGTGTTTTTGTGTATGCGTGCTCAATTGCAAGCCATGTTGCCGCTCAAGCAAGGCGGGGTAATCATCAACGTGGCTTCCGTGGCCGGACTCAAAGGATTGCCCCTGGCGCCCGCCTATACCGCCAGCAAACATGCCGTAGTAGGGCTTACCAAGGCCGCCGCACTTGAAAACGCGCGCTACCATATCCGCATCAATGCCGTTTGCCCAGTTTTTACCCAGACGCCTTTGTTGGATGAGCTTTTTAGCGCCGATGCTTCTTTGGTTGAAAAACTGGAAAAAAATATCCCCTTGCGGCGGTACGGCGTACCTTCCGATATTACCAATGCGGTATTATGGCTAGCGGATCCAGCTTCGGCATATGTAACTGGCTTATGTTTGCCGATTGACGGAGGAATGATGGCTTAGGAATGATTAAAAAATAACTTCACGTTTTGACTGGTTCTTTTGAGTTTACTCTTCTTATCTTTTTCGTTAAATAAGCTTGTTATTCGCCTCAAAAGATAATCGATTAAACTCAAAATAGCTGCGCCAAATTCGTGAACTTATTTTCACTCATTCCTTAATTCCAACCGATCTATTCCAATTTTTCACTTTACCGTTTAACTTTGCCAGTAAAAATGCCCGTTTCCACTCATCGTACCCGCGCGCAGGAGTCGCGCGCAGCTGTTCAGCGTCTTTACATTGCCATGCGACACTTGTTTATTCGTGGGAGTTACAAGCCATTGGGGCTTTCCGGGGAAGCCATGATCGAAGCTTTAATGACCTTACGCCCTGAGATTTATGGCGCTATTTCAGATCCAGAACGGGTAGAATTAAACGGCTTGTTGTACATTTTTCAGCGCTTACCCAAAGGAATCGAAGAGTGCCGTTATGTGCGACTGATCAGCAGAGAGGGATTTGAAGATTCTGGTTTTGAGCCTTTGATCCCGCCGCGCCGGCGGCGGAATTGCTATCGCATTGATGAGGAGCAAATGTTTGTAGAGATGACTCGCGCCCGCAGCGACATTTACGACATCATGACGCACTTGACTTTTTTGTACATCGAGGCAGAAAAAATACGGCGCAACAGCCTGGATCATAAAGAACGTCCACGCCGCGAGTGGATGCTCTTGCAGGAAGTGGTAGAAAAAGAAATGAATGGCGAAGAATTCAATTCTGAAGTGGCTTACACCTATCTAAGTACCTTATTGGGCAGAACTTACGAAGAAACGCTGGAAGCTGGCAAACGTTTTGCGCAAGATTCCAACTGCAACAGTCTATTTCACATCACGTATTGGTTGGGGCGTTTGTCGACAGAGGAATTCATGCAGCAAAATGATCGCGAGATCAGTTTTTCTTCAGCACTTCGCGAACGCATTGGGCATCATTATTACGGCGAAATTTGGGCCAATGACATCAAAG
>JBBRGN010000240.1:0-7605 GCA_038240665.1 Chitinophagales bacterium | reverse complement strand
CCATCGAGCAACGTTTGAAATTGCGCAATCCCATCTATTCGGATACCGCAGCTTACGGACACATGGGTCGTACTTCTGAAATCAAAAAAGTGGTATTGCGTGATGCTACCGGCCAAATGGTGGAAAAAGAGGTAGAAACTTTTACCTGGGAAAAATTGGATCACGTAGATCAAGTAAAGGCAGCGTTTAAACTCTAATCGTTACCATACGTACCATAAAAAAGGCTTTCCAAATCAAACTGGAAAGCCTTTTCTTTTTTCAAAATATTCATTTTTCCTTCACCAGCTTTTGAATAAACTCGACTTCTTCTTTTCGATAGGGCGTTCCATCGGCTCGAAATATATCTTGATGCCAAATTTCCGGTTCGTTGGGAAATGGTTTATCCCACGACGACCAAGGGTAGATGGTATTGGTTTTGCCGGCTACCAATCCCCAACTGATCATGCCGATTTTATTTTCCTTACCAATCGGCAAAATGGTTTCAAAAGTACTCCCTGATCCCCGCGCTAGGTATTCCGTACAAATGATGGGTCGACGAGACAGGTTCTTTAGCGCCCTAAGCTTTTTGGAAAATTCATCCGCCCTATAGTAACCATGAAAAGTAACAACATCGGAATTGTCGAGCAACCACTTGTTAAAGTCGTTCATCTTGGAAGGATTTTCCCAGTTTCCAGTCCAAAGGCCCGTTGTAAGGGGTTGACTGGGATTGATTTCGCGCACCCAATCAAAAGTTTTTTTCGTCAAAAAAATGCCCATTTCCTCCTTGCGCTCTAGGGGGATTTCCGTTGATTGATACGACATCGAGCCGTTATCTGGTTCATTGACCAGATCCCAAGCTAGGATGCGTACGTCTTTGGCAAATGACCCCACAAGGTCCTGGACATACCGCAGCAAAGTCAACCATTGCTCGGTGTCATTCAGAACGGCAGCGCCAGGGCTTTGTACCCAACCCGAGTTGTGTACCCCGGAAATCGGATCGTGTTGTCTGCCTAATTTTGGCTGGGGATCCCAAGTAGAATCAAACAACACAAAAATGACCCGCATTTTATGTTTGGCACAGATCTTCAAAAACTGATCGATGCGGTTTTTAAACCCTTCGGCGTCTTGTTTCCACAATAAGTCGTGCAAAAACACCCGCAAAGTGTTCATACCTATGCGTTCCGCTAATTTGAGTTCTTGATCAATCACTGTCGGATCAAAGGTCTCGGGCTGAAACATTTCCAATTGGTTGATCGCATAATGAGGAATGTAGTTGCAACCCACCAACCAAGGTTGTTTGGCATACCAAGCTTGAGCCGTTGAGACTTCCCACTGTTGTGCCTGAAGGGACACCAAGGCCAGACCAAGAAAAGCAGTAATTGATAAAATCTGTTTTGTATTCATCTGGGAAAAATAATTTAAATCTACAAAGTTATCAACCCAAATGACAAAAGTATTTTGAGTTTCAAAAATCAAAAAAATTGTATTTTGAGAAAAAAACACCGCCGCCATGTCGAAAACCTTGACCATCCGCTTTTTTTTTCTACTATCTACTTTGAGCGTTTTTTTTATCCAGTACAGCACCGCACAAACTGGGAGTTTGAAACGCCTTTCCAATGAATTGAGACGTTTTGATGTGCTATCTGGCGGAAAAATCGGCGTCGGAATTTATCACATCGAATCTGGCCAGGAGCTCTACTTTAACGAAACCGAATCCTTTCCCATGGCCAGCTCCTTCAAAGTGGCCATCGCCGTGCAATTGCTCAAACGAGTAGATGCAAAAACTTTGCGCTTGGACAGCCTAGTCACTGTTCAGGCTACCGATTTACACCCCGGTAGCGGAACCCTCAGCTACTTGCTCGATGATCCTGGTGTGGCGCTTTCGGTTCGCAATTTACTGGAATTGATGCTTTTGATCAGCGACAACAGCGCAACGGATATGTGTTTACGGCTTGCCGGAGGTCCGGAGGTAGTTACCAAAATGCTCAAATCCAATGGCATTGAAGGTCAGCGGGTAGATCGCTCGACTTTAAAGCTGATTGCAGATTTTATAGGCATCAAACTTCCTGCCAATAAACAGGTTTCGATTCAGGAGTTTGATCAAATGGAAAAAGAACTTAGCCCTGAAGCGCAAAAAAAGGCCGGAGAAGTTTTTGCAAAAGACGGTCTGGATATTTCCACCCCACGCGCAATGACGCTATTGTTGCTCAAGATCTGGAAAGGTCAGCTCCTTCAGCCGGCCAGCAACCAACTCTTGTTGGACATCATGTACCGATGTCAGACGGGCGACGGCCGCATCAAGGGTTTGTTGCCTCCCAACACGCGGGTAGCCCATAAAACGGGCACCATCGGTGCTACTACCAATGATGTAGGCATCATCGAACTACCGGATCAAGCCGGTAACATCATCGTGAGCATTTTTGTAAAAGATTCGATCAAAGAGATTCCCGAGCGAGAAAAAATCATTGCCCACGTAGCCCGCTCGGTTTACGATTATTTCCTGTTTTTTTCACCGAAGTAAAGAAAGACTACAGTTCCCAAGTTTCGGGTACTTCGCCTTCAAGCAACCAGTTGAGCTTTAGCCCGGCTTGTTTTGCTTCCAGTTTTAAACCGGCATTTTTGTCAAAATGAGCACCAAGCGAACGCATGCTGTCCCGAAATTCGAGGTGGTAATCTTCATGCATCTTGGAAAGGAGCTTGAGTAATTTCAAGGTTCTTTGCACCACGTATTCGTTCAAGGTAGCCGATTGATGCAGCTTGTAAGCCAGCAATTTCTCGGCAAAAAGGTCAAATGCTTCGTTGAGCATAAAAAAATTGAGCTCAATCTCTCCCAACTTGTCTTTCGTGGTTTTGACGTGTTCGGTAATCCGACCACTATAAGCTCGGAGATCGAGCAATAGATAGCCAGGTGAATAAAAGGAGGTGGTTTTCAAATCTTTTTGAATCATTTTCTTCAGTTCTTCGCGTCTCGATTCCGTTGTTTCGCCTCCTTCCAGCAATTTAAATTCCAACTGCTTGACCAAGTCGCGCTTGGAAGGCAATAAGCGGAGCAACAATTTGTCTTTTTCCTTAGTCGGAAGTTCAAGAATGGCTTTTTTTAGTTCTGGTGTTAGGGTGGTTCTTGCCATGATTATCGAGCTTTAAACCATTGCGGCCGTTTTGAAAACAATCCTAAAGCATAGTTGAGTTGTACCAGAATGATGGCGATGATGCTGATGTAGGTATTGAAAAAACAAAGTAAAGCACCAACTAGATAGAGTGCTTGGGCGATAATGATCCGCTCTCGTATTGCCTTATCAACTAGTGCATTATCTCTAGCGCTTCCGTTTAAAAATTTATGCTTGTAAGCGTAATTCCAGTGGACGTACAACAATATCCCCATTAAAAAAATATTCAGCCAATACAACCCAATCGAAAATTTAAATTGAATATACTCGCTCAAAAAAGCGGTTGTGAAGGGCAAAATAGACACAAAAAGCAGGAAAAACAAGGAAATCCAGTTGAGGTGTCGATCACTTTTTTCGATGAAGTTGAACTGCGTAGAATGCCCCGTCCAAAAGATCCCTAGCGTCATAAAGCTGAGGAAATACCCCAATAATTTAGGGGTCAGCCCAAAAAAAACTTTCATTAGTCCCTCTTCGGAGTAAATCGAATTAGCTACCGGAACTCGGATATCGAGTACCAATAACGTAAGCGCAATGGCAAAAACGCCGTCGCTGATGGCTTCGATGCGTTGGATTTTATGCCCGGCAAAGTGGTTGTAAGAATTGGGAGTAAGGCTCATTGTATGTGTATTCTTAGACAAAGATATACCACTTAATTTTTGCTTGTATACATTGATTTAAAACACCCATCCTCTAATTTTGCTGCTTTGTAACCTTTTTTTCATATATCCTAAAAAAACCGATATTTTCATACTTAATTAATTATGAACCAAGAACATTAACTTTTTCGAAAACAATTTAACTCAAAATGGAACCCATAACCAACGTTCTCCGCGCTGAGTCGCCTGAGAATCGTCAAAAATTCATCGTTAAAACCTTTACCGATTGTTTTGATGATGTAATGCGAGCTGAATCAGATGCTTGGCGCAACAAATTTCGTAAAATGGCTTCAACGCCCTTCGCATTCTATCGCGGAAGTGCCTGTTTATACTATGCTGATGTCGCGCGCGACCTAGATCCTTTTCTGGATGACAAGACCAGTCGGGTGTGGATCCAAGGCGATTTACATGCCGAAAACTTTGGTACCTACCTCAATAGTGAAGGTATTTTGGTTTTTGATGTCAACGATTTTGACGAAGCTTTTGTCGGCCCTTTTACTTGGGATATGAAACGTTTTGTCGCCAGCTTGGCTTTGATTGGTTACCAAAAAGCCTTAAGCGACGATGAAATTCGTCACGCCATCCAGGTAGCCGCAAAAGGCTACGTGAAACGGGTAAAAGCCTTCAAAGAAAAAGGCCATGTCGATGGTTATTCCCTTACCATTGCAACCACCAGTGGTAAGTTGCAAGATCTGATCAACGAAACCCGTTTGGAAAGCCGCTACGGTTTGTTGGAAGGTTTAACTACGATTGAAAATTACGATCGCCGTTTTGCGATCAACAAAATCAATCGCCCAATCGATAAAACGCTTTACGAAAATCTGGAAGCTTGCTTTGAAGAATACTTAGAAACCATTCCTAAACGCAAACGCAAAGCCCGAGTCAACTACAACATCAAAGATATTGTAGAAGTACAAGGCGCGGGAATTGGTAGCGCAGGGTTTAAAATTTATTCATTTTTGCTGGAAGGCCCTACACAGACGCTGGAAAACGACGTCATTTTATCCATGAAACAGGGACAAGTAGCTTCCGCTAGCCGGGTGCAAACCGATGCCAGTGTTGGCGCTTACTTCCTCCACCACGGTCACCGCACTTGTTTGTCGCAACGCGCCCTCCAAGCCAATACTGATCCCTGGCTCGGTTACAATTCATTGAATGGCGTAGGTTATTTCGTGTCTGAATTTTCGCCTTACACCGCCGACTTAAACTGGGATGGCATTAACAAGATGGATGACATCCTGGAATTGGTAGACTTCTTAGGTCAGGCCATTGCCAAGATCCATTGCATCTCTGACGACGATAGCGATCATACACTTGTCCCCTACTCTACCGAAGAAGCTATTTATGACATGCTAGAAGGCAAAGAAGATGCTTTCGTGGAGGAGATGGTACGTTTTGGTATGGAATATGGAGAAATCGTAAGGGATGACTACCGACTTTTTGTCGATGCTTTCCGGAATCATATGTTCCCACAGCTATAAAAGTGCTTAAAAAATCGCCAAGAGTGCCTGCATTAAAAAAAATGAACAAGGGGCATTCTTGGCGTATTTTTATTTCCCTTAAATGTCTTTTTCCATTTCCGCATTCTCAAAAGGCACATCCCCTAACATCCTAGTATGGATGTGGTAAGTACGGAATCCCCTGCTTCCAAAAAAAGGCCGCGCAGTGATGCTTACGTCTGCCCAGATGCGTTTTAATGCCAACTCCTTCGCCAATTCCTCCAAACGTGTCAGCAATGCGCTGGCTATTCCTTCGCCTTGATGATCCTTGTGGATGTACATAAAATCCAGGTAACCCGCATCCGTCAAGGAACAAAACCCGATTATTCTATCCCCTTGGTGGGCTACAAAAAAATGATGTTCCTTGATTTTTTCTACCCAGCGTTCCACATTCTCGCTGGAAGCTGCCCAAACAGCAATCTGTTCGGGGTGATAATCCTTGACATTGATCATCGTAATGGTATCCCGAAACAATTGTCGGATTTGGTCTAAGTCATCGATCTCTGCAGTTCTAATGGAAAAATTGGACATGTTCTTTTATTTATTTCTTTTTTGAAACTTCTTCATATGCCGCAGCCAATGCCGCTTCCAATAAGTCTAGTGTAACTTCCTGCAAATGGATGATCGTCCAACCCTGTAATCCCCATTTATTGGGAACGGGATGGATGACCTTGGCATCGTAAGCGCAAAAAATGGATTGATCCACTTCCGATAACTTAATGGATGCTTGCATTTTGGCCTCGGTTAGGGTAGCAAAGATTTTTTTATTGATCCGAAAGGAAGCTTTCTCAAAATGCGGTAATTCTTCCACCTTTGGAAACCCGATTGCCAAGTTTCGTAAAACATTGCAGTCCACCATATCAAATTTGATTTAATGCGGCCGTTTCCGAAAGCTTTTTCAATACCGCCAAGGCTTTTTCCCCGTCTTGTTGGCTCACAAAAAGATGATCGTGGAAAAACCCAGCAATTGTATTACAACTGATGCCCTCTTTCGCTAAGGCAGTAGCAAAAGCAGCCGTCAATCCTACGGCATCTAAAGCCGAATGTACCGTTAAGCTGATCCAACTGGCCACAAAAGTATAATTCAATCCTAATCGATCGGCTTCCGTTTGTTTTAGAATAAGGGTACGCCCTTCTGGTTCTCGAAAAAAACCGAGCAATTCAACGCTCGACACATCATAGTCCTCTGGTGCTACACAGAACACATAGGCAGCTTGGTGCAGCTGAGGACGCAAAGAAGTCAATAAAACGTTGAGGTTTTTTTCTCCAAGCATTAGAAGAGGACTGATGAATGTTAAGGCTTAGCTGTGGACTGGAAAATTTTTCCTCAGTAAGATAAATAATTTTTTGAAGCGGCACAAAAAGTCCTACTCTGGCTTGGTAATCTCCATTAGCAAGCGCGTTGGCTGCCAGATCAGTCGATTGATCAATTTATCCACTGCGCGCCAAACTCCAAAAGGCAAGTGTTTGAGCAGCACATGCGTCCGCAACTTGGCCAAATACTTGTTGCTAAAGGCCTCCCAACGGCTGGTGCTTCCCACCGGAAAAAGCTTTTGGATGTTGTGTTCATTAAAAGAGTGCAAATGCGCATGTTTAGGCGTAGGCCGATTGCAATGCACACATAGGTAGTACTCGATTTTTTCGTTGTAAGGCGTGGTGATGATCAGTTGTCCACCCGGACGAAGTTTTTCATACAAAGCTGCTACAAATTTTTGTGGATCAGCAACGTGTTCCATGATTTCGGAGGCGATGATGGCATCCAAAGCCGCATCTTTTATTGGCATTTGAAAGGCATCGGCTACCAAGCCAAAATGTTTTTCATGAGGGTATTGTTGGATTGCTTTTTCTGGATTGGCCCTAGAAACATCCATTGAAATAATGGTCAATCCTTTTTTAAGCGCTTCCTGCGCCGCCCATCCATTGCCACACCCAACATCCAGCAGCAAATGCTGGCGAGGGCGAATTATGGAAAAAATAGCTTGATGCAAGCGGCGGTTTTCATGAATGGTGGCCTGACTTTCGGGTTGTTCAGAGTAATCAAAAAGCACAGCGTCCTGTTCATAATGGTGCTGATAATCAAAATGGGTACCGTATTGCTGATGCAGCAGAGAGGGTTCCAAAAATGATCCAAGAAGAGGTTCCAAAATGACGGCCACTTGGCCATAAAGCGGATAGTGCTTTCCAGAAGTTGTAGACTTAAGCTCCAGCTGGGTGGCATCCCATAGCAACGGTTGCTGCGTTATTGGATCAACCAATAGATCTAAAAATTTCCGCTCCATATGCTATCATTTGGTCTTGTTGCTC